>NZ_JBNNMF010000027.1:0-54560 GCF_050272495.1 Solibacillus cecembensis | reverse complement strand
GTCAATGACTATATAAAGTATTATAACTATATCCGAATACAAGCGAAATTAAACAACCAGTCGCCGGTTCAATACCGACAACTGGTTGGATAAATACTTTTTTGACCTCTGTCTTATATACGGGGGTCAGTCCCAATGTCGGGTTGATCTTTTATTTTTACCTTGCTTCAACAGAAATTCTATCCTTCTATACGTGGCGGATTTTATACGTTAAACTTATTTATTTCACCCTTTACCAACAGCGCCTCTTCACTTAAACTTTTCGCCACGGCACTCAATTCTTGAATCGTTGCTGCTTGTTCTTCTACAGTAGCAGTAATGTCTTCCGATTGTTTGGCGATTGTATTTGCTGATGCTGACATTTCATTGACAGATGCAGCCACCTCTTCTGTACTTGCTGAAATTTGTTGTGTAGACGCAGAAACATCTTCAATTTGGTCTGTCATTTCTTCAATTGCACCTACAATATGATCAAAAGCCGTTTGCGCATTTTGAATAAATTGGACCCCTTCATTTACATTGAGTACCGTTACCTGCACGGCCTTTTCAACGTCTTTCGTATTGTGCTGAATGTTCGCGATTAACTCGACAATTTGATAAGCAGAGCTCTTTGATTGTTCCGCTAACTTACGAACCTCATCAGCTACTACCGCAAAACCTTTTCCATGCTCACCTGCTCGTGCTGCTTCGATTGCTGCATTGAGCGCCAGAAGATTCGTTTGTTCTGTAATGTCTGTAATAACTTTTGTAATGGTAACAATTTCAACGGATTGGACACTTAGTTGTTGAATGCGCTCGCTTGTCTCTTGAGAAGAATGTTGAATAATCTTCATTTGATTTTCAGCAGTGTGTAACGTTTTTTCTCCCTCATGCGCAATGGATTGTGTATCAACAGCTTTCGTATGTAGTAATTGTGTGGCTTCTGCAATACGTTGGACACCATGCGCCGTTTCATCCATCGCAATCGAACTTTCACGCCCTGTTGCAGCAGCTTGGTTATCACTCGTTGCCATTAATTCTACACGTTTTGCAATGTCACGGGAAGTGAGTGATATCCCTTCCGTACTTGCTGCTAATTCTTCCGTAGCTGATGTTGTATGCTCTAGATTTGCTGCCACACTATGAATAAATTTCTGTAAATTCGCCTTCATCAAATTAAATGACCCAGCCAAATTTTTAATTTCATCATTTGTTTTGACTTCGATATCTTTCTGACGTAAATCGCCTTTTGCAATGATCTCCGCCGCAGCAGCCAGTTTATTGATTGGTACAATAATCGAGCGCGCGAATAAAATGCCCACAATGATACAAGTAACTAAAATAATAGCAAATATTAATAAAAACGAATTTTTATTATCATTAATAAGATTTTCAACATTTTCTAAAGAGTTTTGCATCTCTACAATACTCTTTTGCTGGAAAACCGTTACTTTTTCATTAATTTCGATGGACGTCGTATCAAATTCTAACATGATTTGATTGCCTCGCTCTGGACCCACTTCAATATAACTGTTCGCCATCTTTTGTCCTGTCGCATAGTACGCATCAAAAGCTATTAGTATTTCTTCTAACTTTTCCTTATCTTGTGGATGCAGGATTTGAAGTTCATTCAAATTGTTTTTAAAAATTTGACTGTACTCCTCCGCTAGTTCAAAGCCATCATCTAAACCGTTTTGAGCACGCGTTGCACTAATATCTGTTAAATATTGTTGCACTTGGACTACCGCTAATTTCATCTCATCCGCTAATAACGTAGCTTGAAGCGTTTCTTCTTTCATAAGTTGAATATGTGCAAGTAGTGATTTTGAATTTTGTTGTTGCAAAAAGCCCATCAAAATGACGAGGCATATGATTAAACCGAAAGCTACAATACTTCTTACTTTAATAGTCATGGCATTCACTCCTCGTCTCTCTCTAAGTAGATTATATCTCTCACTAAACCATACACGCACATAGAATGATTTAAAAGGGGTAAATTAGTACTTTTTCCAACATCTTATGTACAATACAAAAAAATCCTGTATAGCGGTTCATACATACTACCACCATACAGGGTTTATTATGTTCAATTGTCCCCAGCAATCTCACCGTCAAAATGCATCTCTTTCTTCCACTAGTTCACCTTTTTTGCGTTAACTCTCTTCCAAATAAAGTAACAGACTGAGATAAAGATCAGCCAAGGGAAGCCAAGTGTTAATGTGGCTTTAAAGTCAGGTGAAAACCACGTGGATAAAACAACCGATGCTAGGAGAACCGCCCCGAGTATCGTTAAATAAGGGAATCCAATCATTCTTACTGGTAATTTACGTCCATTCGTTGAATTCCATTTCCGTCTGAAAAATAGATGTGTTACAAAAATCATAAACCAAGCAAACATGGCGCCAAAGCTAGAAAGTGAAATCATTAATGCGAAAGCTGAATCTGGTTTTACTACTGTGAAAATCGTTGCAAAGACAATCCCAATAACAGAAGTAAATAGTGCAATTGATGGAACTGATTTTTTGTTTAGCTTTCCAAGTATTTTCGGCGCAAAGCCACCACGAGACAATGAGAACATCATACGTGTTGAAATATATAATTGACTATTCATAGCTGAAAGTGCCGCCACAAGAACTACGAAATTCATAATGGCTGCTGCGCCTGGAATATTAACAATTTCCATAACTTTAACAAATGGGCTTTTATCAACCCCAGCAGCACCCCAAGGAACAATCATTAACATTAGGGATAGCGTTAACAGATAAAATAGCACGAGACGGACAACTGCTGAACGAAGCGCAATTGGAACTGCCTTTTCTGGATCCTTTGCTTCTCCCGCACTAACCGCAATCATTTCAATACTTAAGTAACTAAATAGCGAAATAAATACAGCAATCCACATTCCCCACATTCCATTCGGGAAGAACCCACCATCATTCGTATAATTTTGGATACCAATCTCCGATGAGCTATCCGCACCAACAACTACATACACGGCCAAAATGATAAAACCAGTAATCGCAACAATCTTGATGAACGAAAACCAATATTCAACAGCACCAAACATCTTAACGCTTGTCAGGTTGACATACATTAAAATCGCTGCGAATATTACAATCCACACAATTGCGGGAACTGTTGGAAACCAATATTTCATATATACCGCAACAGCTGTGACTTCGGTTCCGATTGCACAAACTAAACTAAACCAGTAAGAATAGCGAACGGTAAAACCTGCCCATGGGTTAATATAACGTTCTGCATACGCCCCAAACGAACCTGTAACAGGATGAGCCACCGTCATTTCTGCCAGACAGCCCATTAATAGTAGTGCAATTAATGCACCAATGGCATAACTGACTATAACACTCGGACCCGCCAAACCAATTGCCAAGCCACTTCCTAAAAATAACCCTGTTCCGATTGCACCACCAATAGCAATCATCGTCAATTGTCCTGTCGTTAAACTACGATGTAACCCTTTCTCCCGTTCGATAATATCCTGAAAGCTATTGTCATTTTTCATAACGAACTCCTCCTTCAGTTCTTGATTAGTTTATGAGACAACATTGCGTTTCTTATCAAATTTTTCGTAGTGCTTTTCCGTTACGATGTGCTTGAGTATTTGGACCGTTTTCCACACTTCCTCATAAGAAGTGTAAAATGCGACCGGCGAAAGACGGATAATATTCGGTGGTCTGAAATCTGGAATAATTCTATTTTCCACCAAAGACTTGCATATTCTTACAGCTTCATCATGCTCGAGACAAATATGTCCACCGCGCCTTGCATCTTCACTAGGATTCCCGATTGAAAAACCTAATCCTGATAACTCTTGATTGATTAAATCTGTCATGTACTGTGTAATATGCAGTGATTTTTGACGTACTTTTTCGATACCTACTTCAGCGAATATTTCTAACGAACCAATGATTGGTGCTAAACTTAGGACGTGAGGTGTTCCCGACTGGAGAGCTCCAGCCGATTCTTCTACATCTAAAATATGCTCCATATCAAACTGTTTATCTTTTTTGGAGCTGTACCATCCCGCTAAACCAGGTTGTATGCCAAAATGTTTTTTATTCATATACATGCCCGCTACCGATCCCGGTCCACCGTTCAAATATTTATAATTGCACCAAACGGCAAAATCAACTCCCCAGTCACTAAAGGAGTGTGGAACCGCTCCGATAGAATGACATGCATCAAAACCAATACATATTCCTCGAGCATGCGCTTCAGTAGTCAGACGCTGAATATCTAATAACTGTCCACTTCTATACAACACTGTGGGCAGGAAAATTAACGCCACTTCATCTGTCATTGCCGCGATAATATCTTCTTCTAAAATAACTTTTCCATCTCGACTTTTCACCTGTACTAAATGCTCTGCTGGGTCATATCCTTTCAATTTCAATTGACTTTGTAGTGCATATATATCCGATGGAAAGGTCAACTCATCCGCAAGAATTTTCGTCCGGTTTCCTACTGGCTTGTAAAAGGTTGAAATGAGTTGATGAATATTCGACGTAGTGGAACCGCTTACAATTACTTCTTCACTTAAAGCTCCTACAAGTGGCGCACACATTTCTCCCAGCTTTTCAGACAAGAAAAACCATGGATAACTTCCTTTTGTCCAGCCTTCAATCGCATACGTTTTCCATGATTCTATCAGCTCGGTTACTTTCACCTCTGCACGTTTAGACATAAGCCCTAATGAGTTTCCATCAAGATAAATAACGCCTGGTTGCAAATAAAATTCCTCACGATATGGATAAAACTTGTCTTCCAAATCTTGTTGTTGTGCATTTTCTCGTGTGAACAAGCATAATTCTTTACTCAAAAACATCGCCTCCGTTTCATTATTTATAACATTCTGAATATAGACCTGCTCTATTATAATACTGACATCGCGTCAATATGTTTAAAAAAATATATTTTTCCAAATTTTTTATTTGAGAAACAACCATTGTTTCTAAGATTTAGTTGAGCTACTATAAATCTATCTATCATTTTAAAATATTGAATATTCACACAACTATTCATCCATTTGTTTTTATATACAAAGCTTTTTTACCGTTAATTGTAGCGAAAATCAAACTAGTTCAGGCTTTATGGTACATTGTTCTATTGCGGAATTATTTCGAATACATCAAAAATAGAAAAGCAAAAACGGCGCTTTTCCCTTTGAGATACTTGTACATCAGGAGGTATTACTCGAATGAAAAATGAAGAGAAAATAACGGATGGAAGAAGTTTACGTTCTATAATGACTCGCCAGAAACTACTCGATGCAGCTCGTGAATTATTCTATGAAGTAGGATTTGAAAAAACGACAATCTCACAAATTATTAAACGAGCGAAAACAGGTTACGGTACTGCCTATGTACACTTCAAGGGCAAAGATGATATTTTAATTATGTTAATGGAAAATGTAATGCAGGAGTTTTTAGAGATGGCCGAAACCCCCTTTTTTCCCACAACAAAAGATGAAGCAAAACAGCTTATACTTAAACAAGTTTTCGCTTTTCTAAATATGGCTAAATCTAACGAAAAAATAATGAAGGTTTTTTCAGATGCTATCGGTCTATCCCAGTCCGTCAATAGCAAGTGGAAAGAAATTCGACAAGCCAATATCCACTTCATCACAAAAGATATCACCTATGCACAAAATATCGGATTAGCTCGAACAGATTTAAAAGCTGAATTAGTCGCAAAATCTTGGTTTTATACAAATGAAAATTATCAATGGGACATCATTCAAAATGTAACAACATCTCCACTAGAGGATATTGCTTGGACCATCACTACTATGTATGTCGATGGACTTTATCTTGATCTTGAGCACTAGCTAAAACTTAATCATTCTTCACTAGCTGCGGCAGGTTTATTGTTTCTTAAATGGTAGGTTTCATGAATATCCTTAAAACCCCTGCATGAAATCGTACTCATGCAGGGGTTATTTTTTTACGTAATGTTCACGATATCAATAATCATTTCATAGCCAAAATACAGTGATAGCATACATAGCCCGGCAAAGATAAACTTCTCCACTTTGCCACCTGTTTTAATCGTGAGTGGGAATCGTACTTTTATATTGATTGGGAAAAATAACTTAATTCCCTGCCTCGTCCCCATATCAAGAATCAAATGGCTGACCATTCCTAATAGTAGACCTATTGTGAATGCCTTGTACGGTATAAAAGTATTCATGAGCATCGCTATACAAAATAAAAAGAGCAAACTATGCGTGAAGGACCGATGCCCAAATAGCTTATTGACTATTTTTGAACTGATGGGAAACGTCCTCCCAATTTTACTCCCGCCGTGGCATATATCCGGCAACAACGCACCGACAATACCTGCGCCTACCAATACGAGCGGATTATCATTTGAAATTTGTGCAAAAGCCAGACTTGCTGTGATGCCGCCTACGATGTGTGTGTTCCCTAGCATAAGTCCATAATTCTCCTTGCCTGTTGATAAATTCTACTAATTAAATTTAACACAATTCCCACAAAAAGAGAACGTAGATTCCGAACGTACGTTCATATCCAGTGAGATTTCTTTAACTCAAAGTACCTTCCTTACTATCAATTTAAGATGGTAACCGAAAAAAATACAACATACCTTTAAAAATGCATTCCCCCCACGTTCTAGGCGAAATTGACACTTAATTAGTGTATTGTTGTATGTCTAATCGTTCGAATTGTAGAAATTTTTTAATGCGATAATTTTAGTAATGCCTGGACCCTTCATTCTATGAATAAGCACCATACGAAATTCTTCAAAAAAGGCCCTTTATCTCTTTTATTTGCTCGATGTGCCGTTGTTCATGTAAATAGATTTGTTCAATCCATTGATCAAGTGATAATTCCCCAAGCGCAGGGTGCTTCACTGATTTTTTCGCCAATATCGATTTGTCTTCTACCGTACTAAGTAATGTCATTAAATTTTTTCTTGAATCGTTAAGTAACGTCATTATTTGCTGTATTTCAAAGGAATCTACATCGGGTTCAACGATTTTTGGGGCTATCAATTTCTTCGTTCTATCGAGTATGAGTAGCTCTATTTTCTTACGCTCTACTTGCGTAACTTCACCCGCTTTTAATCCCCATGTAATCGCTTTTAGAGTCGCCTCTTCCACCAAAACTAAGTGATGGCAAATTTGTGCGATACTCCAGCTATCCTCATCAAGCTTCCAATTAAATTGATCATTACTTAATAAAGTAATCTCATTTACTAGTTGATTTCTTGTATCTGTCAAATTGTCATTTCCAATTTTACTCATGTTATTTCTCCCATCTTTAGTAAGAGTGTACAAAGATATACTCTTCACAATATATTCTTTACAATGAAAAGTATTCTACTGAGCTTTCTTCCATATTAGCAAATTATCATTCCAAATTAATCAGCCTTTGACGAAATTTTAAAAATCACCTATTCTATTCAATAAGGTTACCGACATTAAATAGAAGGAGCTTTAGGATGAATAATTTTTCTCACACATTAACCTACATAAATGAAGTTTTTTATAAGCCCAATTTCCTCACTGTACAGGATTCTCGAGAAGAAAAGCAGAATTCAGAATATGGCGCTGGGGTATTTAAGCTGAATTGTAAATCTGTTCGATTTAGAGTTGCTAAAATCACGCCTACCAAAATTGGGCAGTTTGTTGCCTTTTGGGAGAAAGATGCAGCGAATAAAAACCAAGCCTTTTCAGAAGAAAGCGCTCCGGATTTATTGGTAATCAATACGTTTACTCATGATCAGCAATCTTTCGGGCAATTTGTTTTTCCAAAAGAAGTGCTTGTAAAACACAATATCCTTAAAACAGCCACTACAAAAGGAAAAATGGCCATTCGAGTTTACCCGAGTTGGGATACGCCCACTAGCAAGCAAGCGATTGCAACTCAAAAATGGCAACTGCCATATTTTGTCGTGGTTGAGCCTTCCAACAGTTTAAATGTAAAAAAGCTGGTAGGGCTTTATACTAGCTAATATTAGTTAGGGCTAAAAAAAGCACTACACATCTTTCGGTTCGTCATCATTACGATACCCGTCGACATGTAGTGCTTATTATAATTGATCTAATTTATATTCTAAATTGTTGTACCATTTCTTGTAGCTCCGAAGATAACTGTCCTAGTTCATAGGCAGATTTCGAAATTTCATCCATCGTTGCATTTTGCTCTTCTGCAGCGGCAGCAACGGTTTGTGCCTGATCAGACGAACTCTCTGATAAATTAGAAACTTCGTTTAATTGACCTTTAATACTATTTGTATTCGCACTTAGCTGTTCAATAATGGCCGAAATATTTTCCGTTTGTGAGGATACATTACCAATCATCGAAGAAATTCCATGGAAATTTTCTTCTGAATTTTTCACAAGCGCAATCCCATCCGTGACATTATTCGTAGATTTTTCCATCGCATTGACCGCTTCCGTTACTTCCTTTTGAACCGATACAATGACCTCACGAATTTGATTAGCTGCTACGGAAGAATCTTCAGCTAATTTCCGCACCTCATCCGCTACAACCGCAAAGCCTTTTCCGTATTCACCAGCTCTTGCTGCCTCAATTGCTGCGTTTAATGCCAGTAAGTTTGTTTGATTAGCAATTGTTGTAATAAGCCCTACTATTTGACTGATTTCTGTTGATTTCTCTCCTAATGATTGGATGATTTTCGACGTTGCATCAGAAGTATTTTGGATATTCTTCATTTGTTCCATCGCTTGATCCATCATAGATGCCCCAACAGATGTATATTCCTTTGTAGATATCGCTAAATCAAATACGGACTGAACAGACGAAGTAGCATGATCCATCCCTGTCACCATTTCTGAAATCGCCTCGTTGCTCGTTCTTGCGCCCATTACTTGTTGATCTGCCCCTTCTGAAACATTTACCATTGCAACAGTTATTTGATTTGTTGCTTTAGTCGTTTCTTCCGCACTCGCAGATAGCTCTTCAGAAGTTGCGGCAATCGTTTGTATATGCGCTTGTAACCCGCCAATTAAGCCCTTCAGATTAGCTAGCATACTATTAAAATCTGTCGCTAATTGACCGATTTCATCTTGATTATTGATTGTTACTGGTTCAATAGCCAAATTACCATCCGCTAATTGCTTCACTTGACTGGAAAGCAATTCAACCGGATTTTTAATAACCCGAATAAAGAATATGATAATACCAATCGTTAATACAAAGGCAAAAATACTTCCTCCCAGTAGAAAAATAACTGTTCGCTTAAATTCAGACATTCCCTCATTGTGAATGTTTTCTGATTGTTGATCTAATAAAACAAGCAGGTCATCCATATTTTTCTGCATTTTTTCAAATAAGGGCTCTACTTCGTAATATGCCAGTGTCGCTTGATCCGCTTGACCCGCATTGTTTAAACGAATCACCTCATTATTCTTTTCGACTAGATCCGCCCAGTTCGATTTAAACATTTCAAAATCGGCTTTTCCCTGTTCCGATACCACATAAACCTCGTACGATTTCAAAGATTCGTCTATTTGCTTTTCAATCGCCTCAATCTCTTCAGTGTATTTTTCTTTATATGGCTGATCTTCAGATAATAAATTCTTTTGCGTATTTATAAACATGTGATCCGTTTGAGCATTTATTTTATTTAGCAATCCTATTTCTGGAATAATATCATTGTTTAATGTCGTTGTATTTGAATTCAACGTAAAGGCACTTCTAACTGATAGTACGCTCATCAAAATTATTACGAGCATAATAATCGAAAATGATATTCCAACTTTTTTTCCTATTGTCCACTTCATAACATTTCCCCCTAAGTATGTGAAAAGAACTAAAATTAATTTCTTATTACTTTTTGTATATCGACAAGTAATAACAGTTGTTTAATATTTAATAGTGACTTTTTTACTACCATATTATTAGGTTAATTATATAAAAAATGGATTTTTATCAAAAACTACTTCTCATTAACATCAAATTATAATAAATGCGAGATTCATGGATATTCATGTACCTCGCACCCTTTTCTTATTGAATTAATTTCGCGATCAATTTAAATAATCATATTTAACATTTTAATACGACTAAAAGAAACGTATGCTCTGTTTTCTCCCCGATTTGTTTATGCACCAGGTAACCTATCCATAAATACACCGAAAATCATAACAATTCATAAGATAAGATATTAGCTTCAATAGGAGGAATTCAATTGTATTATAGTTATCATCCTTATTATGTTAATGCACAACATTATCCATTGTGGATGGCGGTAAATCAACCTTCTCCCGCGCCACCCCCTAAACAAATAGCCATGCCAACAAATAACAACCCATTTCCACCAGTAAATACGAAAAGGCTGAAAATTTCAGCTAAAAGTATGCACTCCATTATGCAACAGGCTCAATTGCTTACAGATAAAATTGGCGCTTCAGAGCAATTTTCACATGACCTCATGGATGCTGCGCAGCTATCAAATAAAACAGAAGTAGATCGTTTAATTACCTCGATCGGCATCACGATTAAATTCGAAACAAAATTCACACCTAGCGGAATTGAAGTTCGTTTTTATGAAATTGCATGTTGTGGACTAACGGTCAATTTAGACTGGTAATCATGAACGAGAGACCGGGAAAACGTGGAGCTGAGTTCTTTCTAGATGGTACCCAGTTAGAAAGAAGATCTATTACGCCTTGGCTTTTCCTGATAAACAAAAAAAGATTTCCCTCATTCAAAGAAAGCAATGGGGAAATCTTTTCGTCTTTACACCTTGTACAGTTCGTTGATTTATTGTGTGTATCATGATTCAGAAAGTTCTTTCAGGACTTTTAGACGGTAATCTTCACTGCCAAGTAATCTTGATTCAAAGGAATTCATATTATATCTGAGCATTTGTGCTTGCCAGAAGTTCAAGTCATCATTCAAAATTACAATTTCGATTTTATTGCCATTGTGATTTTCTGCATACATCGCATCGTTCAATACAAATGCGGTCGATCCCCCTTTTGCACCCAGATGGACAAAGCGCTCATGATTCGATTCGTTATTTTGCATTGGCCATTCTAGTAAATCCCTCGCGATAAGTGACGCTCCTCCTGGAAGTTCGTCATTCGAAATAATTGCTAACAATTTCCCGTAATCATTTGCTGATCCACCTACGAGGCGATCCGACCATACTCTTTGTAGTTTCATAGACAGATCAAACGTTAGATCTGCAAAGCTAATGCTTCCCTCTCTCATTTGATTACTTAATTGTTCCGCAGTAGAACGATACGTTTTCATCGGCATTTCTTTAAGATTTTCAATTAACTGCTTCTCTTTCATCAAAGCATTTTCTTCCGTTTTCGGGATTAAAAGTGCACTGCCAATCGGATAGACTTTTTCATGCTGTGTTAGACCTAAGATCCTTGCTCGCTCATTGATATTTTCTATGCCCAGTACATGGATAAGGTAATCTGTATTGGCATTGGAACTAAAAGTAATCATTCCTTTTGCAACGTCATGCAACGTAACGACATTGTTTTTAACTTCTCCTTCGCTGTCCATCGCTTTCAACCATTCTTCATGTCCGTTGCCATCCGAATTTTTATAATATAAACGGTTTAAAACGTCTAGCGACACGGTGCTATCTTTAGAAAGTATGCCTGCATCGACTTGCATTGCGTATTCAACAGCAATTAGCATTTTCACTGTACTTGCTAATGGCCTGACTACATCCGATTGATAAGTAATTAATTGCACATCATTTTCCGCGATATAAAGGGAAGTTGTTTTTGGATTGTCCTTCAAATGGTTCAAAACATAATTAGGATTATCTCGGCCAATGGTATATCCTAAAATCCCAACAACTAGAATAAGAGAACCATAAATTAGCAATCGTTTCTTCGTATACGTTTTTTTATCGAATATAATCATGGCAATAAAACCAACGATTAGTGCAAGAAAATAATTGACACTAAAAACTAACACCGCAATGATGATTCCGAGCACAATCACTACCGTTATGATTACCTTTTTAATTTCCTCATTAGATCTGTTCTCTTTTTTGAGTAACGGCAAGAGTGTAAGAAAAATAATTCCCAACAACCCAATCCATGCGTAAATATTCATACAGCAGCCCCTTTCAAGTTTTTATCCTATGAAGAAAAACGGTCATTTTAATATTGCCTTTTTAATACGCTTAAGATGATTACTTGAAGAATCATTAATCCTGTTAGTAAATACCAAATGGCTAACTTGTATGCATCATAACTCAGCGTACCAATATAACGGTCAAATAACTCAATTAAAAACCACCCCAAAGGCATTAAAGGAAAAACCATACCGTACGATTTACTTGAAATACTTTTTCCGCGCTCATCTTTATTCTCTTCACTCCATTCAAATTTTAATGAAATAAAAACGGCAATAAAGAAAATTAATACATAAATAAGAGACAAACTCCCTATAAAAATGGCCATACTTAATTTTCCTCCTCTACTTCATATTGAAATACTTCGTGTAAATCCACGCCAAACATGAGCGAAATATCAAACGCTAATTTTAAGGACGGATTGTATCTGTTTTTTTCAAGTGAAATGATTGTCTGTCTACTCACCCCTAATTTATCTGCCATCTCTCTTTGGGATAAGCCCCTTTCAGCCCTTAACACAACAATTCTATTTTGAATTTTTCTTTCGCTACTTAATGACACGCTCAATCACTCCCAATAAATGTAATGTAACATATTTTTTACCATAAGTAAAAAATATGTTACATTACATTTTGAATTATTTTACAAATAACAGCATATCGTTATCTGCTCATGGACTCGGGTCAATTATTATCAATATGCTTTTACTGCCAATAATCATTTTTTATAAAAACTCTTATATGAAAAAGGGCAATGTTACGTACGAATTTTTTTTAAATATACAGTTGTATTATTCAGTTGAACTATATATAATTTAACTATACAGTTAAACTGATTAGATTGAGGTGAGGACTTGAAGAAGCATAAGCTACTACCTTTATCCGAAACGATGCATTATATTTTACTCGCTTTACGAGAACCACTTCATGGCTATACAATGATGCAAAAAATTGAAGATATGAGTAATGGGAATGTACGTATTGCTGCAGGGACAATGTACGGCGCGATTGAAAATTTATTGAAATATGAATGGATTACTCCAGTAGAAACAGAGGATGCTCGGCGTAAGGTGTATCAAACAACACCTGCTGGACTTGAAATATTAGCATCTGAGCAACAACGATTGCAGCATATTTTATCCTTATATGAGGGAGATGAAGTAAATGAAAAAAATTAAAATCTTTTTTGATATTGAAAAAGAAGAGAAATGGCTCAATTCTATGCTTCAAAATGGATGGGTATGTACACATGCAAACACTTTTAGTTTTTATTATACATTTCAAAAAACATCTGACATTGAACAGGTCATTCGTATTGACCATCAAAATGCCTTAAAAAAAGATGCACGCCAAAATTATTTACAATTACACGAGGATTTTGGCTGGCACACTATTAAAGCTAACGCATCTGATGGTACCTATTACTGGTTAAAACGTAAAGACGGGCGTGATGATTTATTTTCAGATGACTATTCTCTTATTGCCAAATATAAACAATTAATGAAATCAGCCGCTTCTTGGGCTTTTGGATCCCTCTTCTTTTTAATTGTTATTTACTCGAAATATGATTACTTTCAATTTTTCCAATTGAAGAGTGCCTATCTAACACCTGGCTTATGGGACAAAGACGGTACATCATTTCTTTTTGCCTTCTTATTTGAACGCCCCTTGCTTTAATGCGTTTCATACCGCCTTGGTTATTTATTACGACGAGTGTTTTGTATGGCCTCACTTATATGCGATATCGCAAAGCTATCCAGCACCTTTCTTCACAATGAGACCTAGAAAGGAGCCAATCCGCTTATGAATTGGCTCCTTTCTAGGTTCTGGTGCAAAATGAGATTTTTATCTTTTAACAAAGCAAATGATCCTCATAAATACGTAGCTATAGTTTATTAGTCGACTTTCTTCGCTTCTTGTCTCTTGCATTTTAACACTCCCTTATTGTGATAACATTGTAAAGGGTAGGGAGTTACTTTGTTTCTGATAAATCATATTTGCACCAGAACACGAATTTTTCCATTTAAAACAATTCATATATATACCCAGCTCACCACATCGGTGTCTCTTCATCTTCCAATTCAATATAGTACGGCAATATAAAGCGCCAAACAAGTAGAAAATAAGGGACGAGTATACATAGGATGACGATAAAAGGAAGGCCGATATTGATCGCAGTGAAAAAAGGGAGTCCTGTAAACAAGGATGTTAAACCAAATTTATTCCTTGATGCTCTCGTATAAAAAATAGGCTTTTCACAAGTGGTGCATTTCAGGTTAACCTTAAATGAAAAGGCAATTTTTCTTATTTCTCGCGTTGAATACGTATGATGACAAACGGGACATGGCAATGGTCTTTTCACATTGCGTGCTAAATAAAGCTGAAGCAATAGCAAAAATATTAAAATGAGGAAAAAAATGATTATTTTCGAACCGAGTTGTGTCGAACAAATGAACCATAAACTAGACGCACCTCCAACTGTTACTGTGGTCATAAAACCAATAAATAGCCAGTGATAGTGTCCCCACTTTTCCCTAAAATACATAATCTTGGGTTGCCAGCGAACAGTATTTTTTACAATTAAGACGGCTAAAATGCAGTTGATGACATATATGCTAAAGGCGATGGCTAAATAAATTAGCGTTTCCATTATATATTCATGATGATCCATTTCAATAGCTTGCTCGGTTCCGTGATTCAATATAGGGACAGGCCTTTCACTACTCATCACTAAAAATAAAAACAGTATACATAATACCGCAAAGGTTGGTACCGCTAGCCTGTATGTCCAATTTACTTTCTCTTTTTTGGATGATTTCACATGCTGCAACATGCTTGATTTTTGAGCTTCTGTTAACTGAAGTAGCTTCAATTCAGTTTGCCATTTTTCTTTATTCATCCGCCATCACCTCCATTTGTAACTTCGGCTTTAACTTTTTACGCGCGCGTTGTAATCTTGATTTTACGGTGGAAGCAGCGAGCTCTAACAAAACTGCAATTTCTGTCACGGTCAACTCTTCATAATAATAAAGCAGCAACACTTCACGATCCTTTACCGGTAGTGCTAACACAGCGGCTGTCACTTCCCCGCGCAACTCTTGTTCAACATAAATTTGCTCCGTTCCTTTTGAAGTTCCTTGTATGATTTCAAGAAATATGTGCTTTTTATTTTTCCAGCTCCGTAAATAATCATAGCTTCGATTAATCGTCATTTTTACTAAGTATGTTTTTAAAGTCGCATCCCCTTGAAATTGATGCGCTTTTCGGTAATAGTTAAAAAACACATCTTGTACCACTTCCTCGGCAGCCGACCTGTCCTTCGTATAAATAAAGGCAATGCGATATAAATAATCGCTATATGTATTAATGCATTGTTCAATATCCATTTTTTGCCCTCCTTTCACCTATATAGACGGAATGAATTTCAAATAGGACGCAAAATGTTTGAATTCCCCAAAATAAAAAGCAATTTTGGTTTTTTTAATAAATTAATTCGTTAAAAGCATATCAATTTAAAGTGGTCACATTGCAATTATTCGAAAATATCGTACAGTAAAAGTTCTTTGTTTCCCTATCTCAACCCTTACTTCCCTCTCATTAATTAATCAATTACATTCCGATTTAACATTGAAATATTTGCCTTGACGTATTCTACGTGTAAAATACATATGCAACTTCATGTAATGGATCAGCCCATATTTTTGTGTAGCTCCCACAATAAGATTATGATTCCGTTGCATAAAAAAATCCCCTTTTCGTCTTCAGTAGACAAAGAGAGGATTTTCACTTTTTTAGAACGCTCTGTGTTTGTTGAATGGCTATTCATAAATTGCAAGAACATTCATACACCTTGTTCCTACAAAAATTGTTTGTACCCCCGATACAGAATGTTTCTACTTCAACTCGATTTCACTACGAATTGCCGGTATTTGCTCGATTGATTGTTTCATGATATGCGCAATGCTATCATCTGTAATTCCACTTTCGACAGAATAATTCAGCTCTAACTATTCTGTTTTAAATTCTAATTCTTTCGGTGGTTCGCCTTTCTTGTTCATAAGGCGCATGCGAATGGGTTCAATTTTCAGCGTTAACATTTCATCTTTATTGCCGATAAAAATATCTGTGAAAAATTCCGCGAGCTTATTTTTTATGCCCTCATCCTCAAACGCTGTTACTTTCCCTTCAATCTCGACAAACGTATCACCAAATCCTTTATTTTCGTAGCCGTATAAAATATGTGTATACGGATTTTTTTGCAGTTCTTCTACTTTTTCAGAATGTTTATTTGTGACCGTATATAATACGAAGTCTTCATGTTGAAATGTCATATAACGAGAATAGGGTTTTCCATTCTCTACAGTAGCCATCGTCCCTATTTTTTCACGATTTAATACCTCTAATATTTCATCACGTATAGAAGTCATTTCATCCCATCCTTTCACTTTTCACTGTTATTTTGCCCTTCCTAAGCTATACTAAACAAATTTTTGTGAAAAATAAGAAATGAAAGTCTTCTGTATTCTACAAAATATATTGGTATATTTACTTGTTGGACAACATGATTTTACAGAATCTGTTTGTGCATCCAGTACATGGACTTACTACTCCCCACGCATACTATCCCCTTCATACCTAAGCATGCGATAGCCAACACGTATATGTGTCTGAATATACTTAGGATTTGCGGGATCATCCTCAACTTTTTTCCGCAGCGTTGCCATAAAAACACGCAGGCTGGGAATGTCCGATGGAAGGTAGTTTTGCCATACCTCTTTCAATAAAAAATTATGTGTCAGAACTTTTCCAACATTTTTGGATAGTACCACTAACAACTTATACTCTATAGGAGTCAAATGCACTTCTGCGCCATTCACTAACACTGTATTTGCCAAATAATTAATTTGTAAATGACCGTTGACGAACATAGGTTGCTCCTGATTCACACTACCATCAATCGCATTTCTTCTTAATGCAACGCGAATACGTGCTAGCAATTCATCTACGCTAAATGGCTTCGTTACATAATCATCTGCTCCAACATCGAGCGCATTGATTTTATCAGATTCTTCGCCGCGCGCACTGACGACGATGATCGCCGTTTGAGACCAACTACGGATTTTTTGAATAATATCGATGCCATCCATGTCCGGTAAGCCTAAATCTAGAATAATCACATCCGGTTTCATCGAAATGGCCTTTTGCAATGCACTTTGGCCATCCCGAACAATAGCGTATTCGTATTTTTGCGTCGATAATGTCATTTTGATTAGATTCCCGATTGCCACATCATCTTCTACCACAAGGATTCGTTTATTCATCAATGTTCACAACTCCTTTTTCAAGTGAGAAATTAAAAACGGTACCACTTGGGTTATTATTTGCAACAGTAAGTTCACTTCCATGTAATTTTAAAATAGTGTGACACAATGCTAAACCAAGCCCTAGACCTCGCCGGCTATCGCTTCTTTGCATCTTTCCTGTTGTAAAAGGTTCAAATAGTTTCGCTTTTAACGAATCTTCAATCCCCGCACCATTATCGCGAATACTAAAATGTACAAAATTGCCCACTTCTTTTGCCCTCAGGATGACCTCGCTCCCTGCTGGTGTATAAGTCAATGCATTATCAATCATATTAATGATCACTTGAATGATGAGTCGCGCATCCATCAAGGCGAATGATAATTCTGGCTCAACACAGTAAGAGATTTTGTGCGTATTGTTTATGCGCACAACATGCGACAGCGCTTCTTGTATAATATCCACCACAAGTTCGGGTTGCATCTCAATAGCAAGTTGCCCGTTATCTAATCTTGAGACCGCTAGCAAATTTTCTACCATTTGTACAAGCCATTTGGAGTTGCTAAAAATATCTTGGTATAGTTGGACTTTCTGCGTATCATTCACCTGTTCTCCTCTGGTCAACAAAATCTCGGCATTCCCTGCAATACTTGTCAGCGGAGTTCTTAAATCATGCGATATGGCGCGCAAAAGATTTGATTGCATTTGTTCAAGTTCCGCTTCTTGAACAACTTCTGCATTTAATTTCTGCAAATACCATTTATCAAGGGCAAATGAAAAATCATTAATGATGGCATGGAGGATATTACGCTCAAATGCTGGCAAAGGTGATTCTCTCGATAACGCTATTCCAATAACCCCTTTCACATGACCACCAGATACAAACGGCAAATAGTAGGCATTCGCTTCTGGAAATATATCAGTTGACCTACCGGCTACGTGCTCATTATTCGCAACCCAACTCACCACACCACGCTCGCTTACATTGCTAAATCGTCCCGCTACTTCTTGATTTTCGATTGTCGTCATACTAGCTGTTCGGAAAAAAACAGACTTCATGATCAGTTCATTTTCTAGTTCAAAAAATTCGACTGGCACATCTACTAATTTTACAATTTGGGACATACCTTCCATGATGATTTCCTCTTTCGACTTCGCTTGCTGCAATTTGCGATTTGTTTCAAGTAACACTTCCATTCGGTAAGACTTTCGCACCGCAACAACTGCCTGCTCCTTTACCTTCCTCGTTAGACTACTCGTAATGAAACCCGCGGTAAACATGATTAAAAATGTCATTGGATAGTCTGGATGATACGCTTCAATTGAAAATCGCGGTTCGGTAAATAAAAAGTTAAAAATGAGCACCGAAACGAGCGAACTAATCATGCTGACCACCCAACCAGATGTCCATGTTGACAGTACTAATACACCTAAAATATAGATGGTGATAATATTTGAATCACTAACTCCCATAGCGAAGAACCAAATTCCGATGATGGATGCCAACCCGAACACTACGACCATTTTAAGCAAGTCTAACCTCTCAAATCTTAGCCGAGGTCTTACTTTTGGTAAGCGCATTGGTTCATTCTCTACATCGGGCACAATATGTATCGCTAAGTTTGGTACAAAGTCATTAAGCGCGTCACTGATTTTGGGATGAGGAAGCCACCATTTCTTTTTCATAGCCGTTCTTCCGAGGACCAGCTTTGTCACACCACTTATCTGCGCATAATTCGCTAACGCACCTGCTACGTCATCTTCTTGTACGATGACTACATGCCCACCGAGTTGTTCCGTCAATTTTATATGCTGCTGCAATCGCTCAGAATTCACTTTGTCACTATCGTTTCTTTCAACTTTTTGTACATAAAGTGCTGTGAATTTGCCATGCAGGGCCTGTGCCAGTCTAGCCGCTGTCCGAATGACTTTTGCATTCGTTGGTGAACTACTAATACCCACCAATACATGCTCTTCTAATTGTGTATTTTGAATAGAAGAATCGTACTTTTGCGTTTTTTTATAATAAATCATATCAGCTGTTCTACGTAGTGCAATTTCTCTTAACGCCACTAAATTTTGTTTTTTAAAAAAAGAATTAATCGCTTTTTCTACTCGTTCGATTTTATAAATTTTACCTTCTCTTAATCTTTGAAGTAATTCATCTGGTTCAATATCCACCAGTTTTATTTGGGCTGCCTGATCAATTACATGATCGGGAATACGCTCTCGTACCTTCACCCCCGTTATGTCTTCCACCAAATCTTGTAAACTTTCAATATGCTGGATATTTACAGTTGTGTACACATGTATACCTTTTGCAAGCAATTCTTCGACGTCGCCAAAACGTTTTATATGACGCATTGTTGGCAGGTTTGTATGCGCCAACTCATCAATGATTACAATCTCAGGTTTACGTTCAAGTACCGCATCGATGTCTAATTCCTCGAAAATCTTTCCTTTATAATTTATCTTTTTCGTTGCTATTTGTTCAAGACCTTCAAGTAAGGCGAATGTTTCTGGACGGGGATGCGGCTCTACATATCCTACCACGACGTCTTTGCATAGTTTTTGAGCTTGATGTGCCGCATCTAACATCGCGTAAGTTTTCCCCACGCCCGCAGCATAACCAAGAAAGATCTTCAGCTTTCCTACTTTGTCATCTTTTCCCTCGTAAATCTTGGCTAAAAACGTCTCTGGACTCTGCCGAATGTCTTCCATCATTCTCACCTCTTTTCTTATTATAATCACATCTTTCATTGAAAAAGCGGAAAGTTTCAAATCTTAATGTCTTCTTAATACAAACCGCTATTCCCTAACACTACGTTAATTTGAATTGCAATATGATAAGAGCATCTAAGAAAGAGAGGATGGTTCAATTGATGGACATTTATATGATTGGCTTACTAATCATTAGTTTTTCTAGTTTATATTCTTTAACAACTTGGTGTTACAAACTCGTAAATGAGTAAGGAGGAAACATTATGTGGATCATTTTTGGGATTATTATTGTAGCGCTCTTCGGGTATCTAGGGCATGCATTATTATATCCAGAAAACTATTAAGAGACTTATAGGAGGTAAGATGTATGTGGCAAATCGCCATTATTTTAGCAATCTATTTACCGCTTGTTATACTAGCGGGGCATTATCTTTTTCGAGTAACAATGAATGAAAATACTTGGCTCGATCCAGTATTTGATAAAGTCGATGGCGTTATATATAAAGTAAGTGGCATTAAACAAGTCGATATGACGGGGAAACAATATGTATTCGCATTAATTCTTTCAAATGCATTTATGGTATTCATCGGCTACCTGCTGTTACGCATTCAATCTGCTTTATTTTTTAACCCAAATGGCATAGATAATATGGAAGCAACACTGTCTTTTAATACGATCATTTCGTTTATGACAAATACAAACCTGCAACACTATAGTGGTGAATCCGGATTAAGTTATATGTCTCAGATGCTAATCATTATATTCATGATGTTTACATCGGCAGCAACAGGTTATGCCGCATGTATGGCGTTCTGTCGTCGTTTAGTTGCGAAGACGGATACACTTGGAAATTTCTTTGTAGACCTTGTACGTATTATAACGCGTGTATTAATGCCTATTTCATTCGTAGTTGCCCTAATTTTAGTAGCTCAAGGGTCGCCCCAAACCTTTAGTCCAAACAAGACCGTAGAAACAATTGAAGGTAAGATGCAGGATATCGCACTTGGGCCCGTAGCCTCCCTAGAATCGATTAAACATATTGGTACAAATGGTGGCGGATTTTACGGTGCCAATTCGACGACTCCATTTGAAAATCCAACTGTTTCTTCAAATATTATAGAAATACTATCGATGATGTTGCTCCCTGGTGCTTGTGTTGTGGCTTTTAGTTTAATGGTAGCTCATCGAAGAAAGAAAACTATATTTGGAAAACAAGGGTTAGCCATTTTCACTGCAATGGGGGTTCTGTTTCTAATTGGATTGGTTACGGTTACTGTAGCTGAACGCGCTGGCAATCCACTTATTAGCGACCTCGGTATCACACAAGAACTAGGAAGTATGGAAGGCAAAGAAATGCGATTTGGTGTCGAACAATCCGCGCTATTCACTGCTGTGACGACTGCTTTTACTACCGGATCAGTAAATAATATGCATGACACCTTAACACCAATCGGCGGACTCGTGCCCATGTTTAACATGATGTTGAACGTTGTGTTTGGGGGTAAAGGTGTCGGGTTGATGAACATGATGATGTATGTACTACTGACCATCTTCATTGCCTGTCTCATGATTGGTCGAACACCTCAGTTTTTAGGCAAGAAAATTGAAGAAAAAGAAATGAAGTTAATTGCCCTTTGTATATTAGTCCACCCTGCCATCATTTTGCTATTTTCAGCATTGGCTGTCGCAACAACAGCTGGCGTCGCGGGTATCACAAATCCAGGTGCACATGGATTATCGCAAGTATTATATGAATATGCTTCATCCTCAGCGAACAATGGCTCAGGTTTTGAAGGATTAGCCGATAACTCAACATTCTGGAACGTGACTACTGGGCTTGCAATGTTCTTTGGTCGCTATGTAACGATTATACTTCAGCTAGCCATTGCATCACTGCTCGCGAAAAAAATATGGTATAGCGATACGGTGGGAACATTAAAAACAGACAATGCCATGTTTACAACGTTACTTATTGCAATTGTGCTACTGATTGGCGCTTTAACATTTTTACCAGCCCTGGCTCTCGGACCAATTACTGAACATTTAAAAATATATTACCGATAAGGAGAGACATCAATGGAAAATGCTTCTAAAAAAAGTTTTATAACAAATGATATTATGAAAAACGCTATAATCGGCGCTTTCAAGAAATTGAATCCCGTCTACATGATAAAAAATCCAGTGATGTTCGTGGTGGAAATTGGTTTTATACTTGTCCTTCTGTTAACTATTTTCCCAAATCTACTGGACAGTGGCGCTGGCGAAAAAGATCGTCTTTATAATGCGATTGTTACGATCGTTCTTTTCGTTACTATTCTATTTGCGAACTTTGCAGAATCAATCGCTGAAGGCAGAGGAAAAGCACAAGTACAAACGCTAAAAAATACTAAAACGGCGACTAAGGTGCGTGTGCTATTAGAAAATGGCCAGGAAGTCATGAAACAAGCACATGAACTGAAAAAGGGAGATATCGTCTTAGTGCAGGCTGGCGAGGTCATCCCTAATGATGGCGAAGTAATATATGGCATTGCTACAGTGGATGAATCCGCTATTACTGGTGAATCAGCACCTGTCGTAAAAGAACGTGGTGGTGACTTTTCGTCTGTAACAGGTGGGACTACTGTGACAAGCGATTGGCTCATGATCGAAATCACAGCACTACCTGGTGAATCGTTCCTTGATAAAATGATTGCCCTAATTGAAGGAGCAAGTCGAAAAAAAACACCCAATGAAATTGCACTAAACACGCTATTAGTTAGTTTAACGATCATCTTTTTACTCGTTGTTGTGACGCTTTATCCAATGACAGTCTATTTAGATGTGCATATTCCAATCGCGACTTTAATTGCACTAACGGTTTGCTTAATTCCCACTACGATAGGTGGCTTGTTATCGGCAATCGGTATTGCTGGAATGGATCGTGTAACACAGTTTAATGTCATAGCTTTGTCCGGAAGAGCCGTTGAAGCATGTGGTGATGTGGATACGTTAATTTTAGATAAAACAGGCACGATTACTTACGGCAACCGGATGGCCTCTGAATTCTCACCTGTAAATGGTGTAGAGATCAGTAAATTGATACGAGCAGCATGGCTGAGCTCACTGACAGACGATACGCCAGAGGGTAAATCAATTTTGTCACTTGCATGCGAGTTGTTAGTAGATACAACGCACGAAGATTTGATCATCAAAAAGAGCGATCACATTTCTTTCACCGCGCAAACTCGTATGAGCGGCCTTAATATGCAAGACGGCACCAAAATACGGAAAGGCGCCTATGATTCGATAAAAAATGAAAGTCTTGCTGCTGGTCAGGTGATTCCTAAAGACTTAGAGCAACTCGTCCACCGCGTATCATCGGTTGGCGGAACACCTCTAGTCGTGTCGATAAACGATAAAATTTTAGGTGTCATTTTCCTAAAAGACATTGTGAAACCTGGATTGAAAGAACGTTTTGACCAGCTGCGTGCAATGGGTATCAAAACAATAATGTGTACCGGGGATAATCCACTGACCGCTGCTTCCATCGCCAAAGAAGCAGGAGTGGATGGCTTTATCGCAGAAAGTAAACCCGAGGATAAAATAAAAGTTATTAAAGATGAGCAAGCACTTGGAAAAATTGTGGCGATGACTGGTGACGGCACAAACGATGCACCTGCACTCGCCCAAGCTAACGTTGGGCTTGCGATGAATTCTGGGACGAATGCAGCAAAAGAAGCTGCGAATATGGTAGATCTTGATTCCAATCCTACGAAAATAATAGAAGTTGTTGAAATCGGTAAACAACTGCTCATGACGCGGGGGGCGCTCACAACATTTAGCATTGCGAACGACGTGGCTAAATATTTTGCCATTATCCCCGCAATGTTAATGGTTGCCATTCCAGAAATGAACACGTTAAATGTGATGATGTTGAATTCACCAACAAGCGCCATCATCTCTGCATTAATTTTTAATGCCGTGATCATCCCCCTATTAATCCCGATTGCGATGAAAGGCGTTAACTATAAACCGATGAGTGCATCGAAATTATTAAGAAAAAACTTATTCGTTTATGGACTAGGTGGGTTACTTGCCCCTTTTATTGGGATTAAGTTAATTGATTTAATGATTGGACCTATGCTACAAATATTGGGACTATAGGAGGGACTATACGATGAAAAGATTTTTTGAAAGCTCTAAACAAGCGCTATTACTTACATTAACAATGTTTATTATATGTGGTGTGATTTACCCATTCGCAGTAACTGGTGTTGCTCAGGCATTTTTTAAATACGAAGCAAATGGTAGTTTACTAGAAGTAGACGGGAAAGTAGTTGGATCGGAATTATTAGGTCAAAGCTTTACATCACCCCAATATTTCTGGGGGCGCGTTTCTGCCGTGAATTACAATGTCTATTCACAAGAAGATACGATGCCTGGTGAAAACGGGGAAATAGCTTACGGCGGTGTCAGCTCAGGTACATTCAACTATGCCCCGTCCAACCCTGAGCTCATAACACGAATTGAGAGCAATATCGAAACGTTTTTACAAGACAACCCAGGTGTGAAACGCGAGCAAATTCCCGCCGACTTAATGACCGCGTCCGGCTCTGGATTAGATCCGCATATTAGTGTAAATGCAGCCCTAATTCAAATGGAACGTATTGCAAAAGCAAGTGGTTTGTCAGTAAATGAAGTAGAAGCTATTGTAAAAGTAAATACTGAGGACCGCCTTTTTGGTATCTTTGGTGAAAATACCGTCAATGTCCTAAGTGCTAACATTGATATTTACAAAAAAATGAACGCGCAGTAACTATAACTACATTAGAACCCAAAATCGGAAAGGTTGATTCCACTATGGAATTCATCCTTTCCGATTTGCCGCTTACTGAAGCCTTGGAACATTCTGTGTAGCATGTATAGATATTTTTGAATTGTAAATGATCATCTTATTAGTTTTCGCACCTGGTGTAGCATCCATATAAATTTTAGTTTCTTCAGTTGTTTTTACCTATCCCATAAATATGAAAATCAGTTTTTGTAAATATATATGTTGAAATCTACTTAATTATTTTTAAGTACAGTTGAAATACGAAGCTGCTTAATTGAACTTAGTGAATCATTTTGATCCGCGGTAATTTTACCTTCATATAAAGATTCCCCTGTACGTAAATCACCGATATACAATAATTGCTCCCCTGCAACACGGTTCACGATATAAATCTTCTCATCCATTAGCTGCACTAAAGGAGCATCTTCCTCCTTATTAACGGTAATTGGATAATTATAATGTAATGGTTCTTCCCATTGTTGCGTTTCGATACTATAATGATTTAGCTCAATACCATTTGCTGAATAAGTCGGCATGAATACTTGTGCGCCATAAAGGAAAGTCATTTTCGGTTTTAATTCAGATGGAATAACGATTTCCTCTACTTCATTTTTCAACTTATTATACACATACAATTGATGAGAAAGTAATTCGTTTGTAGGACCATCCCATCTCTCTTTATATTTCTTTATCTCATACAAATAATAGTTATCATTTAGTGATTCATTTGTATTAGTATGCATATGAAGACCTGTACTAATTCCTACTTCCGACGCTACTTTTCCAATCAGCTTATCCTCTTGCAATGCTTTGCTTTTTTCATCAACCGTAAATATGCGCAAAGTATCCCCGCCATTTACGTGAGAGCCAGTTGCAACGATTTTTATTTTTCCATCTTGCATATAGACATCTCTTACGCCCATCCAATAATAACTTTCTTCTACAGGTACTTGAATTTCAAATGATGAACGCACATCTGTTTTCAAATCAAGTAAATCAATTTCCATCGTTAGTGAATCCCCTTGGTGTAATTGATCAAAATCTTGAATTGCTGCGTAAACTAAATAATTCTCATCTTTAAAATAGCTATCTTCATTATATTGTTTTCCACGCATAAATTGGCGGTGTTCTTGCATATAGTTTTGCACATTGTCAGGAATATACGGGTTGAGCCAATTGTACATCTGAGACCGATTTGACTGAGTCAAAGTCGAACCATCCTTTGAAATGTTTAATTGGCTTTGAAAATAACCCCCTACATAATACGCTTCAAGGCTAATATTTTCAATTTCCATCTCATTACCGCTGGTCGTTTCAATTTTAAAAGGAAAATCTCCTTTTCCTGCGATTGCTACTTGAATATAGTAAAATCCAATTGCAATTACGCTAACAATACTAATGAGCAGCATTTTCCAATATCGTTTCATTGTCATTCCCCCTATCAAACTGTAATTTTATGTTTAAGCAAATAGGATGCTAGCCAAATAGCCATTCCAAAAACGATGCTGCTTGTTAGTAATGCAGTAATTAATAGTTCAAGTGGATACAAATAGTTTGGATATAGGCTCATTATTATGAATGGCACAATTAATACAACAAATGACAACACCCCATAAACGATGGCGAAGAAAATCCCCTTTAACCGGAAACTACGCTCTAGTAAAATAGCTGTAAAGATAACGGCTACAAAAACTAAACCTAGTCCATAACTCATGATGAATTCTATAATTGATATCGGATACAGCATTGTCCATACATCATTATAAAACAGTTCATAAAGCGAAAAGTACATCCGATAATCTGCTGGTATCATGCTATTCATAATTTGAAGCTCTATTGGGATTAAAATAAGTTGTAATGTGATTAAACCAAAGACGAACAGCAAAATTGTCGTCAATTTCGCGAAATAAATCGTCAACCTGTTTGTCGGCAATAGTAATAATCGGTAAATAAATGTATTTTTTGCAAACCAATCCCGATACCATATAAAAAATACATAAAGCATGAGAACGACGATGCACATAAATATTGGAAGTATCGCCCATTCAGAATTTACATATTGATAAAACGGAGAAGCGCCATACCCTTCTGCTGCAAATTCACTAAATGATAGTTGATTTTCGAACATGACTCGCTTCGTATTTTCTAAATAGAATTTCGATACGAAAATAACTCCAAGCAATTGGCTAACAATTGTCAATCCCATAATGAGGACATACAATTTGAAAAATCGACTCACTTCGAAATTAACAAGTTTTAAATAAGTATTCACCCTCGATACACCTCCCGCATCACATCTACAACGGATTTCCCCTCGTTTTCACGTACTTCTTCTACATTAAATTCTCTCAATACTGCCCCTTCATCAATGAGCACAACTTTATCAATTAAGTGTTCAATATCATTAATTTCATGGGTTGTAATAATGACACCACGATCTTCAATTAAATGGCTCGTAAACACTTCGGCAATTTGTTCGCGCGAGAAAATATCAATGCCGGAAAATGGTTCATCCATCAGCAAATAATCGACATCTAGTGCCAACCCTAACAGCATATTTACTTTCGCTGTATTTCCCTTTGATAAATTCGCAATGCGGTCGTTTGCATCAAGCTTAAAAAATTGCAGTAGCTCTTGTGCCCTTTGTGGATTCCAGCTTTTATAAAAATCCGCCATAAATTGAAAAGCTTCACTAATTTTCATTTGTGGCAGCATTGTAATTGTATCGGGAATAAACGTAATCTTTTCGAAGCTTTCTTTTCGAATTTTTCCCCCATCAATTAAAATCTCACCGCTATTAATCGGAGTGAGTGCCATAATGGCTTTCATGATTGTCGTCTTTCCTACGCCATTTATACCAATCAAACACGTAATTTCACCTTTGTTCGCGGTAAAGGAAATCCCTTTTAATATTTGCTTCCTGCCGTATTTTTTTTTGACATTTTTCACTTCAATCATTTGGATTCCTCCGTTTCACCGCTTTTGGCATCATGCGTTTTCTTCACAAGTTCCAATACTTCGGATAACGGCACATTGATGGATTGAATCGAGCCAACAAATAAGTCAACCGCTTCGATAATTAATTCCTCACGCACATTTTTAAGCACTGTTTCATCTTTCGTAATGCTGCTTGGCAAATTTCCTTCAGTATAAATCAATTGTTGTTCCTCCATTTCCTTATAAGCTCGTTGTGCAGTATTTGGATTAATTTTCAGCTGATTAGCCAGTTCCCTTCTTGACGGAATTTCCTGACCAGCCACATAATACCCCTTGGCAATTAGCTCTTTAAAATGCCGAATTACCTGCACATAAACTGGATCCCGATTATTAAACTTTATATCCAATCCACTCAACTCCTTGAAAATCATAATTTTGTGTATTAAGGACTCAATACACATTAGGCATAAATAGGCGATTCCTTTTAAGAAAGAATTAGCCGCGTATTAACCTCCTAATACACTACCCTCAAAAAAATGTATTAACAGCATAATACACTCCTTGAAATGTATTATACTCTTGGTACAGATTTCAAGTCAACCAAAATTATGGAAATTTTCATTTAGAAGGGGATTACACGAAAACTTCCCCACAAAAAAACGTCTAATCAAATTCCCTCCCATTGATTAGACGCCCCTCTACTTATTTATTTATTTCCAAACTTTGAAGCGCTTCTTTTGCGGCTTGCACATTATCCTCATTGAATGGCGTGATTCTTTGCATAGCCAATTGCTCCACGGCATTTGCAAGTACGAGCTTCGAGAAATAGGGTAGTGCTGGGAATACCTTCACTAAGCACCAGTAAATCCACATATCATCCTCTCCAAGTAACACCTCTTCTACATGAGCTGTAATCTCGGTCGGGTATTGCAACAACACTTCCAGCACCGGCTCTGCTACTGGCCAATTCATGTCTTGAATCCATTCGAGCAATTGTGGTAGTAATGGAATCACCTCAGTTGCATGCATCCGATGTAAAACGTTCACTGCTTCTACATCATGTTTATTTTTTGGAATCACACTTACACCTCTATTTTTTCAATAAACGCCTGAATCATCTTATATCCATCCTCTGTCCCAATCGATTCAGGATGAAACTGTAAACCGTACAGCGGATACGTTTTATGCTGGATTGCCATGATTTCTCCATCATCTTTTGCGGTTGCGATTACTTCAAAATCTTTTGGCAATGTTTCTTTTTCTATAATGAGTGAATGGTAGCGCATCACTTCTACTGCCCCTGTCAATTGTGCAAATAAACTATGACCTGCATAATTTAGCTCACTTGTTTTCCCATGCATAATTTGATTGGCGCGACTAACCGTTGCTCCGAATGCTTGACCAATTGCTTGATGTCCTAAACAAATGCCGAGGATTGGAAATTCTTTATACAAAGACTGGATCATGTCAATGACAATCCCCGCCTTTTCAGGTGTTCCAGGTCCAGGAGAAATGATAATTGCCTTCGGACTGAGTGCTTGTATTTCTGAAATCGTTATTTTATCATTGCGTACAACTTGCACTTCTTCACCAGTTGCAGCAATTTGATGGAATAAATTATATGTGAACGAATCGTAATTATCGATTAATAAAATCATACACGCACCTCCAGTAACGCACGCGCTTTGTTCAGCGTTTCCTCATACTCAAGCTCTGGTACAGAATCATATACAATGCCTGCCCCCGCTTGTACATAAGCTTTTCCGTCTTTTACAAGCATCGTCCGAATAGCTAGTGCTAAGTCCATATTGCCTGTTGTCGAAATATAACCAATTGCCCCCGCATAAATGCCGCGCTTCCTCTGTTCTAATTCATTAATAATTTGCATCGCGCGAATTTTCGGAGCACCGGAAACCGTTCCAGCCGGTAAACTAGCAGCTAATACATCCATTACATGGGCATCCTCACGCAGTTTCCCCGTCACCTCTGACACAATATGCATAACATATTTATAGCGCTCAATTTGCATGTATTTTGTCACATTCACGGAGCCTATTTGCGCTACACGCCCAACATCATTGCGTCCCAAATCCACGAGCATTTTATGTTCGGCAATTTCTTTTTCATCCGCTAATAAAGCAGCGGCGATTTCAGCATCCTCTTGCTCCGTTTTTCCGCGCGGCTTTGTCCCTGCAATAGGGTTCGTTGTCACGAGCCCATTTTGTACTTTTACTAAGCTTTCAGGAGATGTACCTAAAATCGTATACGCCCCAAAATCTAAAAAGTACATATACGGGGATGCGTTCGTCGTACGCAATTTACGGTAAAGCGCGAGTGGCTGTTCATCAATGTTCGCTTCAAACGTCTGCGATAATACAACTTGAAAAATATCCCCGTTCCGAATATGTTCCTTTGCCGTTTCGACCATATTGATAAAATGGTCTTTCGAAAGTGTCGGAGTAAATCGAATATTCGTCGACTCGGAAGGCCTTGTCATCACCGGCTGCTGAATTACTTTTTCAATCGCCTCAACCGCCTGCTGCATCTCTTCTTCCGTACGCCCATCTTGAAATAAATCAATCGCCACAATCGTTACTTGTTGCAGTAAATGATCGATTACAATAAACGTATCATAAAAAAAGACGTGTACATCTGGCATATGATAAACATCATTGACAATGTCGCCAATCTCCTCAAAATGATACGCTGTTTCATAACCAAAATAGCCAATCGCCCCTCCAAAAAAGGCAAAGGGATAAGCTTCATTTTCGCGAATCGGTAATAATTCCTTTAACGTTTGAAGAACCGGCTGTTCATACACTTTCTCGCTGCCATTCTTATTATAAAAAGAACTTTGATGCTGGCTCCCTTTTAGCTCGCCAACTGGATCAACGGCAATAAAGGAATAACGGCCGCTCTCACTAAATTTTGCATTCGATTCAAACAGCACTTTATTTTTTCCACTCAAAGCGGTATACACGGAAATCGGTGTCAGCGTATCGCCCGTAATTTGTTTCATAACATAACGTTGTTGCATCTCTACTCTCATCAAAATCTCTCCTCAACTCAACTGTTTTTCCACTTATGCAAACATGCTTTGTGGACATTCTCTACTTTTCTAGACGCAAAAAGGCCCTCCGTAACTAAAGGACGGAGAGCCGTGGTGCCACCTTCATTGACTACTATACTGATTGCAAAACAGTAGTCCACTTCAATACTCGTAACGTGAGTGCTACGGCACAGCATTTCCTCTGTGCAGCTAGAAAGTCCATTCATAAGCATTGTTTACTAACTTTCACCAACCGTTAGCTCTCTAAAAAAATCAATCGCTTACTACTCTCTTTCATCATCGCTTTTTCTATACGCTAATTGTACGTTAACAAGGTAGAATTTTCAAACTATATTTTCGTTACTATGAGAACTATTTCATTTCTAGCTATACATATACAATTGACCATGTGATTTTGCATAGTAAAGGCTTGCATCTGCATGGGTAACTAATGTTTCATAAGTCACTTCATCTTCAAGACAGTATTTCGAATCGACAAAACCGAAATGAATCGGAATTTCAACAGCTCCCAGCGTTAACTGAACAACAATCGACTGTAATTGCTGTTCAAGCTCCATAATTAAGGCAAAAAAATCATCATTTGAAATATCTTTTACAATAAATTCACCTTCATTACGAGAGAAAATTAAAAATTCTACGCCGTATGCAGATGTCGATTTATAAATAGCATCGAATAATTTAAACAATAATTGTTCCGCAAATTGCCCCCCGAACAGTTCCTCTATTTCATTCGTAATAAAAGACCAATGGAAACAATACACATTTTTTTCCGCTTGCAGTAATTCATTCACATACGTTTCCATCGATTTTTCCGTATGAAGATTCGGGTACTTATAAGTAAAGGTTGAACTTACATTATCTTGTGCTATGTCAGATGGAATACTTTGAATTTGCTTGTAAATAATTGATTCCATCCCCACGTCATTCACACTTCTAAACGACTCATCATAAAATTCAACATAATTTTTCAATTGATAACGATTAATTATTTTGAAAATGAGATGCAAACCAATCGTATTTCCCTGTTCTTTAAAAATGACATATGCCTTTGTTAGCTCAATACCACTCAAATGAAATTTTTGTTGTTTCGCTAAAATAGTTCCCTCTGAAAAAGCAATTTGTGCATGATAAATTAACGGTATTTCCCCTAAATATTGCAGTAATTCATTTTTAATTTTTTGAAATTGTTGATAATTATTGACACCCGCATAATAATATAACAACCCCATATTAACTTTCACTTTCAGCGGCCCTGTATTACTGTTTTTCGTTTTATAATAGAGAGCTAGTTGTGCAGCTATTTTTGCCTGTTCCAATTGTCCAAAAAATGATAATTGCGCTGCGATCATTGCGTAATTTGCCGCAAAAAGTTCCACATGATTTAATGAGCTTGCATATTGAATCGATTTTTTACACGCTATAATCGTTTCTGTATTATTTACCATACTATTTAAAATACTTAACAAATAAAAATAAGTCATCTTATTTTGAGGTTCTCCATGGATGAGACAAAGCTTTTCATACTCCACCATAATTCCACTAAAACTAGAAATATCACCTATACCATGACTCGCGTTTGCTAACAATTCATAGCATTTTAGTGCCTCTGCATAACGCTTTTGCTCTAATGCAATATGTAATGTAATGTTCGCAAACTGAATTACCTCTTTATATTGCAGGTTTCCATTTAAACTTTTCAAATGCTCGATTTGATTGATAATAATCATGGAAACCTCCCCCCCCAATCATTAACCAATCCAAAAACAGCTTCGTAAACTCTTTCTGCCTCATCGACTTTTTCATTAACATACCAGTGAAAATTCGCCATGTTGTTGTGATAGATTTCATTAAGTTCTGTTATAATCGTTCTTTGTAATCTCGCTAAATCTTTTGGATATTTTTCAGCACCTTGATATTGTTCATTATAATAGGCGCGGATACTCCTTGGTTTGTATTTTTCAAACGTTTCGAAACTGGAGGCCAATCTTTCATTAGACATAATTTTCACCTTAAAATATTCATTTACTGCTTTAAAAATATAAATCGTACAAATATAAGCTAATCTTTCATTTTCTAACGCCGCTTTTTGGATATATCGTTTCATTGGGTAATTTTCAATCATTTTCATAAAACTATTTCTAATGCAGAAAATCATCACATTTTCTGGATTTTCAATTCTTTTTTCTTTAGGTTTTGATAAAATACACCAAATATCATACAAAAATTGTGTTTTATGGTGGAGATGCTTTTTAATAGGCAGAATTAAAGTGAAAAATTCTAATTCATCCGTTAATTCAAGGAATCGGTTAAATTGTTGCTCAGAATTTAAAAACAAACCATCTTCTTTTTTTACATCCTTGTACATAAAACCCCACCATTCCCAATAAAATCGTATTAATATTATTATATTCTATCATAAATTTGTTGCATAACATATATTTACAATACTACTTTTTCTAGAAAAAACAGAAAATTTTAAAAAATAAAAAACCCACCATTTCCAATTCTGAAAATGGTGAGTTATTATTAATTTAATCGTTGGCCGATCATGTCATAAATATAGCGCGCTTGATCAAATTCCGGTTGCAGTGTAAAAGCCTGCTTCAAATGATATTGTGCTTTTTCTGTATCTTGTGTCGAAACAGCATAAAGGACACCTATGTTATAATGTGCATCCGCATTATTCCAGTCTTCTTCAATGACAAAATCAAGCTCTGGCTTTGCAAAATCAAACATTTCTAACGTACATAGTAAAATACCATATGCTAAACGAATTTGAATATCTTTCGGTGCTAGTTCAGCAGCTCGTTGCATAAATGGTAATGCTAATTTATATTGTTCTTCACGTTCAAAACATTTGGCTAACATATAGTAAGCATCTGCGCCTTCAATTCCTGCATCAATTGCTTTTTGATATAATTTTGCCGCCTCGATAAAACGCTCTGCTTCATAATAAAGATTAGCCAATCCATAAAAAGCGGTTGCCGCTTTTTCATCAACCGTAATTGCCTTTTGGAAAAATCGCTCCGCACGTTCGACATCATTCATAGCTGCTAGTAATGTACCAAAGTTCACATATCCAACTGCTTCTTCTGGATTTTCTTCAATTGCCTGTGTAAATGCTTGCCCTGCATCTTCATAACGTTTTTCTTGGAATGCTTTAATCCCAATTTCATTGTAATCTACTTTCATGCTGTCACTCCAAACAATATTTTCAAGAACATCTGTCTATTTTTTTAACCTACGTATGTTAATTTTTCGTTATTTTTAAATACTTCGTCGATTGTACCGCCGCCTAAACAAATATCGCCATCGTATAAAACTACCGCTTGTCCAGGTGTAATCGCACGGACCTTTTCTGCAAATGCAATAAAGGCTGTCCCATCTTCGCGAATTGTTACTTCTACTGGAGAATCTTCTTGACGGTAACGGAATTTCGCTGTACAGCTGAACGTACCTGTTTTTGGCGCTTTCGTTGTATAGCTCATTTTCACTGCTGATAACGCTTCTGAATAAAGCGTCTCATGATGGAAACCTTGTCCAACATAGAGAACATTGCGTTCAAGGTCCTTCCCTAATACAAACCAAGGTTCACCGTCTCCACCAATACCTAATCCGTGACGTTGCCCTAATGTATAATACATAAGTCCATCATGTTTGCCCATCAGTTGCCCTTCAAATGTTTCCATATTGCCTGGCTGTGCTGGTAAGTATTGACCTAAAAATTCTTTGAAATTGCGCTCTCCGATAAAGCAAATTCCTGTAGAATCCTTTTTCTTAGCTGTTGCAAGGCCCGCTTCTTCTGCAATTTTACGCACTTCCGGTTTTGGTAAATGACCAATTGGGAACATAACTTTTTCAAGCTGTTCCTGTGTCAATTGATTTAAGAAATACGTTTGGTCCTTATTATTATCGACACCGCGCAACATGAATACCTCGTCATCTGTACGATCCACGCGTGCATAATGCCCAGTTGCTAAATAATCAGCACCTAAATTCATTGCATGCTCTAAAAACGCTTTGAATTTAATTTCTTTATTGCACATCACATCCGGATTTGGTGTGCGCCCTGCTTTATATTCTTCTAGGAAATAAGTAAATACTTTATCCCAATACTGTTTTTCAAAATTTACTGCATAATAAGGGATACCGATTTGATTACATACGGCGATAACATCTTCATAATCTTCCGTTGCTGTACATACACCATTTTCATCTGTATCGTCCCAGTTTTTCATAAAAATTCCTATAACATCATAGCCTTGTTGCTTTAATAAATATGCCGCTACTGAGGAATCTACCCCACCTGACATACCTACGACTACTCTGATTTGTGATGGATCTCTTGTTTCTACCATTTACTATTCACCTTTTCTTAGACAAATTCGCGTAAAAGGCGCGAAGTCTTTACTTTATTTCACAAGTCGATTCACAATTTCTGCTGTACGCTTACCTGCTTCACGAGCGAGTGCATCTGTTAAGCCTAACCCAAAACTGAAGCGAATGGAACTACGAAGTTCTGGCGCATCATTGCCAAACATCGCCAACAATACATGTGATGGGTCAATAGTGCCTGCAGTACAAGCCGAACCACTTGATACAAGCACGCCAGCCATATCTAAATTAATTAAAAACGATTCAACATCTGTTCCTGGAAATGTCACATTGAATACATGCGATAATGTTTCTGTAGGGTGACCATTTACCTGAAAAGAAATTTCCGCCACTTGGAATTCTTCAATTAAAATGGCTTTAAATTGCTTGTATTGCTCGTTTCGCATTGTTGCTTTTTCACTAGCGAGCTCTGCTGCTTTCGCAAACGCCACTGCCGCTGGAACATTTTCAGTACCTGCACGACGTTTTTTCTCCTGTGAGCCACCATACATAAAGCTTGCGAACTTCACATCTTGCTTTGCATATAAAAAACCAATGCCTTTTGGTCCATTCATTTTATGGGCAGATACACTTAATAAATCAATATGCATCGCTTGTACATCTATTGCCTCTAAACCAAATGCTTGAACAGCATCTGTATGGAATGTTGCAGGATGGTCACGTAGTAATGCCCCAATTTCTGCAATAGGCTGAATTGTGCCGACTTCATTATTTCCAAACATGATTGTCACTAAAATCGTATCCTCGCGTAGCGCCTGCTGAACATCCTGGATACGAACGCGACCTGTTGCATCAACCGGTAAATATGTTACTTCAAACCCTTCACGTTCCAACTTTTCACATGAATGTAACACAGCATGATGTTCAATTTGCGTTGTAATAATATGTTTCCCTTCCGACTTGCGGGCATATGCAGTGCCAAAAATAGCGGTGTTATCGGCTTCCGTACCACCACTAGTGAAAATAATTTCAGTCATTTTGGCATTAATTTTTTTCGCTAATGACGCGCGTGCATCATCTAATACTTTACGAGCATGGCGCCCGTCTGTATGAATACTTGATGCATTTCCATGTATGTCCGCCATTGTCGATGCTAACGCTTCAATAACTTCTGGTGCAACCGGAGATGTGGCAGCATGATCAAGATAAATTGTGTTCATCAAACGTGAAAACTCCTTTAGTAAAAATTTCTTTAAATGTAAAACATATAGCCATCTATTGCATCTGAATCGCTAAATTTCGCTAAATCTTCAATAGATGTCGTATCTAATACATGTTTCACAGCATCTCGAATTCGACCCCACAACTCACGCTGAGGCGCTTCTTCATTTTCTATTCCCTCTACCGGTTGAATCGGTCCTTCCAAAACGCGAATGACATCTGCAGCAGAAATATCGGCTGGTTTATGCGCTAACATATAGCCCCCATAGGCGCCACGAACACTTTTTACAAGTCCAGCATTTCGGAGTGGCGACACAAGTTGTTCTAAATAAGCTTCTGATAATTCCTTTTCCGCAGCAATTTGACGGAGTGGCGTTGGTCCTTCTCCGTAATGCTTTGCTAATTCAATCATTATCGTTAAACCATAACGACCCTTTGTTGAAATTTTCATAATAACACCTCTTTTTTCTAGTCCATTGATATGCATTATTATAGCACATTTCCTTTTATTCCACTCGGAAATACTTTATGATGAATAGACGAAATCACAAAAAGGGGAGAAAATCAATGCAAAACGAGCCACTCGCATACAAAATGAGACCGCGCAATTTACGAGAAATCGTAGGTCAGCAGCAAATTATCGGTCCTCCAACCCCGCTTTTTAAAATGATTGAAAAAGGGCACGTTCCTTCTATGTTATTGTATGGTCCTCCTGGCGTCGGAAAAACGTCGATTGCCAATGCCATTGCAGGAAGCTCCCATTTGCCCTTTTTTTCATTGAACGCAACACATGCAGGAAAAAAGGATATCGAGCAAATTGTGATGGATGCACGGATGAGTGGCAAAGTCATTTTATTTTTAGATGAAATCCATCGTTTCAATAAACTCCAGCAAGATACGCTGCTTCCCCATGTTGAAAATGGCTCAATCATATTAATTGGTGCGACTACGGAAAATCCATTTCATGATGTCAATCCAGCCATTCGTTCAAGATGTGGGGAGATTTTACAGCTTGAACGGTTAACAACAGAGGATATTCTCGACTTATTAAAATTAGCGCTTGAAGATAATACACGGGGGCTCGGGGAAATTCCCATTGACGTGACAGACGACCAGCTCGAACGAATTGCAAATGCTTCTAATGGCGATGCAAGAAAGGCATTAACTTTATTAGAATCCGTCTATTATGCCTCTGATGAAGTGGATGGTGTAACACAATTAAATGATAATGCGATCGATGCATTAGCAAAGCGCATTGGGGTTTTCGGGGATAAAGGCGGCTCTCATTTTTATAATTTATTATCCGCGCTCCAAAAATCGGTCCGCGGCAGCGATGTCAATGCGGCGGTATATTATTTAGCTCATTTATTAGAAAGTGGCGATTTAATAGCTGTTTGCAGACGACTACTCGTCATGGCGTATGAGGACGTTGGGCTTGCTAATCCAGCAGTCGGTACAAATGTTCAAGCGGCAACAGAAGCGGCGGTGAAACTTGGTCTTCCTGAAGCGCGCATTCCACTAGCTTCGGCGGTTGTTGAGATGTGCTTGTCCGACAAATCCAACTCTGCCTATAAAGCTTTGGATGCTGCTATTTCAGCGATCCATGTAGGCAAAACAGGCGCAATCCCAAACCATTTGAAGGATGCACATTACGCAGGGGCAACGGAACTAGGACATGTTGGCTATCAATATCCGCATAACACCCCAATTGGTACATTCGGTGGCTGGGTCAATCAGCAGTATTTACCTGATGATCTTGTAGGTACAGAATTTTATAAACCGGTCATTGCAGGAGAAGAAAAGCGAATGGCTGCCATTTATGAAAAATTGAAGGCATTTAGACAGTAGGAAGAGATTAATGGAAGTTTAAAACCCATTTTCTATCGAACAGAAAATGGGTTTTTGATTATTCGTATGTTTTTGTTAATGCATAAAATTCTGCTAAACACTCTTCAATCGAGTGATTTGTCGTAATTTCAGTTGGCACATCACTTTGAGGTGAAATGACTTCAATACTTTTTATTAGTTCTTCAACAAACTCTTCATTAATTTCTAATGAAGCATTCGGCAAGCAGGCTGCACTTTTTTGATACAGCTTGACAATATGCATTTTCGCTTCAACATCATGTTCATCAATTACATGAGCGTGTGATAAGCCTGTAAAATAAATAAGCTTTGCGGCAATATCCATATAAAGCACCCAATAGGTAGAACCTTTAGGAATTTCCCCATTATTTCTTCGAATGGACGCATTATAATTATTCGCCATTTTTTGTAAAACTTCATCTAACATTGAATACGCTTTTGACCAATTCGGTTTTGTATCAATATGATCAAATACAATTTCATCAACTTTAAATTTTAAGCTTGGCAAATTTAGTAACTCATTTTTAACATCAATATTCATTCATCGATTCCTCCCCTACTTACATCCCCATACGCCCTTTACATAACGTATCTTTACTATATCAAAAAAAAAACAGCTTTCTAAAAAAACGGGAAAATCATTGAAATAAAGTATTTTTCTTACCATTTTCCATCTTTTAATAGAATTTTACGTAATTCTATCATTCATTATTCTGACAATAATCGAAATACATATTTTGGATAATAACTCTGATCCATTAATTGCTGTTCATTCAATTGTGTAAGTTCACCAGAAGGTACAAATATCATCTCTTTATTTTTATATGCTTTGACAGCATTTATAGAACCATAAAAAATCCAAGTATATGAATCCACCCCTGACTGAAAATATTTTTCTTTATTTTCCTCCAATAATTGTTTTTGCAGTAAGACATTGGCCATCTTGAAAAAACTATCAGTTAATCGGTAATTTTTTGTTTGGAAATCGTATTCAGGGTCAACGATTTGTTGAGTATCAAAAACATGAATCACTTTCAAATCAGTATTTATGGCGAGTTCCACCGTTCCTACTTGGTCCATTAAGTTTAAACCTTTATATTCCAGTTCGTTAAAATGCATATTCTTTATTCTCCTTTTTATTTAAATTGACATTTTACCACAATAATAAATAATCAAAACATAAAATGAATGACTATTCAAAATTGACGTGACAAAGTGGTGAATTTATTGTATATATAAATGAAATGGAAAAATTTGAAATGGAAATCTTAATTTGAAAGAAGGCGTTTAAAATGATAGATGAACTCACGAAAAAAGACCTTTATGAAAAAAATACAATTTTAATGATTGTTTTTGGTATTGCAACGGGCTTAGGAGGAATTGCACAACTTATTCTCGACCGTCCAATTGGAATTGCACTCTCACTATTCATACCTGGTTTTATTGCACTTGTCTATTTCTTAATCCAACGACAGGTTCATGTATTACGACCGTATTTCCCTTATGTCGTTTTACTTGCAGGCGTAGTTTTGAATTACGGGACAATCATCTCAAACAAAGTGACGCTTGCTACAATTGTTATAAGTATTTTTATCCTCATTTTAGGCAGTATTCACAATAAAATTACTATTTTAATATTCGGCTATATTGGTTCAACATTCAGTTTAATTATTAATTTCACAATGGATACAAGTGGTTTTGCGGTCGACCCTGCCAATGTTTTTGTAACCCAAACATTAATGGCTGTAGCTCTATTATTACAAGTTCGCCAAAATAAGAAAATGCTTGTCAATGTCGAAAAACTTATGGGAGATGCAAATGAACGTGCTGTACATGAAGTATCATTACATCAACGATTAGAAACTTCTGTTCAAGGAATTACTTCCAAATTAGCACTGATTACAGATAGTACAAATAATGCAAGTGCTTCCAATCAACAAATGATGGCTTCTATTAAAGAAGTGAGCGTCGGGTCTCATAAACAATCGGATTATGTTGGATCGATTGTTCAAAATACAGCGGCAACTACATCCGAAATTGAAAATATGGGTGAAGAACTCCGTGGAATTATTAATGAGGCTGAGCATACGAGTAAAAATGCAGTTGACGGTGCTAATGTGATGCAAAGTTTAAAAAAGGAAATCGATCAATTTACTGACTTTTTCGACGAACTTAATACATCATTCCAATCCCTTTCAGAAACAATTACGGAAACAAATAATTTTGCCGCTTCCATTCAAAAGATTACTGAGCAAACAAATCTGCTCGCATTAAATGCATCCATTGAAGCAGCTAGAGCTGGCGAACACGGGAAAGGTTTTGCTGTCGTGGCTGAGGAAATTCGAAAACTCGCGGGCATTACAGACGATACGGTCAGCAAAATCGACCAAAACTTGGCGCAAGTGAATTTATTTAATAAGGAAACGCTAAATCGTCTACAAAGTGGGATTTCGCATATCGCGAATCAAGTGCAGATGGTGGAACATTCCAATTCAACTTTCACCGATTTGTTTAGCGCGATGAAAAATTTACAGCAAAGACTTGAGCAATTTTCAAGCAGTGCCCAATCTATTGAGATGAATAGTAAGTCTATTGAAATGGCAACGAGTGAATTTGCGGCAATTATTGAACAAAGCTCTATTTCGATTGATGAATTGAGTGTTGTACTTGAAAAAGTTAACCAGGAGCAACATCTAATTACGGAAAATATTGAGGATACTTATCAACAAGCCCTTAAAATTATGGCTTGAAAATAGTACCACTGAACTTTTTTCTAATACAAAAGGCAGGAATTTGATGTAATCAACATTCCTGCCTTTACTATTTTATTTGACGATTTAGTTAATCTTGCACGCGAGTAATTTTGATATCTTTTAAAATCGTATTAATGACCCAACTCGCCGCAAATAAACCTACTACAGACGGAACAAATGCATTGGATGAAGGTGGCATTTGGGCTTTGCGAATTTGTGCATCCGGCTTCCCTACTTGCTCCACAACGTCTGGACGAACGACAATCGGTGACTCATCTGAAAAGATAACAGGAACACCTTTTGGAATGCCCTCTTTACGAAGCTTTGTACGAATCACCTTTGCAAGTGGATCCGTATGCGTTTTCGAAATATCCGCAATTTTAAAGCGCGTTGGGTCCATTTTATTTGCTGCACCCATGCTTGAAATAATTGGAATTTGACGCTTTAAGCATTCTTTAATGACGTGGATTTTATACATAACCGTATCAGATGCATCGATTACATAATCAATACCTAGCTCAAAAAATTGCTCATACGTTTCATCTGTATAAAACATATGCATGTCAATTACTTCACACGCTGGATTAATGTCGGCAATACGTTCTTTCATAATTCCCGATTTTGATTTCCCAACCGTCGATAAATAGGCAACAAGTTGACGATTGACGTTCGTAATATCGACATTATCTTTATCGACTAATACGATACGCCCCACACCACTACGTGCACAAGCTTCCGCCGCAAACGATCCGACACCGCCTATCCCTAAAATCGCTACTGTTGTATTTTGTAATTGCGCTAATCCTTCTTTACCAATCGCAAGTTCATTACGCGAAAATTGATGTAACATCATTTAACCCCTCAATCTATATCATGCTACTAGGAATTATAACGATATCGATTCTCGGTTGCAAGTAAAGATTCATTACGTAAAATTTAGCCCATAAAAAAAACGCGATTAGAGTAAGCCGGTTGCTTCGTCCAATCGCAATCATTAGGGGAGGAAAATTTAAATATGGATCATCACCACAAGTTGAGGATGACAAATGGTTTAGAGCCGATAAATAGCGATTCCCGCAAGCATAGCGAATTGAAACTATGCTTGCGAAAACACGACCTTATCGACATGAAAATCAACCTCAAATTACGGCGAAGAATCACCAATAGCTACCTTTACTTTCCATTAAATCACTAAAAACGCCTATATGAATAGCTGGATGGTTGATACAATTTCTCCGACCACTACACCCGCATCATTTTTAATATGATTGGAACGAATTGCTTTCACATTTTTGATTGTCTCTTTATTTGCATAATCAATTTGTTCTAATAAATTGGCAATAATAATCGACCAAGGCATTTCAGAGCCATTCATAATTTTAAATACAAAGCTCAATTTTTCCTTCTTTAAGGAAAAGCAATATACTCCTTGTGCGCCACCTTTTGCTACAATGTTCGAGTCCATTAGCAACGTACTGCATATAAAGTTCTCAGATGCAATCATATTTGGATAGCCATTCATTAAATTCACAATTTGAATAACCGCATTTCTCATTTTTTCATCTTCAATTAAATGGGGATTCGCTAACTTTAAATAAGCAATTGCCATATTTCGAAGTGGGATGGCAAAATTCGGTGCCCCGCAACCATCCACCCCTAAAATTAACTGGTCTTCCGCTACTTCGCTCAAGTTCATGATGCAGTTTTTTATTTGTTGCTGCAACGGATGGTCGATGTCACAATAATTCTCAAATGGATAATCATTTGCTAAGCAAGCTGTTAAAAAACCTAAATGTTTCCCTGCACAATTATGATATAATTTCCTTTTTTCGTGCCTTTCATGTATATACTTTTCTTTTGCACCTTCATTCAACGGATAAGAAGCGGCACAAATTAACTGTTCTTCTTTAAATGGTAGTTTTTTTATCAGGGATTGCAATCGTTCTTGATGATATAATTCACCGCGCTGTGATGCCATAAAAAGCGCACTTTCTTCAGGTGTTATGCCCCATTTTTCAATCGCACCTTTTAAAAAAATCGGAATTGCTTGAAATGGTTTAGCTGCGGATCGAAAATAAACGGGTTCATGATTTTGCCCAACCGAGTAAATTTCTTCTTTCGCTCCATTCACACAGCTAAGTTGGCCTATGTGAATGTTTTCTAAAATGCCACCACGATATTCTTTTACAAACGTTTCGAAGCTCACATTACATCACAATCCTCTATTTAAATAGTTAACTTGCTTCAGCAGAAGCAAGTTAACGCCCCGGCGGATGTCACAGATTTTAAAAAGGTGGATTTTCGAGCCGACTCGAAAAAAAATCTGGACGCAATTACGCCGAGGCGTAATTGATTACTTGCTTTTGAATTTGCAGTGCTGCCCCTTTCACAACACCTACTTTCGCTTGATTGGAAAACTGTAAATCAAAATGTTGTTGAATGTCTGACCAAATATACTGCGAACACATTTCGCGAAGTTCTTGTTGGAAAAGTTCGTTATGTTCCACCATTTCACCGCTTACAATAATGGCTTCGGGCTCATATAAGCACGCCAAATTATTGATAGCCACTGCTAAATACAAGGCCACATCCTGTTGAATTTCGAGTGCCCAGTGTTCTTTTGCAATCATGCTCATTGCTAATTGTTCGATTGAATCGATATTTTTAGGCGCTCTTTTTAAGAGAGCACTTTCAGAAATATATAAGGATAAACAGCCGCGCTTGCCACAATGACAGTGCTCACCGTCTCCTTCTAAATTGACGGTAATATGACTAATTTCACCTGCACGATTATGCGTTCCCCGGTAAAGTTCGCCATCTAATAAAATCGAAGCCCCAATGCCTGTACCGATGCCCACTAAAATACAATTGGAAAACGTAGGGGCATACACATCGCCGATTTCGGCTAAGATTTGCATTTTTAATTCATTATCGACAACGACATCACAATCGAATCTTTCTTTCAAATCACTAGCAATATTGCAATTTCTCCAAAGTAATTGCTCTGATGAAAGGACGATTCCTTCATCATGGTTGATAACTCCTGGTATGCCAATCCCAATTCCTTGCAGTTTTTCTGTGGAAACGGCATTGGCCTCCAGCAGCTCATTGACACTATGCTGAATAATATCAAGCGCATCTTCATAGTGGTTTTTTACATTACATTTTACTTCCTTAAAATCAAGCAATTCACCGATAAAATCGACAATGCCTATTTTAATGACGAAGCAATCAATTTCGATGCCAATTGTAAATAAAGCGTCGCCACGAAGATGAATGAGTGTTGGCCTTCTTCCGATTAATGTTTCTTCTGTTAGCCCTTCATATAAGAACCCTTCTTGCTCTAACTCCTGTACAATTCTCGTTATTGTTGTTGGACTCATTTTTGTATATTTGGATAACTGAATTCTGGATACAGGTGCCATTTGGCGAATCGCATCTAAGACAATGTATTTATTTTGCTTTTTCATTTGCATTTGATCTTGCTTCTTCATGTTGATTCCCCCCTAAGAAAACTCATTTACAACCATTTTATGATAGGTAGTGCATTTGCTATATTTTCATTTTATTGGGAAATCATTAACGCATACCCTATCATTCGTAAACAATCTCTTTACCAAGACGGGCAGATTCGTAAACACCTTCCAAAATTTTCATGATTTCCACGCCATCTTCAACAGGAGCTTCCGACGTTTTTCCTTCTAAACAGCATTTCACAAAGGCGTTAACTTCGGTTTCAAAGGCATGAGCAAAATCAAATGTTAAATGATCCACTTGCGGATGCATATTGACAATTGTTTCATTAGCTTCACTGACAATTTTGAGTTCAGGCTCTAGCTCTGCCCCACCGTTTGTTCCATATAATTTAACAGCTAGTTCATCCTTTGCAGCATGCAGCGTATACGATACATCTACAAGTAAGGACGCGCCGTTTTCAAAGGTAATGAGTGCATTGGCCATATCTTCTACGGAATTTTTCGTTGCATCATAATCTGCTGTTTTATAAAATGACAAGTTTTCAACATGGCTTCGGTTACCTAAATGATGATACGTATGCCCGACAATCCGCTTCACTTTCGGTCTGCCCATCAAATACCAGCAAATATCAATAATATGCACACCAAGGTCAATTAAAGGTCCGCCTCCTGATTTATCTTTATCCGCAAACCAACCGCCTGGATTTCCGATGCGGCGAAGACATGTTGCCTTTGCAAAGTAAATTGAGCCGAGCGTATTATTATCAATAAACTTCTTTAATATCGTTGTATTCGTTGCAAATCGGCGCACAAATCCCACTTGAAACACTTTGTTACTTTTTTGCGCTACTTTTTGAATTTCTAATGCTTCTTCATACGTCATGGATAATGGTTTTTCAACTAAAACATGTTTGTTATTTTCAATCGCCGCCATTGCGTACTTTGCATGGGTATTATTCCATGTACAAATGCTAACCGCATCGACTTTAGGGTCTGCTAATAATTCCTCAATTGAGCTGAATACTTTTTCAATGCCATATTGATCTGCCTTTTCTTGTGCACGGGCGAGTGAGAAATCGTATACACCATATAAATGAACGGATTCATTTTTTTCATACGACTTTAAATGGAAATCTGAAATCGAACCTACCCCAATTACGCATACATTCAATTGTTTCATGATTTTACGACCTCACATTCTTCCCAAAATCTACGAACATTGTCCATCCCAATTTTTGATCCAGTTTGGCAATCTTCCATTCCTTCAAATTCGATCGTCAAATAGCCATCATAGCCCGATTGTTTAACAAGCTTAACAATTTGACGAATATTCAAATCGCCATGACCAACAATCGCGCCGCGGATGAGATTATCATGGACCGTTGTAAACCATTCGCCACCACCTGGATGCTCGTAAAAAGGACGAATATAAAAGTCTTTAAAATGAACCGTTGCTGCGTAAGGTAAATTTTTCTTTACGCCAACTAATGGGTCTTCATCAATACATAAAAAGTTCCCGACATCCAGCGTCGTTTTAAAATTATCGCGGTTTACTGCATGAATAAGCTGTTGCACACGGTCACTTGTTTGGACATTAAATCCATGGTTTTCAATCGTCGTCGTAATCCCAAATTGATTGGCATAATCCGCTAACAGCTGGCTCCCGCGCACCATTTTATCTAAATGCTCGTTATAGTAATGAATCGTCATATTTTCTTTCGGCATTGTAAACAATGTGACATCATGGCGCATGATTTTAATGCCCATATGATGCACAACGTCGATATGCTTTTTCAATCTTTCCACTTCAGCTAGTAATTCCTCTTCTGTTTCCTGTACAAAATTGGCAGGTAATGAATAGGCAGATAGCTCAAGTCCTAATACTTTTGCTTTGTCACGAATAGCCGTAGCGAGTTCATAATTATCGACAACTGAAAATTCGTAAGGCACTAATTCAACATGCTCCCCGCCATTTTCTGCAACCCAATCTAATACATCCAATACAGACATTTCATTTGTTTTCATTTTTTTTACCATGCTATACGTACTTAATCCAATTTTCATTTTCTACACCTCTTCTATTTTTTCTACAAAGTGACAAGCTACCGATTGCTGCTCAGTAATTTGTCGCATTTTTGGTACTTCTAATTTACATAGCTCCTGCGCGATTGGACATCTCGTATGGAATGTACATCCAGTCGGCGGATTTTTCGGATTCGGAATATCGCCCTTTAACGTTTCCTTTTTTCGACGTAGTAAAGGGTCCGCAACAGGAACAGATGCAATTAGCGCCTTCGTGTATGGATGTAATGGGTTGACAAATAATGCTTCCTTCGTTGCGATTTCAACGATTGAACCGAGATACATGACACCAATCTCATGGCTTATATGCTCTACTACACTCAAATCATGTGAAATGAATAAATAGGATAGCTGGTATTCCTGTTGCAGCTTTTTTAATAAGTTTAATATTTGGGATTGAATCGAAACATCCAGCGCTGAAACTGGTTCGTCGGCAATAATTAACTTCGGCTTTGTAATTAATGCCCGCGCAATGCCAATTCGCTGCCGCTGCCCTCCGCTAAATTCATGCGCATAACGATTCGCATATTCAGTGTTTAAGCCTACGATATTTAACATTTCTAAAACGAGATTCTCACGTTCTCCTTTAGAAAGTTTCGTATGAATAATTAAGGGCTCTTCAATAATCTCTTTTACTTTCATTCTCGGATTTAATGAAGCATATGGATCTTGGAAAATCATTTGCACCGTTTCACGCAAATCGCCTAATTCCGATTGCTTTAAATACCCCACTTCATTGCCATTTAACGTAATACTTCCTGAAGTCGGATCGATTAATCTCGTAATGAGTCTTCCTGTTGTAGATTTTCCGCAACCACTCTCCCCAACTAAACTAAATGTCGTTCCTTCTTTAATTTCAAAAGATACATCAATAACGGCATTCACAAACTCTTTCTTTTCAAACATCCCACCGGCAACCTGAAATTGTTTCTTTAAATTTTTCACTTGTAATAGTTTATTTTGCATGGAGTGCCACCTCCTTACTTGCATATAACCAACAGCTACAAAAGTGAGATTCTGTAATCGTCTCTATTTCAGGCTCATGTTCATGACATTTTTCCATCGCATTTGAACATCTCGGTGCAAATTTGCAACCTTGTGGCATGTTTTGAGGTGATGGTACGTTTCCAGGAATTGAATCTAATACTTCTTTTCGATCACCGATTTTAGGGACCGAATTAATCAAACCTTTCGTATACGGATGTTTCGGATTGGCAAATAGTTCAAACACATCCGCTTCCTCTACGACTTGCCCGGCATACATAACAACAACCCGGTCACACATTTCGGCCACAACACCCAAATCATGGGTAATTAATAATATTGCCGTGTCATTTTTTTCTTTTAATTGCTTCATCAACTCTAATATTTGCGCTTGAATCGTCACATCGAGTGCTGTTGTTGGTTCATCTGCAATTAATAATTCAGGCTCACACGCCATGGCCATTGCAATCATAACCCTTTGACGCATTCCACCAGATAACTGATGGGGGTACTCATTCATCAGCTCTTCTGCCCGACCAATCCCAACGCTTTTCAATGTTTTAATCGCATGTGCAGTACTTTGTTTTCGCGTAAGTTTCATATGCATTTCAATGGATTCCGTTAGTTGCTTACCAATTTTTAAGACGGGATTGAGTGACGTCATCGGCTCTTGAAAAATCATACTAATTTTTTTCCCGCGTAATTGACGCATACTTGCTTCATCCAATTTTGTTAAATCCGTTCCATGAAATGAGATAGAGCCGTTTTTTATTTCCCCCGATGTGCCATGAAATAATTTCATAATGGATAAGGAGGTAATACTTTTCCCGCTCCCTGACTCTCCAACAAGACCAAGTACTTCTCCTCTTTGAATCGAAAAATTGACCCCACGTAAAATTTTGATTTCCTGTTGATCTCTTTTAAAAATGGTTTCTAAATTTATCACTTCTAAAACGTTTTCGTTCACGTGCGCCTCCTCCCTACTTTGATTAATTATTTTTGATTTTCGGATCTAATACATCGCGTAAACCGTCGCCAATTAAATTAAAGGCAAGAACAGTTAAAAATATGGCAATACCCGGCATTAAAACAACATGTGTCGCAGTCCCTAAATAATCTCTACCACTGCTTAACATGACACCCCACTCCGGCATTTCGGGGCTCGCTCCAAGTCCTAAAAAACTTAAACTCGATGCAGCAAGAATAGCCGTTCCAACACGCATTGTGACAAAAATAATTAACTCACTAATCGTTTCAGGGAAAATATGCTTATACATAATTCGAACATGCGAGGCTCCCATCGACTTGGCTGCTTCCACATATACATTTTCTTTTGCATTCAGCGTTGCCCCTCGCACTAAGCGCGCAAATGATGGAATACTAAAAACCATAACTGCAATGATTACGTTATTAATTCCTGGCCCCAAAATAGCGACAATAGCAATGGCCAATAATAAATCTGGGAATGAAAATAAAACATCACATGTACGCATAATGATTTTGTCTATCCAGCCTCCAAAATACCCACTAATTAAACCTAAAATCGTCCCGAGAATTAATCCTAAAAATACGGCACTAAAACTTACGGTTAATGAAATTTTTGAGCCAACGATTAATCGACTGAAAATATCCCGTCCATATTCGTCTGTGCCAGCTAAATGTTTGGCACTCGGCGTTTCCAAAATCGCATTGTAATCTGGCTCAAAGGGATCATACGGTACTATGTATGGTCCGATAAATGCGATGACAATTAACAGCACAATGAAAATACTTGCGACTAAAGCAGCTTTTTGTTTTTTAAACGCTCTCCAAAATTCTCTTATGGGAGAGTATTTTGCATGTTTCACAACAATGGCGTCCTGTTTTACAAGTGATGATGACTGCATATCCTCTCCCCCTACGATTGAAGTTGAATTTTCGGATTTAATTTAGTGTATAAAATATCCACTATGAGATTCACAAGAATAAATTCAAAAGCAAATAATAATAAGGCTGATTGAATGACTGGATAATCTCGGAAGGAAATCGAATCAATTAACAACCTGCCCATGCCAGGAAAACTAAACACGGTTTCTACCACAACGGATCCCCCTAGCAAAAAGCCAAACTGAAGTCCCGCTACGGTAACAACAGATATGAGTGAATTTCTTAACGCATGTTGCACGATTACTGTCCGTTCCTTTAACCCTTTCGCACGTCCAGTACGAATATAATCGGACTGCATCGTTTCTAACATGGAAGACCTCGTAAAGCGGGCAATCATCGACATAATTCCTGCACCTAATGTGATGGATGGCAAAATATAACTACTAAAACCATTCAATCCACCCGTAGGTAAAATACCAAAAGTAACTGAAAAAATTTGAATTAGGATTAAACCTAACCAAAAACCTGGAAGAGAAATACCTGATACCGCTGTTACCATCCCTAAATAATCTGGCCATTTATTTTTATTGATTGCTGAGAAAATGCCGATCAATAGCCCCAGAATTGTCGCCCAAAACATCGATAAAAACGTTAAATAAATCGAAGGCATAAACCTTGTTTTGAACATATCAATGACTGGTAAGCCCGTTGTTAAGGAAGTTCCTAATTCCCCAGAAACTAAATTTTTCATATAGCTGAAATACTGCATAATAATTGGTTTATCAAGGCCCAAGCTTTTTCGAACATTTTCAACTTCCTCTAATGTGGCATCTTTTCCCGCAACTAAACGAGCTGGATCCCCTGGAATTAGATGGATGAATAAAAACGTCAATATGGAAACAACAATTAGTATCGGTATCATTTCAACAATTCGTTTCACAATATATTTCAGCATTTATACTCCCCTTTCCAATTTGATAAAAAGGTGACTTCCCTATTTTGTGAAGCCACCTTTTCCTCAACTAATTAATTTTCGCATTGGCAACGTCTAAGCCACCTGTTGGGTTCACAATAACACCGCTTACATTTGATCGAACACCATATAAAATTTCATCTACACCTAGGAAAATCCATGGTGCATCTTTATAAATTGTGTCTTGCAAGTTAGCATAAAGCTCTGTTTTTCTTGCTTCATCTGAAATCGAGTTTGCCTCATCCATCATTTTGTCTGTTTCTGGATTGTTATAATAAGCCGTATTTGCACTGTTTGGTGGGAATGATTCGCTATGGAATAACGGTTTCGTCGCGTTTGTTACATCCGATGCATACGACGACCAGCTTACATACCACATTTTCAATTTCGCTTCTTCTGGTGTTTGCGCACCGTAAATTTCATCAGAAAGAGTCGCTTCTTCCATTGATTTAATGATGACCGTAACACCAATTTGCTTTAATTGTTGTTGGATGAATTGCATACCTTTCATCGTGTCAGAGTTGGTATTTCCCCAAATTTCAATTTCCAATCCATCTGGGTATCCCGCCTCTGCTAATAAAGCTTTCCCTTTTTCAATATCTTGGTTATATACTTGTTGTTGCTTATAATAAAGCGTTTTAGATGGAATAATCGAATCGAGTGGTACACCTAATCCAGAATTAACTACTTTTAAAAACGCGTCTTTATCTACCGCATAGTTGAACGCTTGTCGCACTCTAATATCATCAAGCGGTTTTGAAAACGTATTTAATGATACATAACGTGCAATTGTTGATGGCACAGAATTAACCTTTACGTCCTTTGTATTCGAAAGTTCAGCTTGATTTTGTGCTGGTACAGGATAAATGGCATGCGCTTCCCCTGTTTTTAACATTGCTACACGAGAACCATTTTCAGGTACTGGTTTAAACGTCACTTTATCCACGCGGTCACCACCACCCCAATACTCATCAAAACGTTCAATTTCTAAATAATCACCTTGCACCCATTTCCCAAATTTATATGGACCCGTTCCAACTGGATTTTTCGGAATGTCCTCGATACTTTCTTTAATAATTTTTGGACTCATCATTTTTGCAACAGCAAAACGTGTCACCATGGGACCATATGGTTCAGATAAAGTTACTTTTATTTCATATTCTCCTAAAATTTCAACACCATTTACTAAGCTAAATCCACGTGAATATAAACGTAGACTGCTATCATTTGTAATTCGTTCAATATTCGTTTTAACCGCTTCCGCATTAAAGGCTTCCCCGTCATGGAATGTAACCCCTTGTTTCAGCTTAAATATATACGTCATTGTATCTTCACTAATTGTGTAATCTTCAGCTAACACTTTAATAATTTGACCTTCTGCATCAAACCCTAATAGCCCTTCCATCATGGCTGCTTGCACGGAGTTTGAATTCGTGTCTCCCGTATTATGGGGGTCCATTGAAATAAAGTTCTCATTCACAGCAATTACTAATTCTTGCGCTTTTTCACTAGTTGGTTTGTTACTATCTCCAGCAGTGCTAGATTCAGTTGATTCTTTTGCTGGTTCATTCACGGGTTCTGTTGAATCATCATTCGAGCATGCTGCTAACACAAAAATCATCGCAAAAAGAAATATAAAATTTTTTAATCCCTTCATTCGTTTCGCTCCCTTTGTAAAATTTATAAAAATATTTCCTTTTTAATGAAAGAAAATAGTTCTATCATTTTATTTTCTCCAATGGTGAAAATAAGTAGTTAAAAAATATATCTCCCATTGAAATGTTTACAGTTCATGAACATGTAGTTCTTGAAAAGCCTGTATTATGAAGGCTAACAAACAACTGGTATAGCTCGATACACTTGCGGCCATTTTTAATTTTATTCGTGCTCTTTTCTAAATATGCACCGCTTCCCGAAATTATTCCGTATCAAAAATAGGCCCATCAACATAGCAAATGTTGATGGGCCTATTTTGTCAATTAACTAGTCCACAATGAAAAAGTTAATCGTTTACATATTTATAGCCTATTCCACGAACCGTTTGAATACGTGTTGGCCTACTTGAATTCATTTCAATTTTTGACCGAATTTTTTTAATGTGAACATCAATTGTTCGATCTAGAACATCCTTCTCCTGGTAACCGTACAAATAATTAATTAAATCTTGTCGACTAAAAATCATATTTGGGTGCTCCATTAAATGATACAGCAATAAAAATTCATGTTTCGTAAAATGGATGATCTCATCGTGAAGAATAACCTCACCCTTCCTCGGTTTAATACATAAACCACGGTCCACGATTTTTTGACAGTATAATCCCGTCCGACGCAAAACCGCTTCCATTTTAGCAGTTAACTCAATCATTTCAAAAGGCTTTGTAATATACGCATCTGCGCCTATTTTTAAACCATTCACTTTATCCGCCACTTTATTTTTGGACGAAACCATTATGATCGATACTTCATTTCTTCCCTGCTCGCGTACCCATTCACAAAATTTTTCACCCGACATACCTGGGAGGATTAAGTCCAGTACAATCAAGCATGGATATTCCATTAAAAATAAATCCACTGCCTTTTCCGCATCATTCGCTGTTATAACATCAAAACCAGCACGTGTTAACCCATCTTTCATTATATTTTGTAATAATAAATCATCTTCAACTACTAAAACTTTTTGACGCATCTGCTTCACCTTTGATAGTTATTTGATATATTCGACCACTATTTTTTTCGTTTATCTTTTATTATAACAAATGAATGTTAAGTTATTATGAAGATATATCAATATATTAAATATCACCTTTCTGTATTGTTATAACTAGTTTTTAATGATATTAAAATAATTTTCCTTCCGAATTTAAATGTGAATAATTTGTATCAAATTCATTTTTAAACCTTTTTCACGTTAAATTGTGATTTTTCTCACAGCAAATTTTTAGTATAAAATATAAAATCAAGGTAACAAGAAGGGAGTGAGTAGCATGAATATCAAATCTTTATTCATGTCAGTCATTGGAATTATTATATCAATAAGTTGTGGCATCTTTGTTTACAATCAATTTGTTTCAGCTACTATCGATCAAGAAATAGCAAATTTAGAAGTATCTGAGGTTACGATTCAACAAGTTAATGCTGGAGCTCCTTCCAATAAAGCAGCATTTAATCCACCTAGTATGGACGATGTACCAGATGGACCTATGAAAGAAGCAATTTTATACGGATATGATTTAGTTAACGAAACACATAGTACGGCTTCCGATAAAGTCGGGGCAAATTTATCTTGTACAAGCTGTCACGCAGGTGCTGGATTAACAGAAGTTGCTACACTTGTAGGAGTAATGGCAGACTATCCAAAGTACATGCCTCGTCCAGATGATATTATCACAATTGAAGAACGCATAAACGGTTGTATGGTTCGCAGTATGAACGGCGAAAAATTTGAGACGAACAGTAAAGAATTAAAATCGATGGTCGCTTATTTTAAATATATTTCTGAAGGTGTCGAAATTGGCGGCGAGCGTCCGTATGCAAAATCAGTGGATATGAAAGTCATTCCTACACCAAGTGTCTCAGATGGTGAAACACTTTACCAAAAATCTTGTATCGCCTGCCACGCAGCAGATGGTTCAGGTAACGGTCCAAATGTAGGTCCAGCTTTATGGGGAGATACATCCTTTAATGATGGCGCAGGTATAGCACGTCTGTCAAAAATGGCTGGTTATATCCAAGCTTACATGCCAATTGGCGGAGAAAAATCGTTATCGGACCAAGAAGCAGCGGATTTAGCAGCTTACATTTTAACGCAAGATCGCCCAGTTTGGAAAAATCATGATAAAGATTGGGCAAACGGTGCTCCTTCTGATATCATGACTGAAGATCGTCGCAAACAAGCACAAAACGGCACGCTTAATTGGGATGAAGTTACAGCAGGTTTTAAATAACCATATTAAAAAGGTCACAGCATTGGGACTGACCCCCGTATATAAGACAGAGGTCAAAAAAGCATTTATCCAACCAGTTGTCGGTATTGAACCGGCGACTGGTTGTTTAATTTCGC
>NZ_JBNNMF010000026.1:0-56603 GCF_050272495.1 Solibacillus cecembensis | reverse complement strand
ACACCCGTTCCCATACCGAACACGGAAGTTAAGCTCTTTAGCGCCGATGGTAGTTGGGGGCTTCCCCCTGTGAGAGTAGGACATCGCTTCGCACAGTAAGACCCACTGAGAAATCAGTGGGTTTTTTGTTGTTAAAATAAATATATTATACTGATTGAAGTAACAACAAGGTTTGTTGAATTTCACAGACCACCTTATAATAGGAAGAAAGATAAACTTTAATGAGGTGAAACAATGAAAAGAGAAAGACCGATCGTGGAAGCATTACAGAAGTTTATAAAGAATGAACCACTATCACTACATGTACCAGGACATAAAAACGGAATGCTTTCAAATTTACCATCAGAAATAAAAGAGGCATTAACATATGATGTAACTGAATTAACGGGATTGGATGATTTTCATAACCCAGAAGAAGCCATTTTAGAAGCCGAGCAATTATTAGCACAAACTTATGGAGCCGAGCGGAGCTTTTTTTTAGTGAATGGTTCAACAGTTGGCAACTTAGCGATGATTTATGCGATATGTCAGCAAGGGGATACGGTAATCGTTCAAAGAAATGCACATAAATCGATTTTCCACGCATTAGAATTAGTAGGAGTCAATCCTGTCTATATTGCCCCGAGATGGCACGAACAGAGTCAAACGGCAGGCAGTGTTCAACTAGATCATTTAAAACAAGCAATTAATTTATATCCAGAAGCAAAAGCGGTAGTATTAACGTATCCTACTTATTATGGTGTCGTTGCAAAAGATTTAAAAGTGCAAATTTCATATTGCCACGAAAAGGGAATCCCTGTACTTGTAGATGAAGCGCACGGAGCCCATTTGACTGTCAGCAATCAATTGCCAGCATCTGCATTAGATTTAGGTGCCGATGTAGTTGTACAGTCGGCACATAAAACATTGCCAGCTATGACGATGGCTTCCTTTTTACATATTAAGTCGACAAGAGTAGATGTGAAGAAGGTAAATCATTATTTACGAATGCTTCAATCAAGTAGCCCCTCTTATTTATTATTGGCGTCATTAGATGATGCCAGGCAATATGTAATGAATTATAGAGAGAGTGACTTTGTTTATTTAATGGAAAAGCGTAGTCAATTGATTGAATCATTACGAACTTTAACGGAGTTCCAAGTTGTTGAAGTGGATGATTTGTTAAAATTAATTGTACGAGCACCAGGGTATACAGGTTTTGAGTTGAAACAAGCATTGGAGAAAATGCAGGTATTTGTCGAATTAGCGGATGTTAATCAAGTTCTTTTAATTTTACCTTTATTAAAACATGGAGATGCATATCCATTTGCTGATTTGAGAATTCGAATGAAAGAAGCATTAATTCAATTAAAAGAATCCCCAGGCCATTTAGCACAAGTAAATCAAACGCAATTTGAAATGTCTGCTATTATAAAATCTGAATTAAGTTTTGCCCAAATTGAACATGCTGAAAAAGAATGGGTACCTTATATGAGGGCAATTGGTCGTGTTGCTGCTTCGACATTAATTCCATATCCACCAGGAATCCCATTATTTATTCCAGGTGAAAAAATTACAATTGCCAAGTTGGGCCAATTAGAAGAATTAATAGCAATAGGTGCAGCCTTTCAAGGGGAGCATCGTGTACAGGAAAAACTAATTTATGTCATAAAATAAGAAAAGAGTGAATATAAACATGCAAGGGAACTTATTTATAACTTTTGAAGGTCCAGATGGTGCAGGAAAAACGTCTGTATTAAAATTGATAGGAGAACGTTTACAACAAAAACAACTACAGGTGCTTCTAACACGTGAACCGGGTGGTATTGAAATTGCAGAAAAAATCCGTTCTATCATTTTAGACCCTGCACATACAATGATGCATGAGCGTACGGAGGCATTACTTTATGCAGCGGCCAGAGCACAACATTTCTATGAAAAGATTATGCCGGCGCTTGAACAAGGTAAGCACGTATTATGTGATCGATTTATTGATTCCTCACTTGCGTACCAAGGTCACGCAAGAGGGATTGGTGTAGATGAAGTGTTATCAATTAATCAATTTGCAATTGGTCAACGTCTTCCAGATATCACAATTTATTTTGATATTGCGCCTGAAAAGGGAATAGCACGCATTCATGCGAATCGTTCGGATGAAATGAATCGCTTAGATGTTGAAGGGTTAGCATTCCATCAAAAGGTGTATGAAGGTTATCAAGAAGCGATGAAAAGATATCCAAATCGATTCCGTGTTATTAATGCAGATCAACCGCTAGAGGATGTTATTGAAGAGGTATGGGGGATTTTAAATCCAATATTAGGGTAAAAGTAAATGAAGTGGACCTTCTATCTATGCTATAATAGAAGCACCAATTCAATGAAGGGGTGAGTACGGATGAAGTTAGTAACGGCAGTTGTACAAGATCAAGATAGTAATCGATTATCAAATGCTTTGACGAAGAACAACTTTCGTGCGACAAAATTGGCAAGTACAGGTGGTTTTTTACGTTCTGGAAACACAACATTTTTAATTGGTACAGATGATTCGTTAATTCCGAAATTATTGGATATTATTCGTGATAACTGTAGATCACGTGAACAAATGGTAGCACCAGTTTCGCCAATGGGTGGAAATGCAGACTCCTATATTCCGTACCCTGTGGAAGTTGAAGTTGGCGGAGCAATTGTCTTTGTCTTACCAATTGATCAATTCCACCATTTTTAATCTAGTGGAGGCGGCAAATAAATGAAAATCAATCAAGATATCCGACTTGGTATGAATACAAATCGCAATGATTTACGTCCAACAAACCAAGGCAATAATCGCTTTGGTGATATGGTTTTAAAACAAGGATCTAAAATGCAATCAGAACAACTGACAAGGCTTCTAGGTGATATTTCAGCAGCAGGTAATCGTGTCGCACGTTCACGTAATTTAAGAGAACTTGCACGTTTTAAAATGCTAGTGAAGCGCTTTTTACAAGAAGCGGTTGATTATGGTTTAGAGATGAAACAATCTCATACATGGAATCGTTTCGGTGAGGGTAGACGTTTAAAGATTGTTGAAACGATTGATGAACATCTTGTTGAGTTAGCTGAAGATATATTAAATGAAGAAAAAGAGTCGATTGAGTTATTAGCGAAAATTGGCGAAATCAAAGGTCTCTTAATAAATCTCTATATGTAAAGTATCCCCGTGTCTTTGTCGCGCACTAGACACGGGATTTTTTCTAATATGACTATCAATTAATGCCTCGGCATAAACTGATTAATAAGAAAGCAACGAATGAAAAGGTGAAGACAATGAAACGAACATTAGAAGAGCTAATGACATTACAGCCCGTAGTAATGAAGCAGCTTCAAGCGATTGTAGAAAAGAATCGTTTGGCACATGCCTATATTTTTGATGGTGAAAAAGGAACAGGTAAACGTGATATTATGTCGTTTTTTATAAAGCTTCTCTTATGCGAAAATATGACAAAAAATGTTCCATGTGAAACATGTCGAAATTGCAGACGTGTGGATTCGAGGAATCATCCGAATATTCAACAAATTGAGCCAGATGGTCAATTCATTAAAATTGACCAAGTACGGGATTTAATTGCTGAAATGAAGATGACAGGCGTAGAAGAAGGTAAGAAAATTTATGTCATTCATCATGCAGATCGATTAAATGTGGCATCAGCCAATATGTTGCTGAAATTTTTAGAAGAGCCAGAGGGACACGTTGTTGCGCTATTATTAACGGAGCAAATTCAAGCCATATTGCCGACAATACGTTCCCGTTGTCAGCATGTTAAGTTTGCAAAGGCACCTCGTCCAACACTTGTCCAAGCTCTTATAGATCAAGGAATAACTAATTCAATGGCAGCAACTGTTAGTATGTTAACGAATGAGTTAGATACAGCTTATACGTTAGCAAATGACGAGCAATTTGTACTTGCGCGAAAAACAGTGTTAAAATCAATAGAGACGGTTCATCAAAATGTTCATGAAGCGTTATTGTTAGTTCATGATGAGTGGCTACCATTATTTAAAGAAAAGGAAGAGATGGAGCAGGCACTCGATTTGTTATTATTTGCGTATCGTGATATGGTAGCGATTAAAGCAAATCAACAGGCTATTTGTACATATCCTGATATGTATCAACGTTTCAATGACATGGCATTGCATATGACATATGAACGATTGTCGCTTCAAATGCAATCCGTGTTACATGCGCGTGCAGCGTTAAATCGCAATATGAATCGCACGCTATTGATGGAGCAGCTAATGCTGAATCTTCAGGAGGGGTATACATTTGTATAATGTAGTCGGAGTTCGCTTTAAAAAGGCGGGTAAAATATATTATTTTGATCCAGCAGCATATATTCTAGAAGTAGGAGAATATGTCATAGTAGAAACTGCTCGCGGTATTGAGTATGGCAAAGTAGTTGTACCGATGCGTCAAGTAGGCGAAAATGACGTCGTTTTACCATTAAAACAAGTTGTGCGCCCAGCAGACGATCGTGATCGTATACAAGTTGAGGAAAATTCAATTGAATCGAAACGAGCTTTTGAATTAGCCAATATTAAAATTACGGAACATGAGCTAGAAATGAAGCTTGTCGACGTAGAATATACATTTGATCGCAATAAGATTATTTTTTACTTCACAGCAGAAGGACGCGTCGACTTCCGAGAACTTGTTAAAGACTTGGCATCGATTTTTCGTACACGCATTGAGCTTCGCCAAATTGGTGTACGTGATGAAGCAAAATTACTAGGTGGTATTGGTCCATGTGGAAGAATGCTGTGTTGTTCCACATTTTTAGGAGATTTTGACCCTGTGTCGATTAAAATGGCGAAGGATCAAAATTTATCGCTAAATCCAACAAAAATTTCAGGTTTATGCGGCCGTTTAATGTGCTGCTTGAAGTATGAAAATGAGGATTATGAGATGGCAAAAGAAGGTATGCCAGACATTGGTGAAATAACAATGACTCCTGATGGTGAAGGGAAAGTAATCGGAATAAATATATTAGAACGTTTAGTTCAAGTATATTTAGCGAAGCAAGAGCGTATGGTTGAGTATACATTGGAAGAATTGTTACAATGTGAAAAGAATCTTATATAGATAGAGATTAATGGGGTGGTTTGAGTGAAGGACCGTAATTTTTTAGATACTGTTATGGAGTTCGAACAACAGCTTGAATCAATGCAGCAACAATTTAATGCGCTTAAGCAATTTGTTGCCCATATGATGGAGGAGCATCAGACGCTTCAAACAGAAAACCTTCACCTTCGAACACGTTTAGAGGAACTGTTAGCAAATGAAGCTGGTACCGTCCAAAAAACAGAAGAGCTTAAAAAAGAAGTGATTGATATTGGGGAAGGTTATGATAATTTAGCGCGACTTTATCATGAAGGTTTCCACGTATGTCATGTACATTTTGGTAGCTCACGTAAAGGTGAAGATTGTTTGTTCTGTCTATCATTTTTAAATAAACAAAATGGTTAAACGTAAAGGCTGAATCTGCAATTGTAGATATCAGTCTTTTGTTTATCTTTTATAAGGGAACTTAAACGGAGGAATAGTTGTGGAACAATGGTTAAAGGATGACGAACGATTAGATTATTTATTGGCGGAGGAGTTACGGATTATTCAAAGTCCGTCAGTCTTTTCTTTTTCATTAGATGCTGTTTTATTATCACGCTTTGTTCAAGTCCCAAAAAGCAAAGGGAAAATAGTTGATTTATGTTCGGGAAATGGTGTAATTCCATTATTTTTAAGTGCCCGAACAAAGGCGGAAATAACAGGTGTTGAATTACAGCCAAGACTATATGATATGGCGACACGCAGCATTCAATATAATGAGTTACAGCAACAAATAAATATGCAATTAGGCGATGTAAAAGAAGCACCAGCGACGTTAGGTGTTGAACAATATGATGTGGTCACATGTAATCCACCATATTTTTTAGCACATGAGCTCAGTGAAAAAAATGTTAGCGAGCATTACGCAATCGCACGACACGAGTTATATTTAACGTTAGATGAAGCGGTTGAATCGGCAAGTCGCTTACTAAAACAAGGCGGGAAAGCGGCATTTGTCCATCGTCCAGGGCGTTTACTCGATATCGTGGCAGCAATGCGTGCAAATCGCTTAGAACCAAAGCGCATTCAGTTTGTTTACCCGAAGCGTGGGAAAGAGGCCAATACGTTATTAATTGAAGCGATTAAAGACGGCAAGCCAGATTTGAAAGTTTTAGCGCCACTTTATGTGTACGAGGATAATAATGAATACACAGCTGAAGTGAGGGCACTGCTTTATGGAGAAGGAAAATAAGCATTACTTTTATGTTTTAGAATGCCGTGATACAAGCTACTATGCAGGCTATACGAATGATTTGGAAAAGCGCATTACGGTGCATAATGCTGGCAAAGGTGCGAAATATACGAGGGCACGTGTTCCAGTAGAGTGTATTTATTTTGAAACCTTTGAAACAAAACAACAGGCAATGCGTGCAGAATATGCATTTAAGCAATTACCACGCATAAAAAAAATAGAGTATATGAGGAGAACTACAGATGAAATCACAGAAAAGTAGTCAGCACGAGCAAGGTAGCTGCTTATATTTAGTTGCAACACCGATTGGCAACTTAGAGGATATGACGGTGCGTGCGTTGCGCATTTTAAAAGAAGTGGATGTCATTGCGGCAGAGGATACGCGCAATACGAAGAAACTTTGCAATTACTTTGATATTCAAACCCCACTTATTAGTTATCATGAACATAATATAGAAGTTGGCGGCGAAAAATTATTAACTTATTTACGCGAAGGGAAATCCATCGCGCTTGTAAGTGATGCGGGTTTACCATGTATTTCAGACCCTGGGGCAGATATTGTTGTAAAGGCAATTGAAGAGGACTTTGCAGTCGTACCGATTCCGGGTGCCAATGCAGCGTTAACTGCTTTAATCGCATCCGGGCTAACACCCCAACCATTTTATTTCTTTGGCTTTTTAAAACGTAATAAAAAAGATCGTCGTGCACAATTAGAAATATTAATGAAACGCCAAGAAACATTAGTATTTTATGAAGCGCCACATCGTTTGAAAGAGACATTGAAGGATTTAGAGCTTGTACTAGGAAATCGAAAAATTACATTGGCTCGCGAATTAACGAAGAAGTTTGAAGAGTTTTTACGAGGGACTGTAACAGAAGCGATTGAGTGGTCGCAACAAAATGAAATTCGAGGGGAATTTTGTATTGTATTAGAGGGAAATCCATCAAATGAAATAATCGAAGAAGAAGACGCATATTGGACAGACTTCACTTTGGAACAGCATGTGGAGCATTTAATAGAAGAAAGTCAGTTATCGTCTAAAGATGCGATTAAGGAAGTTGCAAAGTTACGTAACTTACAGAAGCGAGAAGTTTATCAAGCATATCATCAATAATAAAAAACTGTGAAGGGAGAAGTGCTCTTCACAGTTTTTTTATGGAAAAAAAGTACATACTAATAATAAGCAGTTGCATTGACCATAATAAAAGAAAAAAGGGAATATCCCAATAGTGAGATATCCCTTTCGTTAATTGACGCTTATTATTTAATATTTGATTCGATCTCTTTTACTAACATTTCTGCACCTTCAGCACTTAAAATAAGTTTGCCGCCAACTAAGCGCATATTGTCGTCTGAAACTTCACCAGTTACAGCACAAGTCATGTTAGGCATATATTTTTTTAGAATAATTTTATCGTCATCAACGTAAATTTCTAATGCATCTTTTTCTGCAATGCCTAATGTGCGACGTAATTCAATCGGAATTACTACACGTCCTAATTCATCGACTTTACGAACGATACCTGTTGATTTCATATCAATATTTCCTCCTATTAATGATAGTTATTATATTTCGTCAAAATTCGACATTTATTCCTTGTCTATTTAGAATCATAACAATTAATACCATAACCGTCAATTAATTAGTATTCAAATTTCCTATTTTTAATAAATTTTTTTGTTATATTTCTATTTATACCTACTTTTTTTTGGATTTTTAATAAAAAGATTCCGTAATAGTTGAAAGGTTCTAACACTTTACCAGATTTTTGTCATTATTTATCAATAATAGTGATTTGTAATAAACTTTGATTGAAACAAATTTCGTACTTCGTTAGAATAAAGAGGATACAGTAAAGCAAATGGAGGCAATTGCCGTGAGTGAAAAACAAACATTCTATATAACAACCCCGATTTATTATCCGAGTGGAAAATTCCATATCGGTACAGCGTATACAACGGTCGCATCTGATGCGATTGCACGCTACAAACGATTAAAAGGATTTGATGTACGATTTTTAACAGGCATGGATGAGCATGGCCAAAAGATTCAAGAAAAAGCACAAGAAGTAGGCATGCATCCACAAGACTACGTTAATGAAATTGCTGACGTAGCTAAAAAGCTTTGGGCGACTATGGATATTACGTATGATGACTTTATTCAAACGACGCAAGACCGTCATTCTAAATCGGTCGAGAAGATTTTTAAGAATTTCTTAGACAATGGCGATATTTATAAAGGTGAATATGAAGGCCTATATTGTGTGCCATGTGAATCGTATTATACCGAAGCACAATTAGTAGATGGCAAATGTCCAGATTGTAATCGTGACGTACAAAAGGTTAAAGAAGAGTCTTACTTCTTTAATATGAAGAAATACGCAGATCGACTACTAGAATATTATGAAAAAAATGCGGAATTTATTGAACCAGAGTCTCGCAAGAATGAGATGATTAATAACTTCATTAAACCAGGTCTTGAAGATTTATCTGTTTCTCGTATGTCATTTGATTGGGGCATTAAAGTACCTGGAGATCCAAAACACGTTATTTACGTATGGGTAGACGCATTAACAAACTATATTACGGCACTTGGCTATGGTTCAGATAATGAAGAGCTATTTAATAAGTACTGGCCAGCAGACGTACATGTAGTAGGGAAAGATATTGTGCGTTTCCATACGATTTATTGGCCAATTTTCTTAATGGCATTGGATTTACCGTTACCGAAGAAGATTTTTGCACATGGCTTCATTATGATGAAAGACGGGAAAATGTCGAAATCTAAAGGTAATGTCGTGTATCCAGAAATGTTAATCGAACGTTACGGTTTAGATGCAACACGCTATTTCTTATTGCGTGAGCTGCCATTTGGACAAGATGGCGTATTTGCACCAGAGTCATTTGTTGAGCGAACAAACTTTGATTTAGCTAATGATTTAGGCAATCTTTTAAACCGTACTGTATCGATGATGAACAAGTACTTTGATGGTGTGATTCCAACAGAAAACTTAGAAGCAACAGAATTTGATGCGACATTAAAAGAACATGCAGAAAATGTTCGTATTAAATATGAAGAAAGTATGGATAAGATGCAATTTAGCGTTGTATTGAGTGAGCTTTGGTCGCTTATTTCACGTACAAATAAATACATTGATGAAACTTCGCCATGGGTATTAGCAAAAGACGAGGCAGACAAACCAAAATTAGCTGCGGTAATGTATAATTTGGCCGAAAGTTTACGCCATATTGCTGTATTCTTACAACCGTTTATGACAACAGCGCCAAAGCAAATTATCGAGCAATTAGGGTTGGATGAGAAAATGTTAGAATGGGACACGATTGTAACATTCGGTAATACTATTCCACAAAACATAAAAGTGGTAGAAAAAGGAACACCTATTTTCCCTCGTTTAGAAGTAGATGTGGAAGTATCTTATATTCGTGAACAAATGAAGGCATCTGTAAAAACTCCTCAAGAGGAAGTGGCGGCAGTAGAAGCACCACAAACAGAGGAAATTACAATTGATGATTTCATGAAAGTGGATTTACGTGTTGCAACGGTAACGGCATGTGAACCGGTAGCAAAAGCGAAGAAATTATTGAAGCTTCAAGTAGATTTAGGATATGAGCAACGTCAAGTCGTATCAGGGATTGCCGAGCATTACAAACCGGAAGAATTAATCGGCAAAAAGGTAATTGTTGTAGCTAATTTAAAACCGGTGACGCTGCGTGGTGAATTATCTCAAGGGATGATTTTGGCTGGCTCTCATGATGGGGTACTAACACTTGCTACAGTAGATCCGAAATTGACAAATGGTGCGCAAGTAAAATAAATGAAGGAAGTCTGTTGAACGAATGTTGTTCGGCAGACTTCCTTCATTATTTGATAAGGGTTAAGATATATTAATATAACATTTAATTGTAAAAATAAGGTTATTAACTAGGTTATAATACCTTTATTTGGGATGTTATATAAATATAATGACGAAGCAGAGAACTTCTGTAATCAGAATTTAATAATTATGGTAAATTAAAACGTATTTGTACACATACAATACATGATGGGAGAATTTCCAATGAGCACATATATTGACACACACGTCCACTTAAATGCAGATCAGTATGACGAAGATTTACAAGAGGTGATTGACCGTGCACTGGCAGCAAATGTAGAGAAAATGATTGTCATCGGATTTGATCGAAAGACAATCGAACGTGCGATGAAGTTAATTGAAGACTACGATTTTTTATACGCAGTCATTGGCTGGCATCCAGTAGATGCAATCGACTGTACAGAGGAGGATTTGCAATGGATTGAAGCGCTTGCAAAACATCCGAAAGTCGTTGGAATTGGTGAGACAGGACTGGATTATTACTGGGATAAATCACCGAAAGAAATTCAGGAATATTGGTTCCGAAAACAGATTCAATTAGCGCAAAAGTTGAATTTACCGATTATCATCCATAATCGAGAAGCAACAGCAGACGTGGTTCGAATTTTACAAGAAGAAAATGCAGCGTCAGTTGGCGGAATTATGCATAGTTTCAGTGGAAGTGTAGAAACAGCAAATGAATGTATCAAAATGAACTTTATGATCGGTCTTGGAGGCCCAGTAACATTTAAAAATGCCCGTCAACCAAAAGAAGTAGCAACTGAAATTCCATTACAGTACTTATTAATCGAAACAGATGCACCGTATTTGACACCGCATCCATTCCGTGGAAAACGCAATGAGCCTTCATATGTTCCATTAGTGGCGGAGGAAATTGCCCGATTAAAAGAATTGCCTGTAGAGGAAGTTGCCAGGAAAACGACGGAAAATGCAAAACGTTTTTTTAAAATTGACTAATATACTTAAGTGAATTGTTGAAGGATAAAAAAAGTACGTATTTCAACATCAGGAATCGATCGATTGAACTAAGATTTCGTGTTGAAATGAGTCATTTCGACAAAAATATATCTCAATTTAAAAATAAATGTTTAGTATTAAAATTTGCCTCCAATACTAGTTGTAGCAATAGTTTCAGTAAATGAACGATTTTATAAGGAAATCGTTTCTATTGACAGTATGGAAACTAGTCCGTATAATCCAACTTTGTATTAAGGAGGCGTTATTTTCATGTCAAATCATTCCATGAAAAGCCAGTTCTTAGGATCATTGAGGAGTAAGCAAACAGGAGTAAAAATTATTTCAATAGTCCTGTTTGTATTCGTAATAGGATTCGTTCTGTATCAAGGAACGAAAACCCCAGTTGCATTAATTGTAGATGGTGAAACCACCGGAGTATACACACATGCAGATACAGTTGCCGAGCTTTTAGAAGCAGAAAATATAGATATATCAGAGCACGATAAAGTAATACCCTCACTGAGTACCGAAATCGACAGTGGAATGTCGATTGAATGGGAACAGGCAAAAGAATTAGTCATTTCAGTTGACGGAAATCAGTCAATCGTTTGGACAACTGAAAAAGTAGTGAAGAACATTTTGGAAGAAGCAAATATTGAAGTAAAAGAGCAAGATATATTATCACAAAGCTTAGATACAGAAGTAGGAGCAGATAACAAAATCGATATTCAAAAAGCGTTTCAGTTAACGCTTGTCGATGGGTTAGAAAAGAGACAAGTATGGTCCACTTCGACTACGGTCGCTAACTTTTTAAAACAACAAGAAATTCAGTTAAATGAATTTGATCGTGTGGATAGAGGTTTGGAGAATGTTATCGCTCCAAATGAAAAAATCGCAGTTGTTCGCGTAGAAAAGGTTACCGATGTAGTGGAGGAATCAATAGATTTCGCAGTTGAAAAGAAAAATGATTCTTCATTGTTGAAGGGTAAAGAAAAAGTAGTGACAGAAGGAAAAAACGGTAAGGTTGAACGTACGTATAGTATCGTCAAAGAAAACGGGAAAACCATATCAAAACAAGTAGCATCTGAAAAAGTTGTAGAAGCAGCAAAGACAAAAGTAGTTGCTGTGGGTACAAAGGTGGTTACAGCGAGCGTGTCACGTTCGGGTGAACCAACAGGCGGTAAGGAATTCTTTGTAGAGGCGACTGCTTATACACCTTATTGTGCAGGATGTTCGGGAGTTTCAGCAGCAGGTATTAACTTGCGTGAAAATCCAGATTTAAAAATTGTCGCGGTTGATCCACGTATTGTGCCATTAGGTTCAAAAGTTTGGGTCGAAGGTTATGGTTATGCTGTAGCTGGAGATACGGGTGGCGCGATTAAAGGGAATAAAATCGATATTTTAGTACAATCCGAGTCTCAAGCAAATAGCTGGGGACGCAAAAAAGTTCGTATGAAAGTATTAAACTAATCCTTTTTCGTGTGTTGTTTCGCGAAAATTGGGTTATTCCAAAATGTAATATTGCTTTCTCGCTCCGTGACTGATGGCGAGAAGGCTTTTTTTTATGGTAGGGAGCACCTTTTAAAATCAACAGTTGTTATTTTCCCGTGATTCACAAGAAAAATCATAAGCGGAGTAAGCAGCCGCTAATTATGGTAAAATAGCGAAAGACTAAGTTAGAGATGAGGAACGTTTCTTGGATATACAAGAGATTATCGTTGTAGAAGGAAAAGACGACACAACAGCCATAAAACGAGCAACAGGTGCCGATACAATTGAAACAAATGGATCAGCAATTTCTGAAGAAGCGCTTCGCCGGATTGCCCATGCCCAAAAAAAGAGAGGGGTCATTGTTTTTACCGATCCCGATTACCCAGGCCGTAGAATTCGTGCCATTATTGAAGAACGCGTCCCGGGTGTAAAGCATGCATTTTTAGCAAAGGAAAAAACGATTGCTAAAAATGGTAAAGGGTTAGGTATAGAGCATGCGAGTGATGCAGATATACGCGAGGCACTGGCCAATGTGTATACATTAACAGATTCACAAATAATAGAGCAAATTACATTAGAAGATTTAATGATGGCTCGATTAATCGGTCATCCACAATCAAAAACGAGACGTGTTCAGTTAGGTGAGATTTTAAATATAGGCATGACTAATGGCAAACAGCTCCATAAACGATTAATGATGTTCCAAATTACGACGGAACAATTTGCACAAGCTATTCAACAATTAGATCAGGAGGAACAGCATGTATAAAGACATTGCAACGCCAATTCGCACAAAAGAAATTTTAGAAAAATACGGATTTTCATTCAAAAAAAGTTTAGGGCAAAACTTCTTAATCGACCCAAATATTTTACGAAATATTGTGAGTCATGCAAACTTAACAGAAAACAGTGGTGCAATTGAAGTAGGACCTGGAATTGGTGCCTTAACAGAACATTTAGCACGTGGAGCGAAAAAGGTTGTATCATTTGAAATTGATCAGCGTTTATTGCCGGTTTTAGAAGATACACTTAGCCCATATGATAATGTGAAAATTGTACATTCGGACATTTTAAAAGCAGATGTAGTGAATGTAATCGAACAGGAATTCCCAGGTATCGAGGACATCATGGTTGTTGCGAACTTACCTTATTATGTAACAACACCAATTTTAATGAAGTTATTAAACGACCGTTTACCAATTCGCGGATTCGTTGTGATGATGCAAAAGGAAGTAGCGGACCGCATTTCTGCAAAACCAGGCACAAAAGCGTACGGCTCATTATCGATTGCCATTCAATATTATATGACAGCGGAAGTAGCTATGATTGTCCCAAAAACAGTGTTTATGCCACAACCAAACGTAGATTCAGCTGTAATTCGACTAATCAAACATGACACACCGCCAGTTCAAGTAATTGACGAGGACTTCTTATTTGAAGTATCACGTGCATCTTTTGCTCAGCGCCGTAAAACAATTTTAAATAATTTACAAAATGGTTTAATGAACGGTAAACAAAATAAGCAAAAAATTATAGAAGCATTAGAACAAGCAGGTATTGATCCATCTCGACGCGGAGAGACATTAACAATTCAAGAGTTCGGTCAATTAGCGGATTTCCTACACCCTAACTTTTGTGTAAGACAATAAAATGAAGTTCTCCATATGTATAAGTGGGGGATGAATGCCATGTATGCCCCTTAATTAAATAAGGGGTTAAACCTTGGCGAATGTCACAAATTCAAAAAAATTTTAAATTCGCATATAAAAGAGTTGACGGTTTAGGTTTTTTGGTGATAAAATATTATATTTTATTGACAAATATTTCACTTCATGTTAAAGTATATATAGTGAGGTGTATGCGAAAATGCCAAAAACTTTAGCAGACATTAAAAAGTTGTTAGATGGTAATTTGGGTAAACGTTTGCAATTACGAGCAAATGGTGGTCGCAAGAAAACGATCGAATGTGAAGGGGTTTTAAGCGAAACTTATCATGCAATATTCGTCGTTGAACTTAATCAAGAAAACAGTGCGTTTAAGCGCGTATCTTACAGTTACACAGATATACTTACAGAAGCAGTAGAGATTACTTTTTTAGATGATGCAGTTGCAGCCGTAAAATAGTTTTTCTAGTCTTATTTTTAATATTTTAAAAAGACACTCATTTTCGAGTGTTTTTTTAGTGGGAAAAAAGATGGGATTTAAAGAAATCCTTTCAGACGACATATTATTAGTCTTTGTGATCAACTTGATTTGGCATGATGTATGGATTTTTAGTTGCTGTCCATACTAACATGGTCAACGAAACTTTTGATCAAGAAAGCCAATGTTTAAATTTAAGCAAAGGTACTTTCAACAAAGGAGGTTTTCTGCATGTCAAAACAAAAAATCATGTCGTACCGTCTTAAAGAAGAGATCGCCAAGGAACTCGGATTTTATGATGTCGTCGAACGTGAAGGTTGGGGCGGTATTAGAGCCCGTGATGCAGGTAACATGGTCAAGTACGCGGTTGAAATGGGTCAAAAACAATTGGCCAGTCAATCGATGCAAAAAACACAAAAGTAAGTTGACACATGGGGCAGTAAAATCCTTTAGAGGGGTTTTACTGCTTTTTTCCTTGGGGCTCAAAAATAAATTTGAAGGTGCTAAAATTGTTAACGTTTAAAGTTCAATGTTCCCCTCTTTCCTGTGGTAAAATAAGTACATTAATAAATTGATAACGTATAAATAACATGCGTGCCTTACACGAGGAGGAATATTCGATGCTTTATGTAAAAGCACCCGCAAAAATTAATTTAACTTTAGATGTACTATATAAGCGCCCAGATAATTACCATGAAGTAGAAATGATTATGACAACAGTGGATTTAGCCGATCGTATTGGGTTAGAAACACGTAAAGATGGGCAAATAAAAATTGTATCAGCGGATCGCTTTGTACCAGATGATAATCGCAACTTTGCTTATCAAGCGGCTGAATTGTTGAAAAATACATATGGCCTAAGTGAAGGGGTTACGATTACAATCGAAAAGCAAATCCCAATCGCAGCTGGTTTAGCTGGTGGGAGTAGTGATGCTGCAGCTACATTACGCGGTTTAAATGAACTTTGGAATTTAAACTTATCATTAGATGAACTTGCAGAACACGGTGCCAAAATAGGTTCAGATGTCTCGTTTTGTGTATACGGAGGCACTGCTTTAGCAACAGGGCGCGGTGAAAAGATTAAGGAATTATCTGTGCCACCAACGTGCTGGGTTATTTTAGCGAAGCCGAAAATTGGCGTTTCAACAGCCGAAATTTATGGTGGATTGAAAGTAGATAACATTGAACATCCTAATACTACAAAAATGATTGAGGCAATCGAAAACAATGATTACCCATTACTTTGTGAATCTGTAGGAAATGTTTTAGAATCTGTAACATTTGAATTATATCCAGAAGTGGTGACAATAAAAGAGCAAATGCAGCGATTTGGCGCAGATGCAGTACTAATGAGTGGGAGCGGTCCAACTGTATTTGGACTCGTAGATCATGAAGCGCGTGTTAGCCGAATTTATAACGGATTACGTGGATTTTGTGAGGAAGTATACGTAGTTCGAATGTTAGGGGATCGAAATCCACTTGCTTAAAATCGTATAATTATGTTAATTTGACTAGTAATGTTCGTCTTTTTAAAAAAATTAATGTTTAGGAGAGGGTCGCATGAAATGGAAACGTAGTGAACGCCTTGTAGATATGACATATTATTTGCTTGAGCATCCACATCAGCTGATCCCGCTAACTTATTTTTCGGATCTCTACAATTCAGCGAAATCTTCCATTAGTGAGGATTTAACAATTGTAAAAGAAACATTTGAAGAAAAAGGAATCGGGCTGCTAATCACCGTACCGGGGGCAGCGGGTGGCGTAAAATATATACCAAAAATGGCGGAACAAGAAGTTCATGAAATCGCCGGTGAGTTAATTATTGAATTAGGTCAATCAGATCGTCTACTTCCGGGTGGCTATTTGTTTATGACGGATTTATTAGGAAATCCAAGTTTAATGAATCGAATAGGTAAAGTTTTTGCAAGCGTATTTGCTGAGCAAAAAATTGATGTCATAATGACGGTAGCAACGAAAGGGATTTCTATTGCCCATGCTATCGCGAAACATTTAAATGTCCCAGTAGTCGTTGTTCGCCGTGATAGTAAAGTGACGGAAGGTTCAACGGTCAGTATCAATTATGTATCAGGGTCTTCCCGTCGTATTCAAACGATGGTTTTATCTAAACGCAGCATGAAGAGTGGACAACGTGTTCTCATTACCGATGACTTTATGAAAGTTGGCGGTACGATGAACGGTATGAAAAATTTACTAGAGGAATTTGATTGTGAGCTAGCAGGCATTGCTGTTTTAGTAGAGGCAGAGCATGCGGATGAAACATTAGTTGATGATTATTATTCACTAGTAAAATTACATGAAGTAAACGAGAAAGACCGAACAATTGCATTAAGTGAAGGAAACTATTTTTCAAAGGGGAGAAAGTAATTATGAAAGCAGTTTCAACAACAAACGCACCAGCAGCTATCGGACCATATGCACAAGGGATGATCGTTAACAACTTGTTTTACTCGTCAGGACAAATTCCATTAACAGCTTCTGGAGAACTAGTAGATGGAGACATCGAAGTGCAAACAAATCAAGTATTCGAAAACTTGAAAGCAGTACTTGCAGCAGCAGGTTCATCGTTAGATCAAGTTGTGAAAACGACAGTCTTTATGAAAGACATGAATGATTTTGCGGTAATGAATGAAGTGTACGCATTACATTTTGGCGCACATAAACCAGCACGCTCAGCAGTAGAGGTAGCACGCTTACCAAAAGACGTTAAAGTAGAAATTGAAGTCATTGCGTTAATTAAATAATCTATCGAAGCTATGCCATTTTAAAAGTGGTGTAGCTTTTTTTGTGGGAAATTGAAGCCATAATAGGCCGTAAAATAAGCAAAAAGATGGCGAAGAAATAGAAGAATATATTAAATTCATTTATTTTTTGAAATAAGTAATAGAAAAAAATTACAAATTATTGTATTCTATTGATAAAGGATTCTAATTTTTTGGAAATTTCTTAAAATTAGAAGGTGTTTTTTAATTTTTATAGAATACTACTATTTATCGAAGAAGAGCATCCAAGAAGGGGAGGAATTAGAGAATGGAAGTAACTGCTGTAAGATTACGCCGTGTTCAAACAGAGGGGCGCATGCGAGCAATCGCCTCAATTACACTAGATGAGGAGTTCGTCGTTCATGATATTCGTGTGATCGATGGAAATACAGGTTTATTTGTGGCTATGCCAAGTAAGAGAACACCAGATGGAGAATTCCGTGATATTGCACATCCGATTAACTCGAATACGCGGAATAAAATTCAAGAGGTCGTTCTTGAAGCATATCATGCAACTTCTGATGAAGAAACAGAAGAAGAGGCCGTATTAGAATTGGAAGAAGTAAACGCTTAATAAAGTAATTAACGAAGGACCACTCAATTTTGAGCAGGTCCTTTTTTGCACGATTAATTACCGATAAATGGAATTGATTTCATTACTTTTAGACAAGCCCTTTTTTACTGAATGAAGATAAATTTAGTTTAAAATAGTGGAATTCCGTGAAAGGGTAGAGTAGACGAACAATCGTCGTTTACATGTCTACTATTCCTTTGCTCAAAAGGAAAAATAAATAAGGCGAAACAAAGAAGAGAATTTTTTAATTCAAGGCTTTGTCAAGTCTGAAAACCTTGAAAATGAAGTGAATTTACTATATAGTCATAAGAGAAAATGAGCTAAATTGGAGGACTTGTAAATGACAAATATTTACGCAGTTATTTTGGCTGCCGGTCAAGGTACACGAATGAAGTCCAAATTATATAAAGTGTTACATCCGGTATGTGGAAAACCTATGGTAGAGCATGTGATTGATCATATCGGAATGCTTGATGTACAAAAAATTGTAACGGTTGTCGGACATGGTGCAGAGCTTGTAAAGGAAACACTCGGTGAAAAAAGTGAGTATGTTTTACAGGCAGAGCAACTTGGTACGGCCCATGCAGTTTTACAAGCAAAGCCCATTTTAAGCGAATTAGAAGGTACGACTCTTGTTGTTTGTGGAGATACGCCACTAATTCGACCAGAAACGATGCAAGCTTTATTTGCACATCACGAGAAGCAACAAGCAAAAGCAACAATTTTGACAGCCGTTGCAGAAAATCCGACTGGATATGGTCGTATTTTACGTGATGCTCAAGGTCAAGTTTCGCAAATCGTTGAGCAGAAAGATGCAACTTCTGAGCAACAACTTGTGCAAGAGATTAATACAGGTACGTATTGTTTTGACAATCAGGCATTATTCGCTGCATTAAAGCAAGTGAATAATGACAATGCGCAAGGTGAATATTATTTACCAGATGTCATTGAAATCTTACAAAAGCAAGGTGAAATTGTATCGGCTTATGTGACGGATAATTTTGATGAAACATTAGGGGTAAATGATCGTTTTGCATTGTCACAAGCAGAGGAATTTATGCGCGCTCGTATCAACGAACGTCATATGCGCAATGGGGTAACGATTATTAATCCAGCTACGACACATATTAGTGCGGATGCAATTATCGGCAGTGACTCTGTCATTTTACCTGGTGTCATCATTGAAGGAAAAACTGTGATTGGTGAGGATTGTCATATTGGTCCGAACAGTCATATTGCGGAAAGTACAATTGGAAATGGTACATCGATTCATAGCTCGGTTGTATTTAATAGCCGTGTTGGTAATGAAACATCAGTTGGGCCGTTTGCACATCTTCGTCCAGAATCTTCACTAGGAAACCATGTGAAAATTGGAAACTTTGTTGAAGTGAAGAAAAGTACTTTAGGGGATGACACAAAAGTTTCCCACCTAAGCTATATTGGCGATGCCGAAATTGGCAAAAATGTAAATGTCGGTTGTGGTTCGATTACTGTGAACTATGACGGAAAGAATAAGTTTAAAACGATTATTGAAGACAATGTATTTGTAGGGTGCAATTCCAACTTAGTAGCACCAGTGAAGCTTGAAAAAGGTTCGTTTATTGCTGCCGGTTCTACAATTACAAAAGAAGTTCCAGAAGATGCATTTGCAATTGCACGTGCACGTCAGGAAAATAAGCTAAACTATGTTAGTAAATTAAATTCAAAATAAAATTATTCAAAATACAGGAGGCCATCATGCCGTATCAATACGCTGACTCAAAATTAAAAATCTTCTCATTAAATTCAAACAATCCTTTAGCTAAAGAGATTGCTGAAGAAATGGGTGTAGAACTAGGAAAATCATCTGTAAAACACTTCAGTGATGGAGAAGTCCAAATTAGCATTGAAGAAAGTATTCGTGGATGTGACGTATTCATCGTTCAATCTACTTCTGCTCCTGTAAATGAGCATTTAATGGAACTTTTAATTATGGTGGATGCTGTTAAACGTGCATCTGCTCGTACGGTGAACGTTGTAATGCCTTACTATGGCTATGCACGTCAAGACCGTAAAGCGAAAGCACGTGAACCAATTACTGCTAAGTTAGTAGCAAACTTATTAGAAACGGCTGGTGCAACTCGTGTAATCGTATTAGATTTACACGCACCTCAAATTCAAGGTTTCTTTGATATTTTAATTGACCATTTAGTAGCAGTGCCTTTATTAGCAGACTACTTCGGCTCAAAAGGCTTCAACTCAGAAGATCTTGTAATCGTATCTCCTGACCATGGTGGAGTGACACGTGCGCGTAAAATGGCAGAACGTTTAAAAGCACCAATTGCTATTATCGACAAACGTCGTCCAAAACCGAACGTAGCAGAAGTAATGAACATCGTTGGTAATGTGGATGGCAAAATTTGTATTTTAATCGATGATATTATCGATACTGCAGGTACAATCACAATTGGTGCGGAAGCATTAATTAAGAGCGGTGCAAAAGAAGTGTACGCTTGTTGTTCACACCCAGTACTTTCGGGTCCTGCAATTGATCGCATCGAGAACTCTTCTATTAAGGAATTAATCGTAACGAATACAATTCAATTAGGTGAAGAAAAATTATCACCAAAAATTAAACAAATTTCTGTAGCAAAATTAATGGCAGATGCAATTTCACGTGTTTATGAAAACAAATCTGTAAGTACATTATTCGACTAATCGAAATTGCTTCAGTAGATAAAAACCAGCTTAGGGACTTTACGTCTCTAAGCTGGTTTTTTCATTTTTATTTATCAATTCATTATTCAAAAATAGTTTCGACTTGCGAAGGAAAATGAGTATAATAATCTTTAATTAGTAAATATTATGAACATTTGAGGTATTTATGAGAACACATAATGAAAAAATGAGTATTTATCATGGAATGGCGTCTGCTGTTGCTACGAATATGTCGAATAGCTATATCCCAATTTTTGCAATGACGATTTTAGGGGTGACGAATTATCAAGTGGGGTTAATTAGTTCGATACCTCCATTAGTTACGCTAATCATGACGTTACCAGCGGCCATTTTGTTGAATAAAGCGATTGAACAGAAAAAGCTTGTAGCATATTCAATTTTAGCGGCCCGATTTATTTTTTTACTCATTGCTTTTGTTAGTTATGTCCCTGGAAGTAGTGCATCATGGCTATTGCTGTTTCTAATTGCTGTGATGAGTATTCCGAATACGCTTGCTAACATGGGGTGGCAATCATTTATAGGCAATATTATTGAAGATCATCGACGAGCCTATTTTTTTAGTGACCGCAATCGATTGTTAACGATTGTTGGGCTAGTTGTTACAATGACGATTGGTATTGTGATGAAAGATGCCACGACGAGTAAAATAGCCTATCAAATTTTATTTATGCTCACATTTTCCATAGGGATTTTAGAACTTTATTTTTTATTGAGGCATGAGGAGCCAATTCGTGAAGTGGCTATTGAAAAGAAACGTGCAATGGATTGGTCAATTTTTAAAAACAACCGTTATGTACTTTTTTTAGTCGTAGCGCTCGGTTTTAATTTTGGGTGGCAAATGGCGTGGGGGCTTTTTAATATTTACAATGTTCGTTATGCAGAGGCAACGATTTTCTGGGTGAGTATGTTCAACGTGGGCAGTATGATTGCCCAAATATTTTCGTTTTCATTATGGCGGAAATGGTCGCAAAAATATGGCAATATGCGCGTGTTTGTGTGGGTAGCGTTTGGAATGTCCACTTCGCCATTGTTAATGGTTCTATCAACAAATCTATATTATTTAGTGGTTATGAATATATTAGCGGGATTTTTTGTAGCTGGTACGACATTAATTTTATTTAATTTATTATTAGAAAATTCACCGACAGAAATCCGAACATATTGTATTACTTCATATAATGTTTTGCTCGCGATTATTGCATTTGCGTCACCACAAATCGGTATATGGTTACTTGAAAACTTTTCGATGGAAACGGCAATGTATATGTCCACGGCAATCCGTTTTCTAGCAGCTGTTGGATTTTTCCTCTTATATGCCGTTAAGCGAAACAAAGATATTCAAGTGAGGTAACATTATCGGCGGTGCATAAGTTAGAAACTATGATAAAATAGGCTACGATTAGATAAAAAGGATGCGATTACGAATGAAACTAATTATTGGCTTAGGAAATCCAGGGAAACCGTATGAAAATACGCGTCATAATATCGGATTTGACGTAATTGATACGTTAGCCAAAGAATGGAATGCCCCATTAAATCAATCAAAGTTTAATGGCATGTATGCAACTGTGCATCGTCCTGAAGGGAAAGTCATTTTATTGAAGCCGTTAACATATATGAATTTATCGGGTGAATGTGTTCGTCCGTTAATGGATTATTTTGATATTGATGTAGAAGATATTGTTGTCATTTATGATGATTTAGATTTAGAAACGGGTAAATTACGTTTACGTGGTAAAGGGAGCGCAGGTGGGCATAATGGGATTAAGTCATTAATTCAACATTTAGGCACACAGGAATTTAACCGAATTCGTGTCGGTGTGGATCGTCCACCAGCCGGTATGAAAGTAGCTGATTATGTACTATCGAAATTTTCTAAAGAAGATCAGCCCGTCGTACAAGATGCGATTAGCAAGTGCTGCGATGCAGTAGAAGTCTCCTTAACAAAACCATTTTTAGAAGTGATGAATCAATTTAACGGTGCATAATTTTGGAATTGGAAGGCTATACTTTAAATAGATTAAGTATTTAAAGGGGGCTTTAAAATGGCTGTACGTTACCGTTGCAGGCATTGTGAAGTAGAGATGGGCACGCTACCTTTTGATGCAGATGAAACCATTCGCAAGCTTCATCAGTTTGAAATTGGAGAAATCGATGATTACATTGAAAAGAATGAGCGTGGAGAAACAACTGTACACAGTATTTGTGAACATTGTGAGGAGTCTTTACGACAATTTCCGGATTATTACGCATTAAAAAAATGGTTACAGTAAAGGAGTTGCTTTGGTCGCATATTTTGCGCCAAGGCTTTTTCCGTTTTGAATATAGTCAGATGGTAGATAGGGAAGGAGACTTTGTGTGGATACTTTTCATCAATTATTTTTACAAGATAAACAGATTCATAATTTACTCCAGCAAATAAAAGATGGTTCAGCAAATGAGCAATTAATTACTGGATTAACAGGTAGCGCAAGACCAGCGCTTATTCAATCAATTTTTAAAGAAACGAAGAAATCCATTTATATCATTTCACCGAATTTATTGCAGGCACAAAAGCTCGTCGATGATCTAGGCTCTTTAATCGGTGAAGAATGGATTCATTATTATCCAGCTGAGGAATTTATCGCAGCAAATATGACGACATCATCGCCAGAGTTGCGAGCGCAGCGTATCGCGACGATTGGCCGACTTGTGAAGGGTGAACTTGGAATTTACGTCATTCCAGTAGCAGGGATGCGCAAATTATTAAATATGCCAATGGATTGGGTTAATCACGATCTAAAGACAGCTATTGGGGAAGAATTAGATATTGAACATTGGCTTCATAAGCTAGTTGAAATAGGTTATATACGTAGCCAAATGGTGACGACACCCGGGGAATTCGCGATGCGTGGGGGCATATTAGACATTTATCCTCCTTATTTAGAATCTCCAATCCGAATAGAGCTGTTCGATACAGAAGTTGATTCGATACGTACCTTTTCAGCAGATGATCAGCGTTCGATTGAAAAGTGCACGCACATTGAAATTTTACCAGCAACTGAAATTTTACTGGCAACAAGTGAACGACTCACGATTGCAGAGCGCTTAGAATCAGCACTTGCAGATAGTTTAAAAAAGGTGAAAAAGAAGGAAATCCAAGAGCTACTCTTACAAAACATTGGGCAGGATATAGAATTATTACGCCAAGGTCATTTACCCGATCATATTGCTAAATATGGCTCGATACTATTCGATCGTCCGGCCTTTTTAGGGGATTATTTTGCAAAAGATGGGCTCGTTTTATTTGATGAACTCGGCCGTATTCAAGAAGTAATGGATGCATGGGAACGCGAGGAAAATGAATGGTTTTTATCTTTAATTGAAGAAGGAAAAATGCTTCATGAGGTAAAGCCTTCATATGCATTAAAAGAAGTATTGGCGATGATTGAACAGCCAACGCTTTATTTTGCTTTGTTTACACGTACTTTTTCAGGCATTAAATTTAAGAAGACAACAAATTTTTCTTGTAAGCCGATGCAACAATTCCACGGACAAATTGCTTTATTACAAAATGAAATTGCACGCTGGCAGCAGGAGAATTATACGGTTCTTATTACAGTTACAAATGATGAACGCTTAACAACTATGCAAACGATGTTGAATGATTATCAAGTTGCTACAACAATAGGTTACCATAGTGAACCGGGCATTTATATTGTACATGCAACGCTAGTAGCTGGTTTTGAGCTACCATTACAAAAAATCGCGGTCATTACAGAGGATGAATTATTCAAGCAACAGCAAAAGAAAAAAGCACGTCCACAAAAAATGACGAATGCTGAACGTATTAAATCCTATACCGAAATTAAACCCGGTGATTATGTTGTACATGTGCATCACGGTATCGGGAAGTATATTGGGATTGAAACACTTGTTGTGGATGGCATACACCAAGATTATTTGCATGTGCGCTATCGTGCAGATGATAAATTATTTGTGCCCGTTGATCAAATTGATTTAATTCAGCGTTATGTTGGGGCTGAAGATAAAGAAACGAAACTTCATAAGCTAGGCGGACCAGAATGGAAAAAAACAAAGGCCAAAGTTACGTCTGCGGTACAAGATATTGCCGATGATTTAATTAAGCTTTATGCTCAGCGTGAGGCAGAAGTAGGTTTTGCATTTTCACCGGATACAGATGAGCAACGTAATTTTGAGGATGCTTTCCAGTATGAGGAGACAGAAGATCAGCTACGTACAATTATTGAAGTAAAGCATGATATGGAACGGGAGCGACCAATGGACCGCCTTGTTTGTGGGGACGTTGGTTATGGGAAAACGGAAGTAGCTATTCGTGCAGCATTTAAAGCGATACTAGATGGCAAGCAAGTGGCTTTCCTAGTACCGACGACTATTTTAGCGCAACAGCATTACGAAACAATTCATAAGCGTTTTGAGGAATTTGCGATGAATGTAGGCTTGTTAAGTCGCTTCCGTACGAAAAAGCAGCAAACGGAAACGTTAAAAGGGTTACGTGAAGGAACAGTCGATATCGTAATCGGTACGCATCGTGTTTTGTCTAAGGATGTAGTGTATAAAAATTTAGGTTTGCTCATTGTGGATGAAGAGCAACGTTTTGGTGTAACCCATAAAGAAAAAATTAAGCAGCTGAAAACGAATATTGATGTACTGACACTGACAGCAACGCCAATCCCACGTACGCTTCATATGTCGATGGTTGGTGTGCGTGATTTATCGGTCATTGAAACACCACCACAAAACCGTTTCCCTGTACAAACATATGTGATGGAGCATAGTGGGGCACTTGTCCGTGAAGCGATTGAACGTGAAATGGCACGCGGCGGACAAACGTTTTATTTATACAATCGGGTAGAAGATATGGCAAGACGGGTAGAGGAAATCCAAATGCTTGTACCAGATGCGCGTGTTGCTTTTGCACATGGTCGTATGACAGAGGCGCAGCTAGAGTCTGTTATTTTATCCTTTATTGACGGGGAGTATGACGTACTTGTGACGACGACAATTATTGAAACGGGTGTCGATATTCCGAATGTAAATACATTAATTGTGCATGATGCCGATCGTATGGGATTATCACAGCTCTACCAATTGCGCGGACGTGTTGGTCGTTCAAGTCGTATTGCGTATGCTTATTTTATGTATGAGCGTGATAAAGTATTGTCAGATGTTGCAGAGCAGCGTTTGCAAGCAGTGAAAGAATTTACGGAGCTTGGTTCGGGCTTTAAAATTGCGATGCGCGACTTATCAATACGCGGCGCAGGGAATTTACTCGGTGCCCAGCAGCACGGCTTTATCGATTCGGTCGGCTTTGATTTATATTCACAAATGCTTGAAGAAGCGGTGGAAGAACGTCGCAGTGGCGTGAAGCGTGAAGAAAAAGCGGAGATTGAAATCATTTTACAAGTAGATGCGTATATTCCAGATGCCTATATTCCGGACGGCTATCAAAAAATTCAAATGTATAAGAGAATTAAAGCAATGGAACGTGTGGAAGATTACTTGGAGATTATGGATGAAATGCAAGATCGTTTTGGTGATATACCAGCTGAAACAGAGCGTTTAATGCGTATTGCTCGCATGAAAGTATGGGCAATGCAAGCTGATGTCTTGTCCATTAAAGAAAAACAACAAGTCGCATCGATTACATTGTCTGAGCAAGGAACGCTACTCGCTGATGGGGCAAAAATCGTTGAGCAATCAATGGAGTTTGGTCAAGCGGTAGGATTTGGGATGGAAGGCACACAATTGATTCTGACAGTGAATTATAAAAAGTGCGGAAAGTATTTACCATTCGAAGTTATTGAAAAGATGATGGAAATTATTGCAAACGCAAAAAAGGCATAAAAATAAGCTGATGACATCATTAAAATGTTCATCAGCTTTTATTTTTAAAGTAAGAAATGAAATGTATTGGACACACTATAATGTACACCGTTTTTATAGTTTAATCGCTGGAATAACTCTTCGCGATGGTGATTTTCTTGTCGGAGCGCTAAAAACTGCTTTTCACGTGTAGTGGACGTCGAAATTAAATCACGCTGTCCGTTTGCCTTTTCTAAATAGCGTTTAAAAATGCCGTTTTCAACTTCATGAACAACAGTTGCACGCTCTTTTAATACGTTAGGGTAATAGGCTAAATGGGTTCCTGCATAATATTGTTGTTGCCTGTTTGCATCGAAACGAGCGTAAGTACTGTCTACTTTCATAAGAAAAGCCTCCCACCTCTATTTGAGTTAACAATCTTAAAAAATGCCTTGATTTTTTCTATTCTATTCGTAGAGAAATAAAATATAAGAATTTTTTCATAAAATAGTGTAAGTGCGCTAGTCTATATGTGGAAATTATCGCGAAGTTCATGAAAAAATTGCATATAATATTCGAATTCAATCCATACTAGTAGCATCATGCTATTGAATGATGTGAAAGTGAGGTAGTGAAGACGATGAAAGCAACAGGTATAGTACGTCGTATTGATGATTTAGGTCGTATTGTCATACCAAAAGAAATACGAAGAACACTTCGGATTCGTGAAGGTGATCCACTTGAGATTTATACTGACCGCGAAGGAGAGGTTATCCTAAAAAAATATTCTCCAATTAACGACCTCGGTGAATTTGCACAAGAATACGTGCAGTCACTTTTTGAAATATTAGGGACACCAAGTTTTATAAGTGACCGAGATGAAATGATTGCGGTAGCGGGTGCATCTAAAAAAGAATATTTATCGAGACGATTAACCCCATTTGCTGAAGATATTATTAAAGCAAGAACGAGTGTTGTTGAAAAACTCGAAATGACGGTTGAGTTAGTCGCTGGACAATATGAGCAAATCAAGTCCTATTGTGCGGTGCCAATCATTTCAAATGGCGATCCAATTGGTGCGGTTTACTTATTATCCAAAGCGCACTTTATTGGTGAAGTAGAACAAAAAGCTGCTGAGACAGCTGCCAACTTTTTAGCTAAGCAAATGGAAAGTTAAATATTCAAAAGAACGTCCAATTTATTGGGCGTTTTTTTGTGGATATGCATGTATGTGTAAAAAAGGCTAGTACCACTTTCATGTTATACTTAACTTATTGTATGTAGTAGAGGAAGGAAATAGAATGTCTTCTCAAAGTTTTGGAATGAAAAGTTATATGAAAGGCGCGCTATTACTTACGGTAGCTGCACTCATCGTAAAAATGCTGAGCGCCATTTATCGTGTACCGTATCAAAATTTAGTTGGTGACCAAGGCTTTTATGTGTACCAACAAGTGTATCCGTTTATTGCCTTTTTCGTCGTATGGACGTCGAGTGGGTTCGCGGTGGCTATCTCGAAAATACTAGCAGACATGGAGGCGCAAGGAAGTTCCCCGGTTGAAAAACGTGCTGTAACGCGTGTTATTTTCAACTATTTACTTGTGTTATCTATTGTATTTTTTTGTTTGTTATTTTTTGGAGCAAACAGTTTATCTGCATTAATGCAAGACACACAATTGGCTCCTCTCCTTCAAGTCGGTTCCTTTGTGACACTGTGCATGCCGATATTGGCTGTTTTAAAGGGTAATTTTCAAGCGAATAGCATGATGAAACCAGTTGCTTATGCACAGGTTTTTGAGCAAATGGTTCGGGTAGCAGTTATTTTAATTGGTACGGTAATTTTACTGTCCTTTACGCAATCCGTTTATGAAGCTGGGAAAATGGCGATTTTCGGTACAGTGATTGGAGAAGTTGCAGGAATCATTTTATTGTTGCTCTATGTGAAGAGGAATTCGACTCCTAAAGAACACGTAAAAGTAAATGTGAAGGCATGGCCGATTATTAAAGAAGTCACGATTTATAGCATTAGCATTAGTATGAGCGGTCTTTTATTATTATGTTTTCAATTAGTTGATTCATTTACGATTTACCCGTCATTAATTGAATCGGGGATGGAGAAAGAGCAGGCAATGGCGTTAAAGGGTATTTATGATAGAGGGCAACCATTAGTGCAACTTGGACTTGTTATTGCCTCATCGCTTTCGCTCGCAATTGTGCCACTTGTCGCGTTTAAAGCAAAGAAGACGAGTGGACGCGGAGCATTACCATTTATACAGCTAACGTATCGCAGTTCATTATTATTTGGTATAGCTGCTTCACTAGGATTAGTTGTTGTCATGCCTTATGTGAATGAGATGCTGTTTACAACGGATGCACTATCGAATGTGTTAATCATTTATGTGATGCAAATTATCCCTTTGTCGATAATTTTAACGTTTACAGCAATTCTACAAGGCTATAGTAAACTAAAGTTACCAGCTATTTTCCTTGTGACGAGTATTGCGATAAAATATGTTGGGAATGCTTTTTTAATTGCGCAATTCGGTATTGTTGGTGCAGCGCTTGCAAGTAATATTGGGCTGTATTTGACAGCGGTTGCGCTTATTATTTATTTGAGAAAATGGACAAAAGCAGCGTTCGCAACAGGTCAATTTTATTGGCGATTATTGTTGGCAAGTATCGCGATGATTGTTGCGGTTGAAGGGGCAATTTTGCTATTAAATCAGCTGGTAGAGGGCGCATCATTTAGTCGTATAACCGCTGTATTATATAGTTTATTGCTTGTAGGTGTGGGCGCGTTTACATTTATGACTGTTGTGGCGAAATTACGTGTGCTCGCAGAAAAAGAGTGGTTTTTAATCCCGCTTGGTAGACGCATGGCCGCATATCAATTATGGTTAAATCGAAAGAAGTAGGTGGCAGTTTTGAATCAATTAACAGTGATAGGCCTTGGTGCAGCAGATTTTGATCAAATGCAAATGGGCGTTTATAAAAAAATTAAAGCAGCAAAGAAATTATTTGTTCGTACAGACGATCATCCAGTGTTACAAGATTTACGTGAAGAGGGGATTGAATTTACGAGCTTCGATGAAATTTATGTGAAACATGGTTCATTTGGTCCCGTTTATGAGGAAATTGCGCAGCGTTTAATGGAAGCGGTGGTGCATGAGGATATTATGTATGCTGTACCAGGGCATCCGCTTGTAGCAGAGCAAACCGTGCAACATTTAATTGAAGCACATAAAAAAGGGCAAATTCAGCTCGTAATAGAAGGCGGACAAAGCTTTTTAGACCCGATTTTCGGAGCGCTAAAAATTGACCCAATCGAAGGTTTTCAATTATTAGATGGGACAAGCATGTCTATGCATGATGTGAATATGCGCCAGCACATTTTAATTGCGCAAGTATACGATGCATTTAGCGCTTCAGAAGTGAAGTTGACGTTAATGGAAAAATACCGAGATGATTATCCAGTAACGATTGTGACAGCAGCAGGCTCTTCACAAGAGCAGTTAAGAACGGTGCCATTATATGAGCTTGATCAGGCAGCAGAAATCAATAATTTAACGACGGTTTATGTACCGCCTGTTCAAAATGATGAAGATGCGTTACGTGATTGGGTGACATTCCGTCAAATTATTACAACGTTGCGCGGTCCGAATGGCTGTCCGTGGGATCAAAAGCAAACGCATGAATCGTTAAAAAAGCACTTATTAGAAGAAGCACATGAATTTTTAGCTGCTGTGGATGCTGAAGATGATTTTGCTATGGTAGAAGAGCTTGGTGATGTGCTACTGCAAGTATTCTTACATGCTCAAATCGGGGAAGATAACGGTTATTTCACATTAGAAGAAGTACTTGCTTCTATTAATGAAAAAATGATTCGTCGCCATCCACATGTATTTGGCGATGTTTCTGTAGAAGGTGCAGAAGATGTTGTGACGAATTGGGAAGCGATCAAAAAAGCGGAAAAAGGTCATGAAGCGGATGTCCCGTTGTTAAAGAGTGAATATCGTCCGACTTCCGCGTTACAAACGTCTTATAACTATCAAAAAAAGGCAGCAACAGTTGGCTTTGATTGGCCGAATGTGGAAGATGCTTGGGAGAAATTCGCTGAGGAATGGCAAGAGTTCAAGGAAGAGATTACTAACGGTTCACCGACAACCCGTTTAGATGAATTTGGCGATGTATTATTTACACTTGTGAATCTCGCACGTTTCTATAAAATCTCACCAGAAGAGGCGATGATTCATGCAAATGAAAAGTTTGCGCATCGTTTTAACTTTGTAGAGCAACGTGTCAAAGAAAGTGGAAAAACTTTCGAAAGCTTTACATTAGATCAATTAGATGCCTTTTGGGATGAGGCAAAACGAATAGAAAGAGGGGAATAGTTTTATGCGTTTAGATAAATTTTTAAAAGTATCTCGATTAATTAAGCGTCGTACATTGGCAAAGGAAGTAGCAGTACAAGGTCGTATTGCGATAAATGGAAAAGTTGCAAAGGCAAGTACGGCTGTAAAAGTTGGCGATGAGCTAGCTATTCGATTCGGTCAAAAAATTGTAACTGCTCGCGTAGAAGAGTTACGTGAGATGGTAAAAAAAGAAGATGCCTTAAAAATGTTTACCATTTTAAAAGAAGAGCGATTGGAAAAAGTAGAACTTGAATTTATTGATGATGAAGAATAGTAGTAGATGACTTGAATTGATGGTATGTATCGTACATATAATCATAGTAGAGGATATCAATTTACCAGTATGTAAGCATGACAGCGAATAGGTTGTCATGTTTTTTTTATCGTTTAAAGAGTAATTTCTTTAAAGGGAAACTTCTAGTAGCGGACAAGCAATCAAATATTTTACATGAGGCATGTCTTAATAAGTACGAGCATATAGTGTAAAACAACGAGCTTAAAGGAGGACTAAAATGACAATCCATCAAGAAAACAGTCGTTACACAATTTCTTCTGGCGATCACTTAGTTACTGTTCGCAACCGCAAACGCATGGATATGACATCTGTAAAGTCAATTGAACGATTTGATCAAGAAGAATTTTTCGTTAATACTTCACAAGGGCATCTATTAATTCGTGGCGAGGAGCTGCGCATTGTCCATTTAGATGTAGATAAAGGCTTACTAACATTAGAGGGTGAAGTAAAGCAATTATCATATGAGGATTCCGAAAATGGACTGTCAAAAAGCTTCCTCCATAAATTGTTTGGATGATGATGAGTGCACAGCTTGTAAGCATCCTTGTGATGTTTATAAGTGGAATCGCTGTAGGGGCAGTGATTGATTGTACACGTACAGTTTTAAATGAAATACCGAGTAAATTAATTGGACGTTTCACGTATTTAGTAGAATGGATTATATGGATTCTCCTCGGTATATGTACATTTTATTATTTATTTTTAGTAAAGGGTGGGCAATGGCGTGTCGTGGATCCACTTGCCCAAATAGCTGGTATTTTTGCTTATGAATTTATCTTTCAAAAAATAGCCCGTTTTTTTGGACGGGTTATTGTAACTATACTCATTAAACCAATTTTCTTTATTGGGCGTCTAGTTGTTCAAATTATTCGTACGATTATCCATGTTTTATTGAAAGGAATTTCTCTATTAGTTAGACCTATCTATAAACTTTATAAGAAATATTTAGCGAAATCCTTTCAAAAGAAGAAGTGAACTCGTATAATGAGTATAATTAATTTTATAACTAGGGAGGCGACGGAATGTTAGGGAGGAAAACACGAGAACAATTACATAAGCAGAATGTTCAATCGTTGAACAATGACTATGTCCGATCAAATCCACAAGCTAAAGTGCAGGCAAAAGGAAAGCAAGCGGTTTTACGTCGCAGAAGAATGACTGTATTTTTTATTTTAGCGGTTGCAGTTATCGGGTTTTTAGTGAATGTGAATGTGTCTCAGAACGAAAAGCTAGTAGTAAAGAGTGAGCAAAAAGCGGTTGTAACAGAAGAGCTTAATGAAGTGACCGCTCAGCAGGAAATGCTGAATTTGCAAATCATGAAGCTAGAAGATGATGAATATATTGCAAAGCTAGCTAGAAAAGAGTTTTTCCTTTCTGAAGAAGGCGAATATATTTTTACAATTCCAAAAGCAGTAGAAAAGAATAGCGAAGAAAAAGTAGACAAACAAGAATAACCTTGACTGAAATTCACATAATTTATTTGAGTGAAGTGATGTCAGGCTAACGTAATACCATAAAAAAACATGGTATTATTTGCCTTTGGGGAGAGTGTCTTGTTGACACTCTTTTTATGTTAGCTATAATTAGAGAAGAGACTGTTCAATATAAGTTTCAGAACAATTGATAACTGACTTTTCATGTAAAGGTCGCTTAAATTTTAAGGAGGAGCATTTTTTTTATGTCAATTGAAGTAGGCAGCAAAGTACAAGGTAAGGTAACAGGGATCACAAATTTCGGCGCGTTCGTTGAGCTACCAGATGGTAAGACAGGGTTAGTTCATATTAGTGAAGTGGCGGACAACTATGTAAAAGATATTAATGAACATCTTAAAGTTGGCGATGAAGTTGAAGTGAAAGTGATGAATGTTGAAGCGGATGGGAAGATTGGTCTTTCAATTCGTAAAGCAAAACCGCAAGTAGAGCGTCCAGAACGCCCAGAACGTCCCGATAGACCAGAGCGTTCACAACGCCCACGCCGCGATAATAATCGTTCAAACGATCGTAATGATCGTCACCAACCAAAAGAAAATTTTGAGCAAAAAATGGCGCGTTTCTTAAAAGATAGCGATGAACGATTATCTACATTAAAACGTGCAACGGAATCAAAGCGCGGTGGCCGAGGAGCTCGTAGAGGGTAATTTGCTGACTGTTTGAAACGTAGAAAAAGTGTAAAATAGACGTAGGCAGGCTACTTAGTAGTCTGTCTTTTTGCATAGATAGAGCAATAAAAAGGCTAAAAGAGACACTACCTTGCGTAATATGACGCAAGGTGGTGTCCCCTTTATTTTTCATTGGAGCTTTGATTATGCTTAACAAGTAGGCGGATGAGCGTAATAAAACAAAAAATTCCTCCAATAAGGCCAAAAATAATCATTATAATTTGAAACGAAAGCGGCAAATTAGTTAGCAACACACCGCCGACAATCAACAACATACTAATACCACAAAGGAATGCAAGATATGTAAAATTTTGAACCATATAAAATACCTCCTTTTCACAATTTCTATTATAGAGTGTAATGGGCTTTAATTACCATTAAACAGTAAAAAAAGAGCTACCTTTTAGAAAAAAGGTAGCTCTTTTACAGTATGACCCGTACGGGATTCGAACCCGTGTTACCGCCGTGAAAGGGCGGTGTCTTAACCGCTTGACCAACGGGCCGTTAAATGGTAGCGGCAGAGGGAGTCGAACCCACGACCTTTCGGGTATGAACCGAGTGCTCTAGCCAGCTGAGCTACACCGCCAAAATTAACAACAAAACTAATAATACAAGTATTTGTGTAAAGTGTCAACAGGTTTTAATAAAAATAATTATTTTTTTGTTTCTGACGAATGAAGGCTTTTAAAAGCGGAAAATCACTATAAAAGCCGTCGAACGATTTATTGATGTATGTTCTATAAACAGACAAAATTTCCATTCAATCCTTTGTATAATGATTTGAAAAAAGAAAAGGTGATCGATATGGCAGTTATCAATGAATATTCGGAATTTCTACCCCCTCATACATTTTCTACACCACCGTATACAAAAAAGACTAGAAAAATAGTAGATGTCACTTTTGCATTCATTGCTTTTTGTTTAGCACAAGCCACGTTTTTTGAAGCGGTAGTTCCATTTTTTATACCCTTTTGGATTATTGTTCGATCACAATACAAATCATTTCAAATTTCAACATTTATAGGTGGGCTTGCGGGAACATTATTTTTAGGTTTTGGACAAGTCGTCATATTATTACTTGAAGTTTTGCTCATAGAGGGCATTATGCGTTTTAAATATACTCGTATTTCGCCCTATATAGCAGTGACACTATCAATTGGTGTGATTCAAACGGTTTGGCAAGTCGTTACGTATGCAGGGGTCCCGCCTTTATTAACACAAGTATATGTTTTGTATGAATGGCTATTCGCACTTGTTATGCTGCTATTGATGACACAATTATTTGTGCCGCTAAGTGAGATGAAAGATTACCAGTGGGCGAAAGAAAAGGTTGTCGCGGTGCTTGTTGTATTTGCAGCCGTACTAGTAGGTATGCAAAACATTACGGTCTATTATTTTTCACTTCCGATTATAGCTTTTCATTTGATTCTTTGTGTTGTCGCTGCTGTTTCGACAGTTGGGACGACCGTTATTTTTGCATTGTCTATGGGTTTGTTACTGGGTGTATCCAATTTGTCGTTTACAGGCATGATTGTTCTGTATGCATGCACAGGATTATTCACTGCATTAATGAAAGATACAGGACGCTTTGGAATTGCCATGTTTAGTTTGATGCCTAGTGTGTTTTTCTTTTTTTACGATGCGACATTACCTGTTGATAGCGTTTATTTTCTTTCTATCTTAGTTGGAGGGATTCTATTTATCTTGCTTCCTCAATCAGCTATAGGAAATCTGCAACAATATTATACAAAGCAAACACTTGGCGCGGGGCCAATCCAGGTGAAAAATGCAAATTTGGCAACCGAGCATTTAAAGCAGTTTCAACAATTTGTCTCTTTTATGAAAAGTCTTGTGTTTGAGCGTTTTACAAAAGAGCACCCAACCATGATGCCACAAGAATCCTATATTATTTGTTCGAGTTGTTTTAAATATGAGCAATGTTGGGGCACACAGCGAGAAATGGAGAACACTCTTGAAAATTGGCGAATGGCAAGAAGAAGCTCTAAGCCATTAGAATTAATTCGTGCAGAGGAACAGCTGAAGTTGAAGTGTATAAAATCGACAAAATTATTAGAGGAATTAGAAACTGCTACACATAAAGAGCATATGGAAAGTCAGTTTTATCATGGTAAGAAAATGATTGCCTTACAGTTACGTGATTTAAGTCATCACTTAGAAGAATTACTAGATGATCGCCATAGTGAAGTAGGGGCGGATGAAATGGATGATTACGTACAACAATTTTTAAAGCAACATCACATGCAATGCATTCATATTGAGTGGATAAAAACTGATGTGGGAGCAAGAGAATTTATTTGTTCGATTGCGGACGAACGTGATGAACATACGGTCATTCGGCAGGCGGAGCAATTATTATATGAGTTATTACATGAACCTTTACAGGGACAACAAATTTATGTTGAGGAGAAACCACTATTTTATCGTCAGTTAAGGTTTCGTTCAGCAATTCGCTATCAATTGGAGTATGATATATATAAACGTTCTAAAGGGCATCAACAAGTTTCGGGAGACTCTTATAGCGTGTTCCCGATTCATACAGGTTTGATGGCAATCATGCTGTCAGATGGCATGGGGACGAGCAATGCTGCACAGCAGGAAAGTAGTCGTTTAATTCAAATGATGCAAGAATGCTTGTCCTATAATATGGACCCTGAAACAGCCATGCATACGATGCACTATGTGTTATCGCTCAAAAATGATTCAGATATGTATGCAACAATTGACTTTGCGTTAGTTGATTTACAGTTAGGTTCCCTATGGTGTTGGAAAGCGGGCGGGATGACAACGTATATCCTCCGTGGGGCAGATTTATTTAAAATTGAAAGTAAGGCGGCACCTATTGGCTTCTTACCAGATTTTTCTGTGGATACCGAAATGATTTCTGTCCTGTCAGAAGATATTATTATTATGGTTTCGGATGGCTTATTTGCTAGTCAGGAAAATTGGATTATGCAAGAAGAATTATTTTTACAATTAATCCGTCAAGGTATCAAAAAGGGAGCATCCATTCAAGTCGTTCTTTATGATGTGATGGCGCAGTTTAAACAGCGTTACCCAACGAATGATGATTGTACGGTTATGTTATTCCAATTACACCATATCGCAGCGCCTTGGTCTGTTTTCCGTCCAGCGTATAGCTAAAAAACTCTCGTAAATAAAGGCGGCATCTCGGTTTCACTCGAACGGGATGCGTCTTTTCAATGTTATTATAAATAAAATGAGGTGATAGGATGCACCTATTAGAGCATCAAGTTTTAGCATATATTAAACAACATCAATTAATTGCAAGTGGTGATAAATTACTTATCGCTTGTTCTGGAGGCGTTGATTCAATGGCGCTTCTTTCTTTTTTTTGTAAATTCCAAAACTATTTGCAAATAGAGTTAGTTGTTGCGCATGTGGATCATATGTTACGCGGAGAAGCGTCGGCAGAAGACAGAAATTTTGTTGAACAAACGTGTGCTAAGTGGAATATTCCTGTATTTAGCAGCGCTATTCCGATTGCTGAGTACCTTGAACGAGAAGGTGGAAATTCACAAGCGATTTGTCGGCGTGAGCGATATCACTTTTTTGAAAAAGTAATGTTGGAGCAGAAAATCGACAAATTAGTAACGGCTCATCATGCAGATGATCAGCTAGAGTCGATGTTAATGGCGATGACAAAGGCGAGTTCATTAAATGGATTGAAAGGAATTATGCCAAAACGACCATTTTTAAATTATTTTGTCATTCGGCCATTTTTGGCTGTTACAAAAAGTGAGATTGGGGAATATTTACATACAGAAGGGCAAACTTACCGTGAGGATGCCAGTAACGAGAAAGACACGTATACACGAAATCGCTTTCGTCACCATGTCGTACCTCTTTTAAAGAAAGAAAACCCTTCGATTTCACAACATGTCGTGCAATTAGCTGATCAATTAGCAGAAGATGATCGTTATTTAATGCAACTAGCTGAAACCCGCTTTTCAACACTTTTTGAAGAAATGAGGGGAAATTGTTATAAAGTCGTAATATCTGACTTCCAAAGCGAACCACTTGCTTTACAAAGAAGGTTGATTTTAATACTATTAAATTATCTGTATAATGATTCAAAAATGATTCAAAGCTATGCGCTATGTACAATGATTTTAAAGTTATTTGACACGGCGGTTGGTAGTAGCTCTGCGGATTTACCTAAGGGCTATATTGCACGACAACAGTATGGCGAAATTATTTTTGAAAAAGATCACCAAATGCATCAAATGATGAAACAAACACTCATGCTAAATGAGTGGAATTGGTTCGGGGAGTTGCGCGTTTATGTTGGAGAGCTTGCACAGTGTGAGGATTCCTTACTAGCGGAGCATGAGCCGTATTATTTTACGGCGTCTACTGTTCAATTTCCGCTGTCTGTGAGAGTTCGTGAAGATGGAGATCGCATTGCACTTAGTGGCATGCAACAGAAGAAAAAAGTAGCACGTATTTTTATTGATGAGAAGATTCCTTTAGTAAAGAGAGCTCATTGGCCTTTGTTAGTCGATGCGAATAATGAACTCTTAGCAGTAATGGCAATACGCGTAAACAATCAATTTTCAGATGCGAGATTAGCAGCACATGATTCTGTGCTACTTATCGCTCACATCTAAAAGGTTTAAACAATTAAAGGAGGAATCAACTTATGATTCAAAATGATATTGAAAAAGTTGTAATTACAGAAGAACAAATTCAGGAACGTATTAAAGAACTTGGTGCACAACTAACGGAAGAATATTCAAACAGATTCCCGCTTGCCATTGGTGTTTTAAAAGGAGCAATGCCTTTTATGACCGATCTAATGAAACGCTTTGATTCTTATGTAGAATTAGATTTCATGGATGTAACGAGCTATGGAAATGCAACAGTTTCTTCTGGTGAAGTGAAAATTGTGAAGGATTTAAATACGAGCGTAGAAGGTCGAGATGTCCTAATTATTGAAGATATTATCGACAGCGGTTTAACATTAAGTTATTTAGTGGATTTATTTAAATATCGTAAAGCAAAATCAATTAAAATTATTACATTACTGGATAAGCCTTCAGGTCGTAAAGTACCTTTAAATGCTGATATTGTTGGCTTTGAAGTACCAGATGGTTTTGTAGTGGGCTATGGTTTAGACTACGCGGAGAAATACCGTAACTTACCGTATATTGGCCTGTTAAAACGTGAAGTTTACTCGTTTTAATTTTGAATTTGAGCAGAATTCGCCATAATTCGCTCAACTGTTAAAAATACTTGATGCTTTTCATTGTATGAAATTTTCAACGTATGTTAAGATTTTACTTATAGTTTTTCTGTAATGTTGTGAGGAGGCTGGGGATGAATCGAATATTTCGATACACCATATTTTATTTACTAATATTTCTCGTGATTATCGGGATTTTTGGCACATTTAATGGTGGAAAAAAGACAACTGAAGAAATGAATTTTTACGAATTCTTTGAGGCATTAGATAGTAAAAAGGTTGATTCTATAACAGTTCAACCGGACAATAAAGTATATAAAATAGTCGGACAATTAAAAAATGCTAAAGAGGGTGAAACATTTACTGTAAACATCCTTGAAAATGACACAGAGTCAATTAAAAGCATTATGCAAATTGAGAAAGACTACCCAGAAGTAAAAGTTAAAGAAGCGCCACAAACGAGCGGCTTCGTAACATTTATTACGAGCATGATTCCGTTTGTCATCATTATTATTTTATTCTTCTTCCTATTGAGCCAATCTCAAGGTGGCGGTAATAAAGTAATGAACTTTGGTAAATCAAAAGCTAAGCTTTATGATGACCAGAAGAAAAAAGTGCGTTTTACTGATGTAGCAGGTGCTGATGAAGAAAAGGCAGAGCTAGTTGAGGTAGTTGACTTCTTAAAAGATCACCGTAAGTTTACGGAAATCGGTGCACGAATTCCTAAAGGTATCCTACTTGTAGGTCCTCCAGGTACGGGTAAAACATTACTTGCACGTGCAGTAGCCGGTGAAGCAGGCGTTCCATTCTTCTCGATTTCAGGTTCTGACTTCGTTGAAATGTTCGTCGGTGTCGGTGCATCTCGTGTACGTGACTTATTCGAAAATGCGAAGAAAAATGCGCCATGTATCATTTTCATTGATGAGATTGATGCAGTAGGTCGTCAACGTGGTGCAGGTCTTGGTGGTGGTCACGATGAGCGTGAACAAACATTAAACCAATTACTAGTTGAGATGGATGGCTTCGGTGCCAACGAAGGGATTATTATTATTGCTGCGACTAACCGTCCAGACATCCTAGACAAAGCATTATTACGTCCAGGTCGTTTTGACCGTCAAATTACGGTTGGACACCCAGATGTAAAAGGTCGTGAAGCAATCCTTAAAGTTCACGCACGTAACAAACCACTTGCGGATACGGTTGACCTTGCTGCAGTAGCGCAACGTACACCAGGATTCTCAGGTGCCGATTTAGAAAACTTATTAAACGAAGGTGCACTTGTTGCAGCTCGTAAAAACAAGAAAACAATTAATATGGTCGATATTGATGAAGCGTCTGACCGCGTAATTGCGGGTCCTGCGAAAGCAAGTCGAGTTTACTCTCCAAAAGAGAAAAAACTGGTGGCGTACCACGAAGCGGGTCACGTTGTTGTTGGTTTAGAATTAGACGAAGCAGATACAGTTCATAAAGTAACAATCGTACCACGCGGTCAAGCGGGTGGTTATGCGATTATGTTGCCAAAAGAAGAGCGTTTCTTCACGACGAAGCAAGAATTACTTGATCGTATCGCGGGTCTACTTGGCGGACGTATTGCAGAAGAGGTTGTGCTTGGTGAAGTTTCAACAGGTGCGCATAATGACTTCCAAAAAGTAACGAGTATTGCACGTGCAATGGTTACGGAATATGGTATGAGTGATAATCTTGGTGCTGTTCAATACGGCTCAAGCCAAGGAGCGAATCCGTTCTTAGGGCGCGATTTTAACTCAGATCAAAACTATTCAGATTCAATTGCATATGAAATTGATAAAGAAGTACAAAACATTGTTGAAAGACAATATAAACGTACAAAACAAATCCTTACAGATAAACGTGAATTGCTGGATTTAATTGCGAATACGTTAATGAAGAAAGAAACATTAAACGCGCAAGAAATTGAGCATTTACGTGATCACGGTACACTTCCACCAGAAGAGGTTATCGCAGAGGAAGAATCGACAACTAAAGAAGTTATAAAAGTAGAACCAATGCCAACGTTAGAAAAGGCGGGTTCAGCTACGATTAATGAAGAGGTTGTCGGTCAAGAAACAAATCCAACGGTCGCAAATTTAGCAAAAGATGTCCCGGCAGAGCGCCCTCAAGGCATCGATGAAGATCGTAAATAATATTTTACAAAACTGCTTACCTCTTTCAAAAAAAGAGGTAAGCAGTTTTTTTACCTTCGATTCAAAATACTTGTGTAAGGAAAGAGGCAATTATATAATTGACCAGTCAACAGTTGACTAGTCATATAAAGGGGGATTTTATGACGAGCATGGAACAAATGAAGCAAATCATCTTGTTAATGAAAACGATTGATCGTCAAGTGACAATGCAGTTTGAAAAGCAGACGGACATTAGTATGACGCGCTATGAACTGCTGTGCACTCTACTTGATGGTGGAACAGTTCCACAACAAGTGTTAAAACAGGCTATCCAAATTGATCAAGCCGCCATTACGAGACATTTAAAATTATTAGAAGAAGAAGACTTCGTTATGAGGAGTCGAAATACGGATAATAATCGAGAGGTGCTTGTAAGTTTAACAGAGGAAGGGCGCGCGCGATTGGTTCACTGTCAGGATGATAAAAATGAATATTTCAAGCAATTAACAACTCAATTTTCTGAGCAAGATATACAAACCTTGTATACATTGTTGGAAAGATTAAAGCACAATAGCGATAAAAGCAAGTAGGTAAAAATAATACAAATAGTAACGATTCAAGTAAGGGAAGATCATAAATCAGTTCGTAAGTATATAAAAATGTACGGTTCATCACGTATTGCAGTTGAAATAATTACAAGCGCCCTTTACCAAAAAGATTAGACGAAATTCACAGGAGCTTTTGGATATCTACTTTGCTGTGTAGAAATCAACGAAACACTATAAAGATGTTGTTTAAATGTGGTATGATTTTTTTCAAGACATGTAAAAAGTAGGTGACGTGCGTGAATTTAGTAATGGATGCGGGCAATTCCAATATCATTCTAGGGATATATAAAGATGATAAACTGATGTATCACTGGCGAATGGAAACAGATACAAGGAAAACAGAAGACGAATACGCAATGCAAATTAAAGCGTTTTTCACGCATGAAGGCATTATATTTGAACAAATTAATGGAATTATTATATCCTCAGTTGTACCACCTATCATGTTTGCGCTAGAGGCAATGTGTAAAAAGTATTTCTCAATTCAGCCATTAGTTGTAGGCCCAGGTGTAAAAACAGGGCTCAACATTAAATATGAAAATCCGCGTGAAGTAGGTGCAGATCGTATCGTGAATGCGGTCGCAGCATTAGCTGAATACGGCGGGAAACCGTTAATCATTGTCGACTTTGGAACGGCTATTACGTATTGCTACTTAAATAAATACGGTGATTATATGGGGGGCGCGATTGCACCCGGTATAGCGATTTCAACTGACGCTTTATATACACGGGCATCTAAGCTTCCACGGATAGAAATTGCACGAACACCGCATGTAGTTGGCAAAAATACGATTGCCGCAATGCAAGCGGGTGTGTTTTATGGTTTTATTGGTCAGGTTGAGGGAATTGTTAATCGGATGAAAATGCAAAGCAAGGAAGAACCGTTAGTCATTGCAACAGGTGGATTAGCGAATCTAATTGCAAGCGAAACCCAAATGATTGATGTAGTCGACGCTTTTTTAACGTTAAAAGGTTTGCATATAATTTATAAAAGAAATCAATAGAGAAGAGGAATTTTCAACATGAAAGATTATTTAGTAAGAGCCATCGCATTTGATGGACAAGTACGTGCATTTGCAACAAAGACAACAGAAACGGTGAACGAGGCACAAAAGCGTCATAATACATGGCCGATTGTATCCGCAGCACTAGGTCGATCAATGACAGCTTCTGTTATGATGGGGGCTATGTTAAAAGGTGAAGAGAAAATTACCGTAAAAATCGAGGGGAACGGTCCAATTGGTCCAATCATTATCGATGCTGATGCAAAAGGTGATGTGCGTGGTTTCGTAACAAATCCCCATGTGCATTTTGATTTAAATGAGCAAGGAAAATTAGATGTGCGTGCTGGCGTTGGGACAGAGGGAACATTAACAATCGTGAAAGATTTAGGCTTACGCGATATGTTTTCAGGTCAAACACCGATCGTATCAGGAGAAATTGGTGAGGACTTTACGTACTATTTCGCAAAATCAGAGCAATCCCCTTCATCGGTTGGTTTAGGCGTATTAGTGAACCCAGACAACACGATTTTAGCAGCAGGCGGTTTTATCATTCAATTAATGCCAGGCTGCGAAGACGAAACAATTGATGAGATTGAAAAGCGTTTATCAGCGATTGAGCCTGTGTCAAAAATGATAGAAAAAGGCTTTACGCCAGAGCAAATTTTAGAAGCAGTATTAGGGAAAGAAAATGTCCGAATTTTATCGTCAATGCCTGTTCAGTTCCAGTGTCAGTGTTCAAAAGAGCGTTTTGGTGCGGCTATTATTGGTTTAGGTGTGAAGGAAATCGAAGAAATGATTGTTGAAGATGGTCAAGCTGAGGCGCAATGTCATTTCTGTTTAGAAAAATATCACTTCAGCCGAGAAGAACTTGAAGGATTAGTGAATGAAATCCAATCGTAATTTACACCAAACTACACCACAAACACCGCAAAATATACCGTTCTTACAACGACGCTTAAAAACAAAACCAACGTTGGTATTATTGTTACTTTTGTTAATCGGAAATTTATTTTGGTTTGTGTTATGGTTACTCCCATCTGAAGGTTCAACATCAAAAGACGGCAGCGAGCAAGTGGCTGCCGTTGATGGAGAGATCATTACGCGCCAACAATGGCTGGCAGAAATGGAAAGCCGTTATGGAAAAGAGACATTGCAAGACTTAGTAAATGAGGCTGTTATGGAGAAGGCTGCGAAAAAGTATAAAATTGATGTAACAGATCAAGAAATTGATTTAGAAATCGCTTTGCTACGATCTGCACAGGATGCAAATGATTCATCAATACATAGCTTATCGACAGAGCAACTACGTCAAAAAATACGAGCGCAGCTTTTATTAGAAAAAGTATTAACATATGATATCGTTGTAGAAAACGAAGCGGGCGAAAAATATTATGAGGACAATAAGTCTCTCTATAATATTTCGACGACGTATCGGACGAGTATCGTTATTGTCAATACAAAGGAAGATGCTGAGCGAGTAGAAAAAGAGCTGAAAAATGGTTCGGATTTTGCCGTGATAGCACGCGAACATTCAGTGGACACAGCATCTGCAAGTCTTGGTGGGGATATAGGCTTTGTTGCAGAAGGTCAATCCACAATAGAAAAGGCCATTTCGAAAGCCGTTCAAAAACTAAAAGCAAAAGAAACATCAAAGCCTTTTGTATTAAGTGATGGTCGTTATGCCATTGCGTATGTTGCAGAAGTGCTAGAAGGGAAATCATTCTCTTATGAAGATGTAAAACAGCATGTCAATCGACAAATTGCCTTGGAACAATTATCACCGTCGATTACACCTGAAGCTTTTTGGACTACATTTGAGGCGACTTGGTTTTACGGGGAAACAAAAAAATAAACAAAAGTGCGATTTACGATATGTTTCATATGGTAAATCGCCTTTTTTATGCGAATTTCTAACTATGATTAAATGTAAAGTGAAATAATAGTTAGAAAATTCGAGAAATAAATCGAGGAAACAATTGACAATGACTAGTAAAGGTTGATAAAATACGAATTAAGGAAAACCTATCGAGATGGTAGGAATTAAGAGGGGAATGGATACTATGAGTAAATTAGCGAATTCAGTGGCGGATTTAGTAGGTCGTACACCAATCGTCAAGTTAAATAATGCAACAAACGAAAATGAAGGTACGGTTTATGTAAAATTGGAATATTTCAACCCAGGTTCTTCAGTTAAGGATCGTCTTGCGCTAGCGATGATTGAAGCGGCTGAAAAGGATGGTACATTAAAACCAGGTGGCACAATTATTGAGCCAACATCAGGTAACACAGGAATTGGTCTAGCGATGATTGCAGCAGCAAAAGGCTATAAAGCAATTTTAGTAATGCCAGAAACAATGTCATTAGAACGCCGTAATTTATTGCGTGCATATGGTGCGGATTTAGTATTAACACCTGGTCCAGAAGGAATGAAAGGCGCGATTGCAAAAGCGGAAGAATTATCAGCATCAGAAGGCTATTTCCTACCACAGCAATTTAAAAATGCAGCCAATGCTGAAATCCATCGTTTAACAACAGGTCCTGAAATAGTAGAAGCATTTGAAGCAGACGGTTTACAATTAGATGCATTTATCGCAGGTATCGGTACGGGTGGAACGATTACGGGTGCAGGTGAAGTATTAAAATCGAAATTCCCACAAATCGAAGTGATCGCAGTGGAGCCAAAAGATTCGCCAATTTTATCAGGTGGTAATCCAGGTCCACATAAAATTCAAGGGATTGGTGCAGGGTTTATTCCAGAAGTACTGGATACAAACGTGTATACGTCGGTATTCCTAGTGGAAAATGAAACAGCATTTGAATACGCACGTAAAGTAGCACGTGAAGAAGGTATTTTAGCAGGGATTTCTTCAGGTGCAGCCATTTATGCGGCGATTGAAACGGCGAAACGTTTAGGTAAAGGGAAAAATGTATTAGCAATCATTCCATCAAACGGTGAGCGCTACTTATCAACGCCTTTATATCAATTTGAAGACTAATTGAATCCAATATAAAAGCATGGCGGAAATTTCGCTGTGCTTTTTTATTGTTTAAGGGGATTTTCGCGAATATGGCATCATTTAAAAAAATGTCAAATAAAAATTTTCGCGTATCATTGGATTTTCATAGTATTATCAAGTTTAATAAAGAAAACAACAAGAGAAGAGGCGAACGGGTAGATGCAACAGCTAGAATATCAAGTATTTTCCATGACAAAGGATGAATTTTTCTATAGCTTTCAACAGCAAACAAAGACCCTCAAAGAAAAGGCTTTTTTAGAAAGTGGACGCGGTGGAAACTATTCTATAGCAGCTTGGAATCCAATCGCAACAGCAAAATCAGTGGAAGACGGATTACAAATTGCATGGCTTGATGGGACGGTCGAAGTGAAACAAGGCGAGCCGTTAGCGCAGCTTGAGCAATTGATGCATAACTACAAATTAGAACGTATTCCACATTTGCCGGATTTCCAAGGTGGTGCGATCGGTTTTATTTCATATGATTATGCGCGCACAATCGAGGTATTACCTGATCTTGCAGAGGATGATTTACAAATTCCAGATGTTTATTTTTACTTATTTGATCATTGGGCCGTACATAATGTGAAAACAGATGAAGTGACACTTATGAAGCGATTAGATAGCACAGTCGATTTACAGCAGTGGCAACAACAGTGGCAAGCAGGGGCACAACAAGGAATGGCTACGCGCATATTTGGACAAGAAAATGCAACTGAAATTAATGAGGATGCAAGCGAGCTCGAAGTATCATTTCATGCACAGGATTTTGAACGAGCAGTTGAAAAAATTCAGGAGTATATCGGACAAGGTGATGTGTTCCAAGTGAATTTATCTGTGCGTCAAGGCAAGCGATTAAATGCACCACCGATTGTCATGTATGAAGCGGTGCGTTCATTTAACCCATCTCCTTATATGGCGTATATCGAGAGTGCAGATTTTGCGGTTGTCAGTGGTTCACCAGAATTACTCATTAAACGTGACGGTACAGAATTGTCGACAAGACCAATTGCAGGTACACGCCCGCGCGGCAATTCAGAGGAACAAGATATAGCACTTGCAAATGAACTAATCGACAACGAAAAAGAACGAGCAGAACATGTCATGCTCGTCGATTTAGAACGCAATGATTTAGGACGCGTCTGCCATTACGGCACGGTGGAAGTAAATGAATTTATGGTCATTGAACGCTATTCACATGTCATGCATATCGTTTCCAATGTACGCGGACAGATGGCACGAGGAATATCCAATGCAGATGTCATTCGTGCCATGTTCCCAGGAGGCACGATTACAGGTGCACCAAAAATTCGCACAATGGAGATTATTGAAGAGTTGGAGCCTGTTCGTCGTGGACTTTATACAGGTTCGATTGGCTGGCTTGGTTATAACGGCGATTTAGAGCTTAATATTGTTATTCGTACAGCGTTTATTCAAGATGGCATGGCTTATATTCAAGCGGGTGCAGGAATTGTCATTGATTCCATTCCGGAAAATGAATATTTAGAGTCGATGAATAAAGCAAAAGCAATGTGGCAAGCAAAAGCGATGGCGGAAGGGGCAGTACAATGATTTTAATGATCGATAATTATGATTCGTTTACGTATAATATCGTGCAATATTTAGGGGAGTTTGGTTATGACATCATTGTTAAGCGTAATGATGAAATTACAGTGGAGGAAATTAACGCGCTTTCACCAAAAATGATTGTCATTTCACCAGGACCTTGTACACCAAATGAAGCAGGTGAAAGCTTAAATATTATTGAACAGTTTGCTGGTAAACTCCCGATATTAGGCGTTTGTTTAGGGCATCAAGCAATTGCGCAAGTATTTGGGGGCAATGTGATCCGAGCAGAACGCTTAATGCACGGCAAAACGTCACCAGTCATGCATAGCGGTATTGGTTTACATAAAAATAATGCCAACCCGTTTCAAGCAACGCGTTATCATTCATTAATCGTAGAGCGTGAATCTTTACCGGATTGTTTAGAAGTAACGGCATGGACAGCAGAAGGTGAGATTATGGGGCTCCGTCATAAAGAATGGGCGATTGAAGGGGTACAATATCATCCAGAATCAATCATGACGGAAGATGGCAAACAATTGCTGCGCACGTTTATCGAGCTGTACTGCTAAGGGGGAATGACTGTGCTTTGTTGGATGAATGGACACTATATTGAAGAACAAGAAATGAAAATTTCACCATTTGATCATGGTTTTTTATATGGACTTGGTTTTTTCGAAACGTTTCGCACGTACGAGGGACAGGCTGTTTTTTTACAAGCGCATTTGAATCGATTATTAGAGGCATTAAAAGAATACCGAATTGCGTTTCCGTATACGCTGACGGAGCTAGAGGAAATTATTCATCAATTAAATGCGCAAGATGGGCAAGACGGCTATTTTAGGCTGAATGTTTCGGCAGGTCCGCATAGTATCGGGTTAGCACCGACGGAATATGTGGACCCGACAGTCATCATTTTCCGTAAGCCATTGCAAATAGCAAAGCGCGGTACGGAAAAACAAGCGGTATGGTTAAAAACACCGCGCAATAGTCCAGAGCAAGAAATTCGCTATAAAAGCCATCACTACGGAAATAATGTGAGAGCCCGACTAGAGTTGCCAAGCTTAGCCGAATTCGAAGGTTTTTTTACAACGAAGCAAGGCATTGTAGCTGAAGGAATCACATCAAATGTTTTTTGGGTGAAAGGTGGTATACTGTATACGCCATCTATTGAAACGGGTATTTTACCAGGGATTACGAGAAAAATTGTACTCGAATTAGCGCAGCAGATAAAAATCCCTGTACGTGAAGGGGCTTTTATTAGGCAGGAGCTTGAACAGGCTGATGAATGCTTTGTTACGACGGCGGTACAGGAGCTTGTGCCAATTTCGAATATTGGAGAAGTCCGTTTTGCGGGCAATGAAGGTCGAATTTATGGGAAATTACACAATGCTTACTTACAAAATATTGTCGATCGATTAGGGAGAAATTAAATGTTAGAAAAATATAAAACACTGTTACTTGTCAATAACATTGCACTGGATTTTACGAAGGAAACATTTGTGATGGGCATTTTAAATGTGACACCGGATTCCTTTTCAGACGGGGGACAGTATGATTCCGTTGAGACGGCTTTAAAGCAAGCGAAAAAGATGGTAGCGGATGGTGCGAAAATCATCGATGTTGGTGGTGAATCAACACGCCCTGGCTATACACGTATTTCAGACGAAGAAGAAATTGCGCGTATTGTCCCGGTAATTCGAGCGCTTGTGAGGGAAGTCCCAGCCATTATTTCGGTGGATACGTATAAATCCGTAGTGGCGCGTGCAGCGATTGAGGCAGGGGCACATATGATTAATGATATTTGGGGAGCAAAGGCAGATCCAGAAATGGCAACTGTAGCTGCTGAGCTAAATGTACCGATTATTTTAATGCACAATCGCCAAACAGCGACTTATACAAACTATTGGTCAGAATTTATGGCGGATATAGAAGAAAGCGTTGCAATTGTTAAAAATGCGGGTGTTCCAGATGAACATATTTTACTCGATCCGGGTATTGGTTTTGTGAAGAACTTAAACCAAAGTATTGAAACGATGCAACGTCTCGATGATTTAGTAGCACTTGGTTATCCGGTGCTTCTTGCAACATCACGTAAGCGCATGATTGGAACGGTGTTAGATTTACCTGTGGAAGAACGCGTAGAAGGGACAGCTGCAACTTGTGCATTTGGTGTACAAAAGGGTTGTCATATAATGCGTGTCCATGATGTAAAGGAAGTCGCACGAACTGTAAAAATGATAGATGCGTTAGTTGGAAAATATATGGTCCAAGGTGAATTGGCACCAAGGCATTAAGGAGATAGAACATGGATTATATTCATTTAAGAGAAATGCAATTTTTCGGCTATCACGGAGTACTACCGGAAGAGAATGTACTAGGCCAACGATTCCGCGCCAATGTGTCATTAGCGGTAAACATGAAGCAAGCTGGTGAAACGGACGACTTAACAAATACAGTGAGCTATGTAGGCGTTTATGATATTTGTAAAGAAATCATGGAAGGTAAGCCATTCAAGCTAATCGAGGCGGTAGCAGAAACGATTGCTACGCGCATTTTGACGCAATATGAAGGTCAAATTTACGGTTGCCGTGTGGAGGTAATTAAGCCAGATCCGCCGATTCCAGGACATTATAAGGAAGTTGCGGTGGAAATTGTGCGAGGTACATTTTCATGAATGAAGTGTATTTATCAATTGGAACAAATATTGGTGAACGTGAAAAGAACTTGCAGCGAGCTATTCAAGTTTTAATGGAACAATCTGCTGTTCAAGTGACACATGTTTCGTCTATTTATGAAACGGCAGCAGTTGGCTATACAGAGCAAGCGGACTTTCTAAATATTGCCGTAGCAGTTGAAACAACGTTAATTGCCCAGGAAATACTTGAAGTTTGTCAGTCAATTGAAAATGAATTAGGGCGAGTTCGCGAAATGCGTTGGGGACCTCGAATCATTGACCTTGATATCTTGCTCTATAATCAAGAAAATATTGAAACAGAAAACTTAATTATTCCACACCCGAGAATGTTTGAACGGGCATTTGTTTTAGTGCCTTTGCAGGAAATTGCACCGAGTAATGGGAAGGTCCATGAAAAGGCTACACACATTTTGCAAGCATTCGATATCGAACAAGAAGGCGTAACGCTTTGGAAAAAGGTAGATTCGATTGAGGAATTCATGAGGAATTGATAGAAACGTTTATAGCCGTACAGGAGGAAATAATAATGACAAGCGTACCAAGCGTACAAGAAAAGCCATTCCAAATTGGTAAACATGTCATGGATAACCGTGTTGTACTTGCCCCAATGGCTGGTATTTGCAACTCGGCATTCCGCTTAACAGTAAAAGAATTTGGCGCAGGTTTAGTATATGCGGAAATGATTAGTGATAAATCGATTAACTTCCGCAACGAAAAAACGATGAACATGCTTTATATTGATGAGCGCGAAAACCCACTCTCTCTACAAATTTTCGGTGGTGACAAAGAGAACTTAGTCCAAGCAGCCAAGTATGTAGATAAAAATACACCAGCAGACATTATTGATATTAATATGGGTTGCCCTGTAAATAAAATTATCAAATGCGAAGCGGGTGCGAAACTTTTATTAGATCCGAATAAAATCTATGAAATGATAGCGGCGGTAGTTGACGCTGTCGATAAACCGGTTTCAGTGAAGATGCGCATCGGCTGGGATGAAGAGCGTGTATTTGCAGTAGAAAATGCGCAAGCGGCCGAACGTGCTGGTGCTTCTGCTATTGCGATGCATGGTCGTACACGTGTGCAAATGTATGAAGGAAAAGCAAACTGGGATATTTTAAAGGAAGTAAAAGAAAACATCAACATTCCGTTTATGGCAAATGGCGATGTTGAAACACCGCAAGATGCGAAACGTATTTTAGAACATACAGGGGCAGATGGTGTGATGATTGGTCGCGCGGCACTTGGAAACCCATGGATGATTTATCAAACGGTACACTATCTTGAAACAGGTGAGTTAAAGCCGGAACCAAGTGTACGTGAAAAAATGGACGTATGCTTACTTCACTTCGAACGCTTAATGCAATTAAAAGGTGAAAAAGTGGCTGTACGAGAAATGCGTAAACATGCGGCATGGTATTTAAAAGGTATTCGTGGAAATGGGCTAATCCGTAACGCCATTAACCAAGCGGAAACGAAGCTAGAATTAGTAACGTTAATTAATGGGGTTGTATCAGAAATGGAAGAACACGCAGCTATGGAAGAAGAAATTGCGAAAATAAAAATTGTTTAATGTCTAGTAAACATCACAAATGTGGTGTTTTTCTTTATTTAGAAAAAAATAGTTCGAAAATGATGTGAATTAATTCGAAATGGGTGAACGCACAACAGAAATACTGTACAATAGAAATATTGTAGAAGTGTTACGCGGACTGCGGACAACTAATTAAGGAGTGACAAACGTGTCAAATATTGAAGAATTAAACGACCAACTTTTGGTTCGTCGCCAAAAGATGACAGATATTCGCGAAAACGGCTTAGATCCATTCGGTGGACGTTTCGAGCGCACGCATTTATCAACAGAGGTAACAGCGGAGTTCGATCAGTTCGATAAAGAGCAATTAGAAGCAGAACCAAAAGAAGTAGTAATTGCAGGACGTATTATGACAAAGCGCGGTAAAGGGAAAGCTGGATTTGCACATCTTCAAGATTTAGCAGGTCAAATTCAAATTTACGTGCGTAAAGATGCAGTGGGCGATGACGCATATGAGCTTTTCAATAAAGCAGATCTTGGTGATATCGTTGGTGTGAAAGGGAATGTATTCCGTACACAAGTAGGCGAATTATCAGTAAAAGCAACAGAATTCATTTTCTTAACAAAAGCATTACGTCCAATGCCAGAGAAGTTCCACGGCTTACAAGACATTGAACAACGCTATCGTCAACGTTATTTAGATTTAATGACAAACGCAGACAGCAAGCAAACATTCATTGCACGTTCAAAAATTATTCGTGCGATTCGTAACTACTTAGATAACCAAGGTTTCTTAGAAGTAGAAACACCTATGCTTCACACAATTGCTGGTGGTGCAGCGGCACGTCCGTTTATTACACACCACAATGCATTAGATATGGAACTATACATGCGTATCGCAATCGAGTTACACTTAAAACGTTTAATCGTTGGTGGCTTAGAAAAAGTATACGAAATTGGTCGTGTATTCCGTAACGAGGGGACTTCAACTCGTCACAATCCAGAATTCACGATGATTGAATTATATGAAGCTTACGCGGATTATAATGACATTATGGATTTAACTGAAAACTTAGTTGCTCATGTTGCTCAACAAGTATTAGGTACAACTTCTGTTCAGTACGGCGAAGATACTATCGATTTAGCGGTAGGTTGGAAACGTCAACATATGGTCGATGCAGTTAAAGAAGCAACAGGTGTAGATTTCTGGACGCCAATGACAGTAGAAGAAGCACGTGCACATGCAAAAGAGCAAGGTGTTGAAATTAAAGACGCGCATGAAGTAGGTCACATTATTAATGAATTCTTCGAGCAAAAAGTAGAAGAAACATTAGTACAACCAACATTCATTACAGGTCATCCAGTTGAAATTTCACCACTTGCGAAGAAAAACCCAGAGGACGAGCGCTTCACGGACCGTTTTGAGTTATTTATCGTTCGTCGTGAGCATGCCAATGCTTTCACAGAACTAAATGACCCGATCGATCAGCGCGAGCGTTTTGAAGCACAAATGGCTGAAAAAGAAGCAGGTAACGATGAAGCACATGAAATGGATAATGATTTCATTGAAGCATTAGAATACGGTATGCCGCCAACAGGTGGATTAGGTATCGGTATTGACCGTCTGATCATGCTATTAACAAACTCACCATCAATCCGTGACGTACTATTATTCCCGACAATGCGTCATACATCGAAATAATTATAGAAAACTAAACCAGGAAAATCCATGCGAAAGACGCGCGGATTTTCCTGGTTTTTTGTGTTTGTATATTTAAATGATGATTGTTTAAAATTTTTTACTTTATTGAAATTATCCTCTAAAGATATTCGAAACCATGTCCCCTTGAATCGGCTCAACCCCGTCCTTAAATTGAATGCGCAATGATTTCGCATTGTTTAGATCAGGTGAATCCATCACTTGGAAATGCAAATGTGGTTCAGAAGTGTTTCCTGAATTCCCACATTTCCCGATGCATTGCCCTTCTTTTACAAGTTCCCCTATTTTAACTTGGATAGAGTCCTTCTTTAAATGAGCTAACAAACTATATTCTTTATTTGCATGTTCAATGACGACATAGTTTCCGGCAGCATTTACAGCATCCATTTCACCAGGAGTATAATCCACTAAGCCATCGATCAATTGAATTACTTTCCCATCCGCTGGGGCTAGAATTTCTTCATTAAATGCGTAGAAATTTTCACATAGAGTAGGTGTGTTTTGAAAAGACATCCCATCTCGAACTTTTACAAGATCGTATGCATAGCGCATATGTTCATACGCATAATGGTAATTGATGAATTCATTGGCGCCACCCCAAAAAACAAACCATTCCCCCGATATTGGCATGCTATATGCATTTTTAGTTAGTTGGTTATCCGTGTCGGGGTAAGTTATGTACGGTTTTATTAATAAACTTTGAATTTGATTGGATTTGTCAAATGAAACAGCAATCCCTCGTTCTCTTTGATCATCTACCCAAATATAATGATGTAAATTTTGCGAGGATGATTTAAATTCAATTTGATAAGATTGAACTCCTTCATTAAAAGATGAAGCGACTGTAATAAACTGTTCTAATGGTAGTGATTGTTGAAAACCAGCTGACATGCAACGGTAAATCTCCTCGAAATTTTCACTTTGGAATAACTGACCAAACTGTTCTGGTTTAATAAATGAAATTGACAACGAAAAAACCTCCTAATTGTACTACAAAATGGTATTTTCCTATTTTATACGAAATGACAGATAAAAAAGTTTCGATATTTTAATTGAGTTATTCTGAAGGGAGTTCATATTCAGTTCAGATAGTCATTATAAGATAAGGATAGAAAATAGATGGAGGGCAAATAAATGAAATTAGCATTAAAAGAAATTAAAAAAAGTAAAGCTAAGTTTATAATTTTAGGATCAATCGTATTTTTAGTTAGTTTATTAACGTTTATGATATCAGGATTAGCAAATGGTCTATCACAAGATAATTCAGCTTTAATTAAGGACTTACCAAAAGGGCAATTTTATATGAATGAAGACGCGGACCAAACATTGAACATGTCCCGAATTACTGAAGAATCGCAGCAACAAGTACTTGATGAACAGGAAGATGCAGCAGCGTTTTCAATTCAAATGGGTTTTGTTAATGATGCAGCAGACAAACAGCACGGTGTAGCGTTCGTCACTTCGACAGAATCTCCTCATTTTGAAAATGTAAAAGCAGGGGAAGTTGTATTAGACAAATCGTTACAAGATAAAGGGATTCAACTAGGCGATGTTTTAACGAATAATCAATTTTCTAGTGAGTTTAAAGTAATAGGCTTTGTTGATTTGAAAAAATTCAGCCATTCTCCAGTAGCTTATATTAACATGGAGAACTTCAAAGAAATTTACCGAGTGAATGAAATGCAATTACTATATGTTCCAAATGGTGACGATTCTGTACAATATGCAGGCTTAGAAGGATTTTCAAATAAGGAATTTTTAAATACGATTTCAAGTTATAAAGCAGAACAACTTTCATTAAATATGATCGTATGGTTTTTAGTTGTCATTAGTGGCATGTTGTTTGCGATTTTCTTCTATATGATGAACGTACAAAAAATCGGCCTTTACGGTATTTTAAAAGCTATCGGATTAAAAACGAGCAATCTGTTCGTGCTAATTTGGACGCAAATGTTTGTTATTACAGCTATTGCATTGCTTATGTCGGTTGCACTTAGCCAGGTATTCAATACCTTTGCGCCAAGCGGTATGCCATTTACGTTAACATTCGCGACAACGCTTCAACTTTCAGGTGTGTTTTTAGTTATCGGCTTTATCGGCTCGACATTATCAGGTGTACAAATCAAAAATATTGAACCACTACAAGCAATTCAACAAGGAGAGGCTTAATATGACGATATTTCAATTAGAAGGAATTCGTAAATCATTTAAAACGGGTGAAGTACAGGAAGAAATATTAAAAGGTGTTAACTTAACGTTACGAGAAGGCGAAATTACGGCACTTGTCGGAGCATCGGGCTCAGGGAAAAGTACGTTATTAACCATTGCAGCGGGATTACAGCCTACAACAGAAGGGAGAATTACCTTTAACGGGCAAGTTGTAACCGATATGAATGCAGAACAAGTACGTGGTATGCGTGCTAAGCAATTCGGATTCGTCTTTCAGTTCGCACATTTAGTTCCATTTCTAACGGTAGAAGAGCAACTTGAATTAATGTTAGATGTAGCAGAAACAAAACTGAACAAACGTGACCAACAGCAGGAGGTTGCAGGTGTATTAGAGCTTGTTGGAATGAATCACCGAAAATCAGCCTACCCAGCATCATTATCTGGTGGGGAAAAACAACGCGTAGCAATTGCGCGTGCGATTATTCACCAGCCAAAAATCCTATTTGCTGATGAACCGACAGCAAGCCTTGATTCAAAACGTTCTGTGGAAGTGATGCGTTTAATTCAAGAGCTGACAAAAAAGCTAAACATCACGACATTAATGGTGACACATGATGAAGAGATGCTAACGTATACAGACAATATCGTCAAAATGAGCGATGGTGTCATTATCGAAGAAGCGCGTTGATTGTATAAAACTCTAGAGAAAACACACAGACATGTTTTGTGTGTTTTTTTATTTATTTATATAGAAGGTTTAACTATGGGGAAGTGATTTACACACGCTACAAATGAACTTTTTGTACCAAAGCAAATTTAGGTGCAAAAATTGTTTATTGCCGTTTTAATAAGTTATTCAAGCATATCGGTAAAATTTATAACAATGAAATATGACGGTTTAATCGGAAAGTTATATATATCGTCTTTTATGTAGGTAATTTTATAAAAAATAAAATAAATAACAATAAAGTATTGCGTTATGATTGATATCGTGTTAAATTATTAGACGTCGCCAAAACATGGTGTACAAATATCCTGGAAAAAGCTAATAACACTTTTTAAAAAGAGTGTTGACTTTTAAATAACAGGATGGTAAGATAATAAAGTTGCTGTTGAGAGACAGTGAAAAACAACTTTAAAAAGTTGTTGACATGACGATTCAAGTTATGTTAAGATATAAAAGTTGTCTCTTCAAAAGAGGTAACGACATGAACCTTGAAAACTGAACAAGCAAACGTTAATGATTTAAACGTTTAAGTGATGAACTTAAATAAATTATAGATATCAACTTTATGTTGATACGCTAGCAAAGCAAATGAGCTTTCAAACTAACTATTATGGAGAGTTTGATCCTGGCTCAGGACGAA
>NZ_JBNNMF010000025.1:0-67985 GCF_050272495.1 Solibacillus cecembensis | reverse complement strand
AAAAAACACCCCCTAGTTGAATTTTAGGTATCTAAACCCGAATTCAATCGAAGATGCTTTTTTTATTTGTCTATATTTTTGGGGTCAGTCCCAAAGTACGTCCCTGCCCTTTTTCATGCTTTATAACCCTTCAATAATGACCTTTTTTACGGGTTGGAACTGCTCGCCCGTTTTCGCATATGTCATAATGACGCGGTCACCCTCTTGTAAATAAATTGCAAGCGGTACAACTGCTGAACTTACGATAAAGTTTTCCCCTGAATTCATTAAGAACGAAACAAGTGTAAAGTCACCGACACGCTCTTTATACACACGGACAACTTCACCTGTTACGGTTGCTTCTTCTGCCTGAGACGTGCCATCTACTGTACTACCACCACTATTTAAGGCTGTTTTATATAGCTTTAATGCCTCATTTGGTGTAGAAGCAAAGGCTGAAATTTCAGGATTCGATGCGGAAACAATGAAATAGTTTTGTAGGAAGCCATTTGCATCAAGCACACCTGTTAACCAGCTTGCCTCGCCGTAGAAGTTATAAAGAATCGGCATTTTACCTTCCCATTTCTTCTCTATAAATTCCTTTTCAATAATTTGCAGTGCCCCTTGAGAATCCATGTATGATTCATCTAAATTGCCTGTATAATATGTTGCTGCGCCTGTACGAGCATTCGTCAACGAATAACCAAGCATTGAGTCAACACCTTCTTTTGGACTTGTGAAATCCGTGAAGTAATACATTTCTCCATCTTCCATGAAAATCGGGCTTACATTTGCTTCCGTTCCTTCATCACTCGGTAGTTTCACATCTTTCTTTCCGACAACACTGTTCCAATAACCATGTACATAGTTACCGTAATAGCTATTTTGTAAGCTCACTGTTTCTGGAGAAATCGCCCCATCGATATAGTCCGGTACATCTTTTAGCGCAAGCTTATCTGTCTGCCCCGTTTTTGCATCCACTATAACGATCCCTTTTACATCAAAACCGTTACGTGCGGAAATAAATTCACCATACGAACGAATATAAAATGGCTTCCCGTCCTCATCAATTTCTAATTGCGGTTGCCCATAAAAAATGAGTGTAGGAAATTGTAAACGCATATGGCGCTCTAAATTTTTATTCAAATAAGACGATGGAATATAGCTCATTTCCGATTTAATAAATTTCGGATTATCGCTTGAATCTGTCGCGCTCATCGTAAAGTAACCTGGTGTAGATTTCCCATTAAACCATTTGAAAATGTCCGAAAACTCAACTGGTGCAATATACACATACTCACCATTTACTTTTTGAATTTGCAGACGACCTAATTCATAATAACTCGTATTTGGCACTTGCCCGAAAGCCTTTTTCATTTTATTTTTCACAAACTGTGGCGGTACACTTGCAGGTGTTTTCGTTTCATCAAATGCCTTGATTTCTATCTTTTCCTCCATTTGTGAGGACTTAAATTTTTGTTCGGCATTCAATAATGGCGCACTAATCAAATAAGCGACCCCTAAAATCCCCACTAGTATAATAGCTGATTTTATTTTTTGCTCTAGTCCTACCGATAAAATCGCTCCGACTAACGCAGCTACAGGCAGCACATATAGGAATGCTGTCCAATTCAAATCCATTTTAGATACATAAACCGCCGTAAATACTAAAGTAAAACTACTAACAAAAATGACGATACATGTTGCGATTAAATTCTTAGTCGATAATTTCCCACTTTTAACTTTCCGAGAAATTGGTATGATTAATAGTGTCATAATAAACGAACCTATTAAAGTAATTAATAAAAGTTGTCCCATGGTGACCATCCTTTCTTTGTATTATTTACGAATAACTCACTGGAAAGATTCATAATTTTATCAATTACGCCTCGGCGAAATTGCGTCCAGATTTTTTTCGAACCCGTTCGAAAAATTCCTCTTCAAAATCTGTGACATCCGCCTGGGGCAATAACTTGATTCAGCTAGGGTCTGAACCCCATCTGAATCAAGGGTTCACTTGGCATTCAACCACTACTTAATTGAAGCGGAAGAACGTTGAAGCAAGTTAAAAATATGTTTTAGGAGGAATATTTATGGCGCGAAAGGTACTTATTTCATTATTTTTAGTGTTCGGCATTTTTTATGTGTTTTTCATTAACTCCATTGATTCATCATTAATTATGGTATTTAAATTAATTCCAATGCTATTACTAATTACACTGGCATTTACAACGAAACTCCCGAACAAATTGCCGTATCAATGGCTTGTTTCAATCGGGCTCATCTTTTGCGCGATCGGTGATTATACGCTGCAATGGTTCATCGTCGGACTATGCTTCTTTTTAATCGGGCATATTTTTTACATTTTCGCATTTCGCACAACAAGCGTAGCCAAAACACCGCTTATCGTAAAAATATCACTCGGCGTATACTGCCTATTTATGGTTGTATGGATTGCGGGCTCTATTTTTAAAGAAGGTGACACTATTTTAGCCATTGCCGTTATTGCTTATATGTCGATTATTTTAACAATGGGTTGGACCTCATTCCGTACAGGCAGCCCATTTGCGATAACAGGCGCTTTATTATTCATTATATCCGATTCGATTTTGGCAATGGACCGCTTTATGTTTGAAGTTGCCTATTCACATCAGCTCATTATGTTTACGTATTATGGTGCACAATTTTTATTCATGCTTAGCATTACTCAATACTTCAATATTCGAAATAAAGTGGTACAATAAAGTCAGTTTATTTTACTAAGGAGGCTTTTTCATGAGCATGAAAGAACAAATAATTGAGCGTTTAGTTCGCTACGTAAAAATTGATACACAATCGGATTTCAACTCAACAACAACACCCTCTACACAAAAGCAATTTGACTTATTACACATTTTAAAAGATGAGCTTGCAGACATCGGCTTAACAGACATTACATTAGACGAAAATGGCTACCTTTTCGCTACACTTGAATCTAATACAGACAAAGATGTACCAACAATCGGCTTTTTAGCACATGTTGATACAACAACGGATTACACAGGCACAAACGTAAATCCACAGCGCATTGACAACTATAATGGTGAAGCCATTACATTACAAAACGGTTTAGTAATGACACCGGAATACTTCCCGAATTTAAAAAATTATGTTGGTCAAACGTTAATTACAACAGATGGCACAACATTACTCGGTGCAGATGATAAAGCGGGTATCGCAGAAATTATGACAGCTATGGCTTTCTTAGTGAAAAACCCTGACATTAAGCATGGTAAAATTCGCGTGGCATTTACGCCAGATGAAGAAATCGGACGCGGCCCACATAAATTTGACGTGGAAAAATTCGGTGCTGATTATGCGTATACGATGGATGGCGGTCCACTAGGTGAGTTACAATACCAAAGCTTTAATGCTGCCGGTGTAAAAGTAACGACACGCGGTACAAATATCCACCCTGGTTCAGCGAAGGACAAAATGGTCAATTCGATTGGTTTGGCGATTGCCTTCCAAAATGACATGCCAAAAGATGCCGTTCCCGAAAAAACAGAAGGCTATGAAGGCTTCATTCATTTAATGCAATTTAATGGTGGCATTGAAGAAACAACAATGTCTTATATTATCCGTGACCATGACCGCGCAAAATTTGAAGAGAAAAAAGCATATATGAATGAAATCGGCAAAAAAATGCAAGCCGCATATGGTGAAGAGGCCATTACGGTTGAGATGGAAGATCAATATTACAATATGGGTGAAAAAATTGAACCTGTTATGGAAATTGTCGACATCGTAAAAGAAGCGTTTGCGAAATTTGATATTACACCAATTGTTGAACCTATCCGTGGTGGTACAGATGGTTCTCAGCTTTCATTCATGGGCTTACCAACTCCGAACATCTTTGCTGGTGGCGAAAACATGCACGGGAAATATGAATTCGTATCAGGTGAAACGATGGAAAAAGCGACAGAAGTGATTATTGAAATTGTTCAGTTGTTCGAAGCACGTAACTAAAGTTTATTTATGGAGTGAATCCTTTCGCTCCATTTTTTTACCGATATTTATATCTGAAAATTCAAACTAAACGAGGAGGTGCGTTATGAAAGAGATTTTCATCGGTATTATTGCCGCTCTATTCTTTGCGGTTACCTTTGTATTAAATCATTCAATGGAACTTGAAGGCGGAAGTTGGCTATGGAGCTCTTCCTTACGCTATTTCTTTATGCTTCCTTTTTTAATTGCTATTGTCGCGATACGTGGAAAAAATGGTTTTCGCGTTTTATCTAATGAAGTGAAAGCAAAACCAGGTGCTTGGTTGATTTGGAGTTTTGTTGGTTTTGTCTTTTTCTATGCCCCACTTACATTTGCTGCGGCATTCGGTCCAGGCTGGCTTGTTTCCGGGACGTGGCAATTTACGATTGTTGCTGGGGTTTTATTAGCGCCATTATTTGTGACATTCATTGCTGGAAAGCCTATTCGTTCTAAAATTCCAGTCATTTCATTAGGGATTTCCTGCATTATCTTAATCGGGATTTTGCTTATTCAAATCCCACAAGCTAAAGTCGTTTCTACAGAAGTTTTGTTACTTGGAATTTTACCGGTGATTGTCGCCGCTTTTGCATATCCATTAGGCAATCGAAAAATGATGGCGATTTGCGATGGGCGCATTGATACTTTTCAACGTGTACTCGGCATGACAATCGCATCGCTACCTGCTTGGATTATCCTTGCAATTTATGCACTATTTACGGTGGGGTTACCTTCAGGAAGCCAAGTACTGCAATCCCTACTAGTGGCTGTATCTTCTGGTGTTATCGCGACCATTTTATTTTTCATCGCCACAGACCGTGTACGACATGATCAAGGCAAACTTGCAGCAGTAGAAGCAACACAATCGACAGAAGTGTTATTCGCAATGGCTGGTGAAATGGTTTTATTAAGCGTTCCACTACCCGCGCCTCTCGCATTAACTGGACTTGGTGTTATTATTGGTGGCATGCTACTCCATAGCTATCACACAATGCTTGTAGGGAAGAAGCAATTGCTATTAGAGAAAAATATGACGTAATACAACTTCGATCCGTGGAAGCCTTATGTTCCACGGAGTTTTTGTCACCTCTAAAAAAATACCTGTATCCGCAATTGGACACAGGTATAACAGGGCCTTTCATATCGAAAGAAAAAGGGCGATATAATCACCACTTACCTAACCACGTTCTAAATGAGGGAGTTTAGAACGCAACATTGAACTAGCTAACTTTTGGAGAAAAGGTGCTGAGTCCAAACTTATTTGTACTGAATTACAAATAAACTCGCGTCACATGACAATGATAATCATTATCATATAAAATGTCAATATTTTATCAAATAATTCCAAATGTAGCAGTTGAATAAAAGTAGTTTTCTATTTATATGAAGCAAAAATGGTATAGTAAGAATAACGAAAAGTGAGCCATTCACTATTACCAAATAATAATTAAAGAAAAGGTGAGATCTATGCCTGCACTTTCCTATGATCAAATGCGTCAACTCAATTCATATAGTATTTATACAGAAGAACCTTCGCGCCCACTTTTTACTTTGGCAAACCTACATAAAGATTTTTATTTAACCGATTTTCGAAACTTAATGATGGGTGTGACAAATGCTGCAACAGAGGCTGCTGCCATTTCTCATTTTGGGCGCCGCTATGGCATGTTTGTTGCTATGCAATTTTATATGCTGACGACCTATGATGAAATTTGGGATGGAAAACCTGAGGATCTGCGCTTTGCTATTGTAAATGAATTTGGAATCCATACACTAGCTATGTATATTAATCCGAATGATTTTCGCTATGTAGAGGATGACGAACGCGAACAAGTGATGGCCGATATTTTATATAAAGCGTCTGTCATCATCCAGCAACTACGAAAAACAACATCGATTTCCCCACTTGTTTTATGGGAAAATATTTTCGGTTTTATGCTTTGGCACTACCATACATTACTTGAAAATCCGGCACTTTCTGACCGTGCATTCGAAGACTTAGAAATGCTAGAAGACAAAAATATATGGCGCTATTTCTCTGACAAATCGCTGTTTCTGAACTATACAGGCGGAAAAAATCCCTCTCAACTCATCCATGTACCGGTCAGAAAAAGCTGCTGCTTCTCTAAGGATATCCCTGGTTTATTAGCTTGTGGCTTTTGTCGACTAAAATGAATGGAAACAAAAATGGTCCTCGCTCAATGTAAAAGCGAGGACCATTTTTTCATTAACTCATTGCCATGTTTTTCAAAGTTGTTGTTAACACTTTGGCTCCATCCAGTAGACCTTCGTGATCAAATGTCATATGTGGATGATGAAGCCCCGGCGCTAAGTTTGCACCGACACCAATCATTGTCGCCTTCAACTGTGGTTGCTTTATCGTATAAAAGTGAAAATCATCACTACCTGGTGTTGTAACGGCTGGCGCTAAATGCTCCCTGCCTAACGCTTCTATAATTGAGATTTCTGCTTCTTTAGCCGCTTCTTTAGAAACCTTAGCCCCTGGTGTTACATCCAACCACTGCCAATTGACATCAATCGCAAACATTTCTGAAATTTGCTTTAAGCCCTTTGCCACGTAGGCTTGAATTTGCTCAAGTACTTCATTTTTCTGGGCACGTACATCAATTGAAAAGCTTGCATTTCCAGGGATAATATTAATACTACCGCCATCTGCCACGATTTTTGTCATTTTTGCAGAATACACTTCAAATGGATCAATATATAAATTTTTTAACATTTGCTGAATCGCTACTGCAACATCAATAGCATTATTCCCTTGATGAGGGCGTGCACCATGCGCATCAATTCCTGAAATTGTCCCACTCAAAAATGCTGCTGCTCCATGATAAATTGCTGGAGAAACTTTGCCAAGTGGTAATTCTTCCACTGGACGTAAATGAACACCAAATAAATGCGTGACATCCTTTAACACACCGCGGTCAATCATTGCGAGTGCACCACCACCCGATTCCTCAGCTGGTTGGAAAATAAAACGAATGCGCTTTTTTAATTTTTTATCCTTTAACTCTAAAAGCGCTCCAAGTACCATTGAAATATTTGCATCGTGCCCACAAGAATGATTCGCCTTCATGACGCCATCAACTTCCTGCCATAACGCATCAATATCTGCACGAACCGCAATGACTTCCTCACCTTCACCAATCTCGGCAATTAATCCTGTTACGTCTTCAAAACGTGTATACTGAATGTGCAAGTCATCTAAAATGGTTGCTAATTTTTCTGTTGTATTATGTTCCTGCCAACTCACTTCTGGATGAGTGTGGAAATAATGGAACCATTCAAATATCATTTCCTCCGTTTTTCTAACATCAATCATGAAAAGCACCTCTAATATCATGTAATACTTCTATTATACAGTACGATTAGAAAATTATTAATAATAGGTGCCTAGCTAATTAGGAAAATACTCGCAGTTCCTTATCCACAAAAAAAGAACTACCCAATGCACATTCGCAAATAGATAGTTCTACCCGTTACAAACTTGAGAAAAAACCTGCTGGATACTGTTCATATTGCTCAACTACCTGTGTTACGGTCTGCTCTACAACTTCCGTGTCATGTTCTTCATCCAATAAATAAGTTGCTAAAATAGATTTTAAATTAACCATCCTTTTCACCACTCCTAATTAACTGAATTTTGTGTAAATTGATTATCACATACTTCCCTACCTATTCGCAACTAATAAATACGATTTATGCATAATAAGTATATAACCTATCTCAAAATGAGATCAATCGCATTGGACCTTATGAATTTAATTGTCTACTCAAAAAAAGTCGACTCTCGGAATAAACCGAAAATCGACTTTTAGATGCCACTTACATTTTAAGAAACGACCGTTTTTGGCTCATTTCCTTTGTTTTTTGAGAAGATTTGTAATGCCCACATTGCGATGAATACAATTAGACCAATCGTGTCTGATAATGATTCTGGATAAATCATTGCTAATCCTGCAGCCATGACAACTACTCGCTCCACAATCATTAACTTTCGGTACCAGAATCCGATAACCCCTGCACCGATTGCAATCATACCCATTATCGCTGTAAATACTACCCAAATAATTTCTAATACCGTTACGTCAATCATCAATAACGCTGGCGAGAATACGATCATATATGGAATAATAAATGCCGCAATCGCTAGCTTAGCAGAGTTCACACCGGTTTTGATTGGATCTCCACCTGATATTCCAGAAGCTGCAAAGGCGGCAAGTGCAACAGGCGGTGTAATATCTGCAATAATCCCAAAGTAAAATACGAAGAAATGAGCAGATAATAATACAACGATTGGCACAGCACTTTGCGGTACATCCGGTGCTAATAATGCAACAATCGCAGGTGCTGCAATCGTCGATGTAATAACATAGTTCGCTGTTGTTGGTGCACCCATCCCTAAAATAAGTGACGCAATCATTACGAAGAATAACGTTAATAAAATACTTCCTCCAGCTAATTTAACTAAGCTATTTGCAAGCGATAATCCAAGACCAGTTTTCACAACTACCCCAACAATAATCCCGGCACATGCAGTCGCTGCAACAACACCTAATGCTGTTTTTGCCCCATCTACTAATGCATCTAAAATATCCGCAAAACCTAGACGAGTCTCTTTGTTAAACATTCCTACTAAAATACTAGCTAAAATACCATATAAAGCGGCATGCATTACCGGTACGCCAACTAACATTAATACAATAATTAGCATGATTGGTACTAATAAATAAATTTTCATTAATACTTCTTTACGGTTTGGTAATTCTTCATCTGATAATCCACGTAATCCTAAACGTTTCGCTTCAAAATGCGTCATAATCCAAATTCCTGTAAAGTAAAGCAATGCAGGAATTGCTGCTGCTTTCGCAATATCCCAATACGTAATCCCACGACCAATAAATTCGACCATTAAGAACGCTGCGGCACCCATAATTGGTGGCATTAATTGACCACCTGTCGAGGCAGCGGCTTCAACTGCACCAGCAAATTCCTTTTTGTAGCCAAGCTTTTTCATCATCGGAATCGTATAAGATCCTGAAGTTACAACGTTTGCAACGGAACTCCCTGAAATTGTCCCTTGTAATGCAGATGAGAAAATCGCTACTTTAGCAGGGCCACCGATTAATTTCCCTGCAAATGCTACGGCTAAATCATTAAAATATTGCCCTACACCTGTTTTCACTAAGAAAGCACCGAATAATAAGAACACGAAAATAAATGTAGCGGATACACTAATTGGCGTTCCTAAAATACCATCTGTTGAGTAAAACATTAAATTAACAATGCTTTCTACACTTTGACCACGATGTGCCATGAAGTCTGGCATTTGCGGACCGAAATAAGCATAAAGCAGGAATAAGCCTGCAATAATCGTAATCGGTAACCCTACCGCACGTCTTGCCGCTTCTAAAACTAAAATCGTCGCAATAAGCCCGATGTAAAAGTCCATTGTTTCCATTCTTCCTAAACTTTGCACAAGACGCTCATAGTTAATAACCCAATATGAACCAACTACAATTGATATAAGTGCTAAAATATAATCATAAAATGGAATTGTATCTTTTTTCGTTTTACGAACTGCTGGAAATAGTAAAAAGATAAATGTTAAACCGAACCCTAAATGGACTGTTCGTTGAATTTGTGCTGGGAATACTCCGAAAATAGCAGTATAAACTTGGAATAAAGAGAATAGTAAAAGCCCTACATAAATGACTTTTTTCATTATGCCACTGACATTACGTGTGTTCGATTCAATATCATATTTCTCTAATAACGCTTGCTGGTCTTCAGCGGATAGTTGTTCAAATTGGTTATCATCAATTTGTTCATTCTTTGTTGTCATTCAATTTCACACCTTTCATTTTTTCATAGAATGATAGTTTCTTTACTTCAATAAAATAGGATTTCCCTTTTTTTAAATTATTTTTCAAATCATATTCCTCATCACCATAACGGAGCATTAGCTTGTGTTGAACCGCACCAATATGAAGTGTAAAATTAGGCAACTTCGCATTATCATAACGCAGTGTATACACACCATCTTCGTATGTAAGCACCTGCCCTTTTTCAGCATAACCCGGCATGCCGATTGCAACATCTGAATATTCCATCGATACTAGTTGAAATTCATTAGATGTTAAAACCCGATAACTTTCGATGACATCCGATAGGTGAATTGAATGGGTAAACACTATTTGAAAATCGTTCTCCGAATCCAGTAATACATAGTTTACGTTAGGCTGCTCATTTCTTGTTTCCGTCATAACTAGCGCTTTTTGAAACGGAATGAAACTCGCTGCACAACAAATTAAAAATATACTTATAACGAACCACTTTTTCATAAACTCTCACCATCAAAAAAGGACCCTGAAGCATTTATCGCAACAGAGCCCTTTGCTTTGTGTTACTTGTTCACTTCATCGAAATACTTTTGAGCACCTGGGTGAACTTCAATACCGATTCCATCTAAGCCTGTTTCCGCTTTGATGAATTCACCTTTTGCATGACCAATTTTATCTGTATTATCATAAATTGCTTTTGTCATCGCATAAACTAAATCTTCTGGAAGATCCTTTTTAACCGCTAACATCGCGCCTACTGATACAGCTGGAACTTCTGCTTCTAAACCATACGTACCTGATGGAATTGCATCCACTGCATAGTATGGATATTTAGCAATAAGCTCTGCCGCTTTGTCTGCTTCAACTGGCACAATGTGAACGCCCTTCGTTGCATTAAGTGCTTCTACCGCACCTGTTGGGTAACCTGCAGTGATGAACGCTGCATCAATTTGACCTGATTGGATTCCGTCTGTTGATTCACCGAAATCTAAGTTTTGTGCTTTAATATCATCCATTGATAAACCATGAATTTCTAATAATTGCTCAGCGTTTGCATAAGTTCCTGAACCAGGAGCACCTACTGAAACTTTTTTACCTTTTAAATCTGCAAATGTTTTAATACCTGAATCAGCTAATGTTACAAGCTGAACTGTTTCTGGATATAATGCCCCTAATGCTGAAACCGAATCAATTGTTTGTCCTTCAAACATTAATGTTCCATTTGTTCCATAGAAAGCGATATCTGTTTGAACGAAAGCTACGTCACCTTCGCCATTTTGTAAAGCTGTCATATTTGCCGCAGAAGCTTGAGAAACCTCAGCAGTTGTTTTTACACCTGTATCAGAAGTGATTAAGTCCGCGAAAGTACCACCTAATGGGTAGTATGTACCTTGCGTACCACCTGTTAAAATACTTAAATATTTTACATCGCCAAAATCCGCTTGGGCTGTTGTATCTGTATCAGCAGTTGAATCAGCAGGTTTCTCTGTATCTTTACCTGAATCTTCATCACTACCGCAAGCTGCTAACACTAATAGTAAAGCGCTTACCATAGTTAGAAATAATAGTTTATTCTTTTTAAACATGTTAAATCCCCCTCTTTTTTACAACTCTAGTCTATTTTACATGCATAATTATTTAAAAGTCAAACAATTTTAAAGATATCGTTTATATCAACAATTCGGAATAACCTCAAAAACGCACTAATAAACTAGTAAAAATCAATATTAACTAAGTGCAAAACTAAGAATATAGTAAGTTGTGGATAAAAGTGGAAACACGGCGCATAAGAAATGAATAAATTAATATTTCAGATACTCTATGCATCCTAATTAACTAATCCCTATTTTATATAGAAACAAAAAAACTGTGCCCAAAATTCGGACACAGTATCATTTAATAACACCACAAACCATTCGCGCACCTGAATTTCCTGAAGGATCTGTTTTGTAGTCATCTTCCTTTTCATGAATGATAACCGAACTACCATCCGCATCAAATAAAGAATTTGCTTCTCCCTTTTTCAATGTAAATTGAGGCGCAATAAAATTTAATTGAACTTCACCATTTTCATCAACAACTAAATTTGGCAAGTCACCTACATGTGGTCCGAGTGGATTTTCAACACCATGCTTTTTGTTCGTCGGATTATAATGAGCACCTGCGGATTCAAATGTAGGTTTCTCACATTTGCCAACTGTATGAATATGAATGCCATGTTCACCTGATTGTAAGCCATTCAATTGGGCCGACAACTCTACCCCTTTTCCCGTCTCTTGGAAAGACACCTCACCGATAAACTCGTCATTTGTATTGTACATAAGCGCTTTAGCAGTCAGTGTTTCTGGCGCACTTACTGGAACGCTTTTTGATTGAAATAAATTACAACCACCTAATAACAATACAAGTGGCACTAACATAAGTAAATATCTCATTCTTCACCTCCTCGTCAGTAGCGTCACCAGGAAAAGAGGTTTTTATTCCATTGTTAGCAATAAACTTCATAACACGAAAATCAAAGGGGTAACTCTAATTTCTCCGTTTTTTGACGATATAAATATGAAAGGAGAGGATACTTTTGGATATTAATTCTATGATGTCTGCTCAACTTGCTTCACTGCAACAAACATTACAAATGAGCATCCTAGACAAGTCAATGAACAATGGCGCTGCTGGTGTAATTGAAATGATGGAAGAGCTACCACAGCAAACAGCCGCAGCTCACCCTTACAAAGGCCAAGTAATTGACATTCAAGCTTAACTTACTTCAGCAATAAGTCCTCCACTTCTATCAGTGGGAGATGAATGCCAAATAATCACTTGGTTCTGTATGATTCACCCCTGGCTGAACCAAGTTAATGCCCCGGCGGATGTCACAGATTTTTAAGGGGAATTTTTCGAGCGAGCTCGAAAAAATCTGGACGCAATTACGCCGAGGCGTAATTGATTTTGTAAAGACGCCCATTCATTTGAGCGTCTTTTTTTAATATACTAATTACTAAAGGGCATTGTTGGTTGTAAACCGCATGTTAAACATTCGTTAAAACGCTTGAAAATGCTGGTTTTCGGGTAATATGAGTATTACAATGAAATTAACTTCTTTCAGCAGAAGGAGAGTACATCTGCTGAAAGAAGTTAATGCCCCGGCGGATGTCACAGATTTTTAAGGGGAGTTTTTCGAGCACACTCGAAAAAAAACTGGACACAATTACGCCAAGCCGTAATTGATTCAACATAAAAGGAGTGGTTTTTATAGGAATTCATGCATTTTTTACAAGCTTAAATGATTTGGAGCGCATCATCCGTTGTCCGGGACGTTTTAAATATGAAGAGCATAATGTCGCAGCCCACTCTTGGAAGGTTTCGCAATATGCCATGTTTTTTGCCACACTTGAAGAACGCGCGGGTAATACCATTGATTGGAAATCCCTATATGAAAAAACAATCAATCACGATTTTGCCGAAGTGTTCATTGGGGATATAAAAACACCAGTCAAACACGCGAGCCTTGAGTTAAAGCAAATGCTTGCACATGTGGAAGAAAAGATGATGGAAAAATTTATTTTTGAAGAAATTCCAACCGATTTACAAGAAGTCTTTTTAGCCCGTATGAAAGAAGGGAAAGACGCAACAATTGAGGGTCGTTTACTGGAATTTGCAGATAAGCTCGACCAATTTTATGAGTCCTTCGCCGAATTAAAACACGGGAACACTGATCGAGAATTTGTTTATATGTATCAGACAGCTCTCACTAAATTGCTTCAAATACCGCTTCAAGTGAGTGTACTTTATTTCAAAAATGAAATATTAGCAGACGTCATCGCGGAAAAAACGACAATCGATATTGCCCAGCTTACGAATCAAATTTTACAAAACCATAAAGATTAACACCAGAAGGCTTCCCATTTAAACGAGGAAGGCTTTTTTTAATATCGAATACCACTGAAAATCAAAACAAACGACATCAATTAATGTTTGATTTCCCCGCAAAATATTTGACTTTTTCCTTTAAACAAGCTTTGTTGCACATCTTAAAAGGTTCAGTTATTATTACATTAAGGCTACGTTGTACGTACGAATATTAAGTTTTAACCTTTATGCTTATACAGGGAGTTTTACATCGAAGTACGAATGGCGTGCCCAGGTTTTTAACTTGGGATAGACAGGAATACTTTTGCGAACACCCACTTTGAGGAGTGGTGGTTTAAAACTTTCTATAATAAACTACGGCAATGTGGCTTACCTACATAAAGCGCATACCAGTAATGGTTTATGGGCACTCTTACCTTTTATGGTGGGGGTGTTTTTTTGTTGTTAAAAATCGGAGTTGATGCAAAACTGGTATAAATTAGTAATTGAGCAACATCCCATCCCCCACTTAATAATTTCTCCTCTACAGTTGTATCCCTCATCCAATACCCAGTATTTAGGTTGATTTTTTATAAATATTCAAATATAGTAATATTTATAAGTTATTACAAGAAAATTTCACGCTTGGAAGAGGTGTTTAAATGAGTTTGTATTTTACGTATGTCCTGATTGGCCTAGCTATTGCAATGCCTGTTGGTGCCATTACTGTTGAAATGACAAAACAAGGATTGAAAAATGGGTTTATGCATGGTTGGGCTGTAGGGCTTGGCGGCATGACAATTGATGTAGCATTAATACTCGCACTCTATTTAGGAGTAGCAAAATTTTTAGCATTGTCTTACATACAAATGCCGTTATGGATTATTGGGGCCATATTTCTCTTTATGCTTGCCTATGATTCTATTAAAAACGCAGATAAAGACATTACATTAGCTGGGAAAAAAGTGAATAAATCATTTTTTTCAACATACCGTAATGGTCTTTTAGTTGCCGTTTCACCAGGAAATTTAGTTTTTTGGATTTCTGTATTTGGGGCGGTTTTAGCAGACTCCTATTCAGGAAATGGTGCCAATCAATTTTTAATTGTCGCATTAGGAATTTTATCAGGGATTTTGTTACATGATCTTGGCTTATTAACAATTGTTTCACTTTCAAGAAAAGTAATGAACCGAAAAATGATTAAATGGACTTCAATCATTGCAGGTTTTTTATTGTTTGGTTTTGGTTGTTACTTTATTTATGAATTTTACCTAGACTTAAAAGATTTAGTATAAGCTTTTTTTCATGAAACTAAATTCCAAAAGGAGTACAACAGATTAATTAGTTGTACTCCTTTTTATGTTTATAAAGCTCCATATGAAAAAAGTTATACAATGCATATTCCTTTATTTCCAAACCAATCCCCCATACTAATTATAATAGAACTGGAAATAACCGTTTTTAATATAAATTTGACGTATTTCAAATAATCTCATGATAATACATCGCATACAAATCATTCAATGTCACATTTCCGAATGTAAACTCAGGTAAATTGCATTCTACTAGAAATGCGGTTATGCTGCTTAGCGCTTCTTGATTAAGTGCACCAAGTGAAATGAGCGTCATCCCATTGATTAATGTTTGTGCTGATAACGCTGGATATCTCTGAAGAAGCGCTTGCTTTACATGCTCCGGCATATTTTTCACACGCAACGTCGTTAATATCGACTCACTAAACGTTGCAACAATTTCATCGGCATCCACCAGCTTACCTTCTTTAAACAAAAAGATACGATCTGCGTATTTTTCTAAGTTATCCAGCAAATGCGACGCTATTATAATCATTTTTCCCTCTTCTTTTTTCTTCATTAACATGTGCGAAATGACTTCCACATTGTTTGGATCAAGACCGTTCATCACTTCATCCATGAGCATAATTTCTGTATTCGAAACAATTTGCATAGCAAAACAAAGACGTTGGCGCATACCGAGTGAATAAGTACCTGTTTTTTTATTCACATAATGCCCCATATTAAGCGCTTCAATCGTTTCATCAATTAGCTTCTTATCGGACTTCCACATTGTCGCAAACATTTTTAAATGATCGCGACCACTTAAATAATTGTATAAATCACTTTGATCCGGCATCATGGACACAAATTGGTGAATTTTCACTTCTTTAGATTTACTGGAATAGCTTAGCCCATCCTTAAACATTAAACTTCCATTGTTCACCTTTAAATAATTCATCAAGACATTCATTAAAGTCGATTTCCCAGTGCCATTTGGTGCGACAAGCCCGATCATTTCACCTTGCTGAAAAGTAATACTAATATCATTCAGTACCTTTTTACCGGCAAATTCTACCGTTATATTTTGAAGTTCAATCAACCTTATTCCCCCCTATTTCACCATCTTAAAACGGCTATTTAATGCAATCACCATCATCAAAATCACTACAATAACAGTGGAAGTAAAGAGCAAAGTTATACCGAACTCAACCGTTAATTGATCTGACATATAGTAATAATTTCGGATTTTCGAAACAATTTGCCCCACTTGTATATAGGAAGTCGGATAATTTTCCACCGACCAGAAAAACCCTACCCCACGGCTAAAGTAAAAATTCTCGCCAAAAATAATGAGCATCCCGATCGCCAAATTCACCAGTTCATTACGGAAAACAACACTGCTTAGTAAGACGACTGTGATGATGACAATAAACCACATCATTAACAGTAGGAAACATTGTGTAAAAAACATACCGAGGCTCATCACATCCAGTAGCCCTTCTTGCATCCAATTTACGTTTGCCGTATAGTACGGTACCGGTATTCCAAAATGACCAAAACCACTTTGCAACCCAATAATGACAATCCCTATCAAAATAGGGATGAACAATACAATTCCCCCTAATAATGCAACAAAACCTTTCACAAAAAGTTTTTTCCAGTCTGCAATAGGAAAGCCTCTTAAAATTGTTGGATTACGTCTGTCCTTCGTTACAATGTCTATGGCTAGCAAGAGCGCACATCCGATTAAAATAACTGGTAGCGGACCATTTAATAACCTTTCCAACGTTTGCAATGCTGTCCTTTGCTCAAACAAGGCAATCGATAAATCATAATCTGCTTTCGCAAACATTTCGTAGCGCTTTGCATTTTCAAAGTATGCATAAAACGCATTGTCTTCTGCATATTGGCTACCATATGTATAGTAACGTGGGTTGTAAAAGAACGACCCATTTTGATAGGTAAAGCTATTTGTAATGTCATACCACTCACTCGTTGCCTCAGCATAAGCACTCAAATCTCCTCGGTCCAACGCATCCAGTCGCTTTTGATCATACGGATTAATATAGTTAAAAATATCTATCGCCATAAATACAGAGGGATGCGAACCCGTTAAATCTTTCATCGCCATATCCTGAAGAAATGTCGCTCTCGTTAAATAGCGTGCTTCAATCTCATCCACATCTACCTTTTCGATTGGATCATAGGCTGGTGCAACTCTTAATGAATAAAAAATAACGGCAAATAACAGTAAACAGTAAATCGCTACATTTTTCTTATTTGTAAAAAACTGCACCCATTCAAACTTAAAATACCCCCACATTTGCAGCCCCCCTATGCCCTTGTGATTTTTCCTGTTGAAAAGAATGTCTTAATAATAAACAGCATAATGCCAATACTAATGCTAATTACGAGCACCCCTACATTCATCGTAATATCAACGGGAACTGTGAGCTCAAGCGGAACACCACGCAGCACTTGATTAAAATTCATAAAGTGGAATGGATTATACGGTATGAATTGAATAAGCGCCGGAAACATTGTCGGTAAGGAAAATAAAATGACATGAACAAATAACGTTAAATACATATTTTTTAATAATACATTCAATATTATTGAAAATAACATAACGAAAATTGAAATAAGTAACATATAGAAAATCCCTATACCTATATATTGAAGGGTCGTATAAAGTGCGGGTTCTCCATTATAAATAGCGACTGGATAGCGCGCATCCCCTTTTCCATTTCGCAATAGAGGTAGTGCACAAATAAATATGACCACGATAAATGACAAAATATACAAAAAGGCCGTAATGCATTTCGTGAATATATACTGATCAAAACGAATCGGAAAGCCTTTTATTAAACTTGAATGTTCAAAGTCATCCAACAAAATAGAGCTCGTATAAAAGCTGACAAACACATACCACCAAGCCCCAATCAAACTAAAGAAGTATAATAAGAACGGGAAGTAGTGTAGCGGCTCTTGAATGCCTCTACTGCCATCTTCCACTAAAAACGTATAATATAGTTGGTTCATCGTATTTTTTATACGAGACGGATATAAATCCGCTACTTTCTCATACTCTTCTAGATCAAATGCTTTTTCACGCAAATCAGCAATTCGCAAAGATGTTTCAAAATATAGCGGTGGTTGTTCAAATTTTAACGTAGCAATTTGCAAGGCGACCGCACTTTTTTGTTGATTTAAGTTTTTATACAAATCGCTCCCGTCACCATTTTCAGAAGCATCGACAACTTGGAATTTGGAAAGCGCTGCCTGAGCAGAATAAAAATCTGCCCTTTTTTCGACAACACCATCCCCAATTGCTTGAGACTTTATGTAAAACATACAACCAAAAACGATACACATGACAATTAGTATGGAGAACATATTTTTTCGGTTCGTTAGCTCAATCATGAGTCCTATTTTAAATGCGCGAATCATTTCCTTCCCCCTTGATTTCTAGCTTGTTTTATTAGTACCTCACCTTAAATTGAAAATTTGTAAGAATATTCGTAAATTTATTATACATTAATTTCCTGCTGATTAGAGATACAAAAAAAACACCTCCAAAAAGGTACAAGAAAATGTACACAATTTTAGAGATGTTTTATATAGGTAGAATAATAGATTTCATTCGATTTCAAGATAATTTATATGCCTCAGCTTATGAGCCAGCTCAATAGAATGAGTATAATCAATTACGACTCGGCGTAATTGCGTCTAGATTTTGAATTGATTTCGGCATTTTCTTCAAATTCACATTACTTGGAATTCCGCCCATATTCTTTTGATAATGTTCACCTACATCGTTAAATGGCTTTTTTCGTTCACAACTAAAGCACACCCCTCCATTATTCTCCAACTTGTACGATTCAGTATTTGAATTGGTTTCGATTAATAATTGCATTCTATTTTTTAAATTTTTTTCAAAATTCGAAAGCGCGACCAATGCTGTATTCTTCATATTTAAAGCGTTTTCAGTATTTCCACCTTGCATTTCACTCGATATAAAACACTTCCAAAAACATTCAGAATATTGTATCATTAGAAAAAGGAGATGATGTAGATGACAAACTACACTTATATCGATCCAGATGAAAATGATTTATCTTATTTATTCGAAGATGATCAAGATTTTTACGATTTAGACAGTTTTGACGATAACGATATTTAATTAGGGAGCTTACAATTTCATGGAATCCATAAAACAATAAAGGATGTGGCTAACGTTTTAATTTACGCGCCCCATCCTTTTTGCCGTTATTTTACATATTTTACGAGCCATTCCGACTCATATTGACGCATTGCAATACCGATATAACCTTCATTAAGTAATGTTTGTTGGTCCTCTGTATCCGCCATTGAGAGTTCCACCTCGCTTGCGAAATGCCCTACTTCCTCGTTTAAAAACTTGGCAAATACATAGCGTAACTTACCACCGTATTTATACTTCAAAGCTGCGACATGCATCCCTTGTGAAAATTTATCCTTTAAACTCGCAATATTAAACGGCATCACCGTCGCACAAATAACGCTAAATTTATTCGTATCCACTTGCTGCATAATGATATCCGCCATTGTTCGCTGTAAACCATGCCCTCGAAATTGTGGATGTACATTCGAAATTTCTTGATAAAGCACCTGTTTTAACTGTGCATCCGTTGTCAAACCGACATCCAGTCCAAGATGTTCTTCATCCACTCCAGGCTTTAGTAACGCACGGAAAGCCATTAGTGAACCTTTTACAAAAACACCGATCATAAGGCCGTTTCCTTGTAAAATATTGCGTAGCTCGTCCTCATCTAGCGGCTGTAAAATCGCTTTGTCTGGCAATGCTGCTACAACCTCTTGCTGCAAAATCATTAACTGCGGAATATGTGCCTCTGTTAACACTTCTACTTCATAGGGTGCTTCCCCTAAAAAACCTGTTGCAATCATTTACTGTACCACATCTTTTTCACGCGTTAATTCAGCTAAAATTGTTTCATCCACTTCAATACCTAAGCCAGGTTTTTCGTTTAACTGAATAAACGGTACATTATATTGAAGATTCCCGATGTCTTTTGAGAATTTAAGTGGTCCTGTTAGCTCAACGCTTGTAAATGCTTTATTTGAAAATGCTACATGGAATCCTGCTGCTGAACCAACAGAAGATTCAACCATAGAACCGATTTGACATTCAATGCCCGCCATTCCAGCCATATGTGCCAGCTTCATCGCAGGATAAATGCCCCCACATTTCATCAACTTAATATTTACCTTATCTGCTGCCCGTTTTGCGATAATTTCACGCATATCACGGAAACCACGTAAACCTTCATCAATCATCATTGGAATCGCTGTTTTTGATTTAATCTCTACCATGCCATCAATATCATCCGCGCGTACCGGCTGTTCTAGCCAATCAATATTTAGACGCTCTAATTCACGAACCGCTTGCATCGTTGTCGAACTGTTTACCCAGCCTTGGTTTACATCCACGCGAATCGCAATGTCCTTGCCGATACGTTCACGGACCGCTTGAATTCGTGCGACATCACTTGCCACATCACGTCCAACTTTCATTTTGAATGAACTGTAACCCATTTCTACACGCTCTGCTGCTTCATTGGCCATTTTTTCAGGCGTCCCAATACTTAATACGTGCGTAATCGGGAATTTTTCATGATAGCGACCACCTGTTAATTGATACGCTGGCACATTTAACTTTTTACCGACAACATCGAAGCACGCAATATCAATCGCTGCTTTTGCTGCCGGTGCACTATAAATAAGTGCGTCCATTTTGGCATGAAGCGCCTCGAAATTCATTGGGTTTTCACCGATCATTGCAGGTGCTAATGTATGCTTTAATATCGCATACGTTCCCTCTAACGTTTCACCAGTTACATGCTCATCTGGAACCGCTTCTCCCCAACCGATTAGACCACATTGTGTTGTCATTTTTACAATGATTGAAGGCATATTTGGATATGTACCATAGCTAACGATAAATGGCTCAATTAATGGTAATTCAATATTAAAGATTTCTACTGTTTTTATTTGTAACATTATTTTTCCTCCTTTAAATTGGACGCTCTATTGTAAATTGCTTTCCTATTTCTGCATAGTCATTCCCCGCCAAACGACTAATAGCAGCTAATTTCTTCGGGTCAATTCGCCCATTATCATAAATACTATCTTCTATATGATAGTGGGTTACTTTACCAATAACTAAATCACAGCCCTTACTTTCCCCCACTCCACCAAGTTCTAAAGTCGTTTCAAGCTCGCATTCAATTCGGATTTTGGCCTCTTTAATACCTGGCACTCGAATTGTCGTACTATCAACCAATGTCAATCCCACTTTTTCGACTTCACTTTCTTCTGGCGCTAAATTCGCTGCGGTTCCATTTACTTTTTCTACATTTTTAGTATCTACAATATGTACAACAAATTGCTGATTTTCTTTTATATTACGTGCTGTATCTTTCATTTCGCCTTGCTTCCTTTGAATGCTTACCGAAATCATGGGCGGATTCGATGAAACAATATTAAAAAAGCTGAACGGCACTGCATTCACAACACCTTCTCCTGACATTGACGTAATCAATGCAATCGGACGCGGGATAATCGAGCCAATTAAAAATTTATAATTCTCTCGCTCCGTTAATTCATTAGGATTAATTGCACGCATTTTTTACCTCTTTCTATCAATCAAATATACCTCGTCATTCACTTGTTTCAGCCCACACATATAAAATTAGAGGCCTTCTAATGAAACAAGTTAATTCGACTTTATAGAACTCTCTCCAACGCGTCAAATAGTTTGATGAAAAACCACCAATTCAACATGCATAAATTATACAAACGTCTCCCCCACTAATACCCGCTAATTTTCGCAAGCAATAATTAAAAGATTTTATAAATAAACAACTAAACTTCCCATTCAAATAAACCAATATATTTTCTACGCAATTAAAACATACCTCTCGAAACAGCATAAATATCATTTCCGTAAAACTGTTATAAACAGCTCGTTTTTTATAACTAGAAAACCTCAAATAGGACTATCAATATTCAGATTTCTCTTCAAATCTATTGATATATCAGTGCATAATACTACTTCCAATTAATTTTAACTGTACTATCAACTGTTATACTATTGTACAAAAAGGAATACCACCACATTTACAAATCAAGTTTTTTAGAAAAAAATTAGATAACTTAGGTATTTTTATTATTTAAGCAGAATTTATAGTACTTTTCGAATCTGTCATATTTTCACCTCATCGTTTATACTCTACACATTCATTCTTCTAAAGAAAATTATCCAAAACGTTGATTTATCAACGTTACTACAGATTAATCCATCTATACAATTAGTTCATTAAGTACAATTTTTATACACGAAAAAAGGAATTTATGTTTTTCCGACATAACTTTTTTTAAAATTTTAACTTGCCTAACATAATAATTTGATGTTAAATTGTTGTTATGGACGTTCATAGATTAGACATATTTACTTGAAAGAGAAAATTATTGCACTATCGCAATTTTCTTTTGAATTAGGGGGAATATCATGAAAAAGAATCGTTGGCTTATTGCTTTATCTGCAATTGCCATTCACCTTTCAATTGGTGGGGCTTATGCATACAGTGTGTATAAAAATCCAATTGCAACGGAATTAGGTTGGGAAGCATCGCAAATTACAATTGCGTTTACAATAATGATGGGATTAGCTGGTTTCTCAGCGGCATTATTCGGTGGAATCGTAGAAAAATTAGGTCCACGAAAAGCAGCTATGGTTGCTGCTGTCCTATTCGGATTAGGTCAAGGTGGAGCAGGACTAGCCATTTCAATGGACTCAGTTGTCTTATATTGGCTCACATACGGTCTACTTAGTGGATTAGGGATGGGGATTGGTTATATCGCACCCGTTTCGACATTGGTAAAATGGTTCCCTAATAAACGCGGCTTAGCAACCGGTATGGCTGTACTAGGGTTCGGATCGGGCTCATTAATTACTGCACCTGTGGCAGTAAGCTTAATGGAATCTGTTGGTATTTCGAATACGTATTTCATTTTAGGGATCAGTTACTTCACATTAATGATTTTAGGTGCACTTTATATTGCACCACCTAAACCAGGTGATGTAGAAGAAATGGTCGCAACAGGTGGTAATAAAAAAACACAAGAAATTGCTCAAATGTCTGCACGTGAAGCAGTTCGTACAAAACATTTCTGGATGCTTTGGGGCATGCACTTAATCAATGTTACTTCAGGTCTCATGATGATTTCAGTTGCATCACCAATGGCACAAGAAATCGTTGGGCTGTCCGTAGCATCTGCTGCAACAATGGTAGGACTTATGGGATTATTTAACGGTGGTGGTCGCCTTATTTGGGCTGCTGCATCCGATTATATTGGACGTTCAAACGTATTCGTTATTTTCTTTGCTATCCAATTAATTGCGTTCCTAACATTACCATTCACAACTAATGTTATTTTATTCCAATTATTCATTTTCCTAGTTGTTAGTTGTTACGGCGGCGGTTTCTCGAACTTACCGGCATTTGCAAGTGACTTATTTGGAACGAAGCAACTTGGTGTCATTCATGGTTATTTATTAACAACTTGGTCACTAGGTGGTATTTTCGGACCAATCATTGTGTCTGCTATTAAAGAAGCAACAAATAGCTATATACCTGTTTTCTATGTATTTAGCTTCTTAATTGCCATCTCGTTTGGTATTTCATTATTACTACGTTCTGATGTGAATAAGTTGAAAAAACAAAAAGCAAAAGAACGTGAAGCATCAATGGCGGATAAGGAAACACCAGTTCATTCTTAAGGGGTATTTTCATATAGGAAAGAGCAAGTTATGCGAATATGCATAGCTTGCTTTTTTTAATCCTATTTTTGCACCTTGCACGATGCTGGTCAGTTCATCCTGATCGTATAGTTATGACGAATTTAGACAAACATCCAGAGTTAATATAAGCCAATTCCGTACATCGGTATGCCGGGGTATATTTGCTTTATGTTAGAATGAAAGTAAATCTAATAATTTGTGAGGTATTTAAATGCTTTATACAATTATATTATACACACATATTTTAAGCGCTATTGTTTCAATGGGACCTTTATTCGCTATTTTCCCTTTACTTAATCGAATGAAAGATGCCCCCTCAGAACAAGTTGGTGGTTACGTCCAATCGATACAAGGCATTTTACGAGCAATTGCAAATGGAGGACATGTCGTTGTTCCCTCAGGCCTATTACTTATTTGGTTTAGTGGTTGGTCATGGAAAACTTCATGGGTCATTCTTACATTTATCGTCATGTTTGCTTCTTTATTTTTTATGGCCCGCGCATTTAAACCCGCTATGACTTATGCTAAATCGAATGGCTTTGTAAAAGAAAACTTTATTTCGATGATAAAAAACGCAACTTGGAAATATATTTTTTTGATGGGGATTTTATTATGGTTGATGATCGTTAAACCGAACTTTTGGTGATCTAATGGATTTTTAAATAGGAATTTATATCAAGCCGACTAAAGCGTTTGCATAACAGTGCATTAGTCGGTTTTTATAAATTTCAAATTAAGTTCCCAAACATTTTTCAAACACCCCTTTTAATCTGAAATTTCCAAATGTTACAATAGAACTTAATAGGAAAATGAATTTTGAGGGGGAATGTTCATGAATCGGCAACATGCAGGGGTTATTTTTGGAGGAATTTTATTTTTAGTCATTGCAATGGGCATTAGCCGCTTTGCTTTTACACCGATCTTACCATTTATGCGAGTGGATGAAGGATTAAGCTTTTCACAAGGGGGCTGGCTCGCTTCTAGCAACTATGTCGGTTATTTTATTGGTGCATTAGGTGCAGGCTTTATTTTGCGTAATAAAAAGCAATTTGTTATCGCGAATGTCATTATTAACATCATTTCCATCTTATTAATGGGTTGGATTGATTCTTATGGTATTTGGATTGTTTTACGCTTTATTGCAGGTGCAACAGGAGGCTTTATTTTCGTACTGACTTCGAGTATTGTCATGGATTACTTAGCAGCGAATTTATTAACGCGTTGGAGTGGCTATGTATTTAGTGGAATTGGTCTCGGCATTGCCATTTCCGGGTTATTTGTCCCTTTCATAGAAGCTTCATTTGCTTGGCAAGGTACGTGGATTGGACTCGGCATCTTATCCCTCCTATTTTTACTAACGACCATTTTATTATGGCGCAATATAAAAGTTCAAAATGGGGAAAAGTTTACAAAATCGGATGATACAAATATTTGGCGTGGTTTTATGCCTTGGCTCATTGTCGCTTATGGTTTTGAAGGGCTTGGCTATATTATTACCGGCACATTTTTAGTAGATATTATTTATAATATTGAACCGTTACGAGCATATGCAGGCTATAGCTGGGTCATTGTTGGACTAGCTGCCATTCCATCTGCTCCATTATGGATGCATCTCATGTCACGCTTTTCTATCATTTCAATGATGGCGATTGCCTATGCTCTACAAGTGCTTGGTATTTTATTACCTGTGCTTTCACAATCGGTTTGGAGCGTGCTGTTATCCGCCTTTTTATATGGCTTCACATTTGTTGGGCTCGTTACGATGACAACTGGCTACGGGCGTCAGCTATTTCCAAAGCAAAGCGCCTATGTTGTTTCGATGCTCACAACGTTTTATGCGCTCGGGCAAATTATCGGTCCTCTTCTTGCAGGACGTTTAGAAACGTATTTTAATTCGTATAAAGCTCCATTAATTTTCGCTGGAAGCATTGTGGCATTTGCACTTATTGTCTTACTCATTGGCTATTCAAGTAGTCAACGTAGCCGCGTAAAGAATACGGAAATCCTCTCCTAATGCTACAATAGAAAGACATAACTTAGGTGCAAAACGTCCCTAGTTATGTCTTTTCTATTTTTTATGTAAAAGATGAATCACTAATAAGGAGTGCACTATGGAACTATATTATTCTATTGGCGAAGTAGCAAAGCTAACAAATATTTCAATTCAAACATTGCGTTACTACGACCAAATTGGGTTATTTAAGCCCTCCTATGTCGATAAAAAAACGAATTATCGTTATTATAAAGACTCGCAATTATATTATTTAGATATTATAAAATCACTAAAATATGTCGGGACATCTTTAGAGGAAATTAAAGCCGCCCAGCAATTTACCCCCGTTCAATTATTAACCTTTTTAGAACAACAGGAATCCGTTATTGAAGACCAAATTAATCGCCTTATCGAAATTCAACAAAGCCTCTTTAAATCAAAAAAACAAATGCAAGAACAAATCGCAATTAACGTCTTTAATGAAGTTTATGAAAAACATGAAGAAGCTATCCGCATTTTAACAATTGCACCTGAAAAGCTCAATGCAAGCTATATTCCAAATTCATATTATAGCTCCTTGCTTAAAACTTTAGAAATTGAAAATACGACAATTAGCAGTCGTTATGGCTGCATGTTTAAGTACGCATCATATAGGAACATTGAAGAGATTACGTATGATCATATTTTCACACCACTACTAACCGATCGTTATATTACAAATTTAACTCCGGAAATGGATGTCCAAACAACACCTGAAGGACGCTATATTTGCATTGCTTTTAAATTTACGGAGGCTATGTATTTCGAGCAATATCAAAAATTGCGTCATTATATAGAAGAAAATCAATTATCGATCATTCCCATTGTTTATGAAATTTTTATGCCGACGAATTACGCACCGAATGAAACGGATGAATTTATTGTGGAGTTAAAAGTCAAACTAACGTAACAAATCTCACACCACCTTCTAAAATGAAATAGGAAATCATTGACTCTATAGTTACTATAGGGTTTATTTTAGAAAGATACGAAAAAAATCGAAATACATTAAGGAGAAATTTTAACATGAAAGAACAAAAAGTCACCCTAGGACTACTTTTAATGAATTTGTTCATTGCTTTTATAGGTATTGGTTTAATCATTCCAGTACTTCCTACATTAATGAATGAACTACAACTTAGCGGGCAGGTTATTGGTTATTTAACAGCAGCATTCGCCGTTTCACAACTTATCTTCTCCCCTATAGCTGGACGAGCTGCGGATAAATACGGACGAAAAATTATGATTGTCCTCGGTTTATTTATTTTCGGCGCTTCAGAATTTTTATTCGGGCTTGGAACAACGATTGAAGTTCTATTTATTTCACGAGTTTTAGGCGGAATTAGTGCTGCCTTTATTATGCCAGCTGTTACGGCATTTATAGCGGATATTACGACATTAGAAACACGTCCAAAAGCACTTGGATATATGTCAGCTGCGATTAGTACAGGCTTTATTATCGGACCAGGTATCGGTGGGTTTTTAGCGGATATCGGAACACGTGTGCCATTCTTCTTTGCTGGTGGGCTTGGTACATTCGCCGGGATTCTGTCACTTATTTTATTACGTGAACCTGAGCGAAATGCTGAAAATATTGAAAACGCACCTACTCAACAATCTGGTTTCAAGCGTATTTTTGCACCAATGTACTTTATCGCCTTTATTTTAATTTTCGTTGCATCATTTGGTCTTGCTGCATTCGAATCGTTCTTTAGTTTATTTGTGGACCATAAATTTGGCTTCACGCCAATGGATATCGCGATCATTATAACAGGTGGTGCGATTTTCGGAGCCGCTGCACAAATTTTGTTATTCGACCGACTCGCGAGAAAATGGGGCGAAATCAAATTAATTCGATATAGCTTAATTTTATCAGCTATTTTAGTGTTTTTAATGACGTTCGTTCACTCTTATTTTGCGATTTTACTAACAACATTTATCGTTTTCGTTGGCTTTGACTTATTTAGACCTGCTGTTACGAGTTATTTATCAAAGATCGCAGGCAATGAGCAAGGATTTGTTGGTGGTATGAACTCGATGTTTACGAGTTTAGCGAATATTTTTGGTCCAATTTTAGGTGGTATGCTATTCGATATCGATATTAACTACCCATATTACTTCGCAGCAGTTGTGTTAGCATTTGGTATTCTGTTAACATTAATATGGAAGAAGCCGTCTACGATTTAATCTTGATTACGCTTTTTCTTTTGTAAAGTGACTTTCCTATTAACCTATGAGGGGGATTATCATGACAACAAGATCACAGCAATTCATTAATCAAACCGAGAAATTTGGCGCACATAATTATCATCCACTGCCGATCGTTATTGAAAAGGCAGAAGGTGTATGGGTGACCGATCCAGAAGGAAATCGCTACATGGATATGCTATCCGCATATTCTGCGCTAAATCAAGGACATCGCCACCCTAAAATTATTCAAGCACTGAAAGATCAAGCGGATTGTGTAACACTTACTTCACGCGCATTTCACAGTGCGACATTAGGGGTATGGTATGAAAAAGTATGCAAACTGACAGGTAAAAACATGGTGCTTCCGATGAACACTGGGGCTGAGGCTGTTGAGACCGCTATTAAAACAGCTCGTCGCTGGAGCTATGATGTAAAGGGTATCCCGGCAGATCAAGCTCAAATCATTGGCTGTAACGGGAACTTCCACGGACGTACAATGGCTGCCGTTTCATTATCATCAGAAGCCGAGTACAAACGTGGATTTGGTCCGATGCTACCAGGTTTTATGCTAATACCTTACGGGGATATTGATGCGTTAAAAGCAGCAATCACTCCGAATACAGCTGCGTTTATTGTCGAACCGATTCAAGGTGAAGCAGGTATTATTGTTCCACCAGCAGGCTTTATTCAAGCGGCCTACGCACTGTGTAAAGAGCATAATGTGTTATTTATTGCAGATGAAATTCAGACTGGGCTCGCACGTACCGGAAAAATGTTTGCCTATGAATGGGAAAATATTATTCCTGATGTTTTAATTTTAGGTAAGGCTCTCGGTGGCGGCGTATATCCAATTTCAGCAGTTGTCGCAAATGATGATATTCTTGGCGTTTTTAACCCAGGCTCGCATGGTTCTACATTTGGTGGAAATCCACTTGCCTGTGCCGTTTCAATCGCCGCACTTGAGGTTTTAGAAGAAGAACAGCTTGCAAAACGCTCATTAGAATTAGGAAACTACTTTAAAGAACAACTACAAGCCATTCAAAATCCGATAATTAAAGAAATTCGTGGGCGCGGACTGTTCATTGGAATCGAATTGCATGAAGCAGCTAGACCTTATTGCGAGAAGCTTGCTGAAAGAAAATTATTGTGCAAAGAAACACATCATACAGTCATTCGTTTTGCCCCACCATTAATTATTTCAAAAGAAGATTTAGACTGGGCCATTTCGCAAATAAAAGAAGTGTTTTCAAATTAGATAAAACAGCTCACCCTTTCATGCACTCGTGAATCGGTGAGCTTTTGTATTATAATTAGGTATCATCAATAACCCATACGAAAGGAATGATTAACATTGAAATCTCTATTCGTCACAGGCTATCGACCACATGAACTCGGTATTTTTAACGACAAGCATCCTGGAGTTGAAATAATAAAGAAGGCACTAGAAAACCAGCTCCGTATTTTAATTGATGATGGCTTAGAATGGGTGATTATTAGTGGTCAACAAGGCGTTGAAACGTGGACAGCCCAAATTGTTATTACGCTCAAGGAGGAATTTCCACATTTGAAATACTCCATCATTACCCCTTTCCTAGATCAAGAAAAAAATTGGAATGAGCATAAACAGGCAACCTATATGCATATAATGAATGAGGCCGATTTTGTGACTAGCGTAACTAAAAGACCCTATGAAGCACCATGGCAATTTATCGAAAAGGATAAGTTCATTATTGATAATACGGATGGCGCGTTACTTGTGTATGACGAAGAAAATGAAGGTTCTCCTAAGTACGTTTTAAAATTAATCGAAAAATATCAAGAGCAACACATCGAGTACAGACGTTTGATAATCAACGCCTATGACCTTCAAATGGTAGCAGAGGAAATTCAGCGAGGTGATGATTGGTAGTAATTTATAAAATTTTCTGACTACTTATTTTCATTTTTGCTATAATAACTTTATACACATAAATACTTAGTTATTAAGGAGGAAAAAAGATGAACCAAATTTCAATGATCACAGAAGTTATACCTATCAACATCCAACATCATACTTATAAACGTGAATGCCGCTATACAAGAGGTATTCACATTTCACTTGCTGATATTGAAATAATTTTAAACGGGATGAATGAAGACACATTAACCTATTTTGAATTTCATAATATCGCAAAGGAAATTAAAACTGGTACACTTTTAAATGGTTATGCGGGACTTGCAAATATTATTGCAGATTACTATAAACGCGAAAAAAATAGTGAGATTTTAGGTTTAACAAATGGCCGTGACTTTTACGTGAAAATTATTTAATCATCCGAAAAGGTGGAACGTTAATTGAATACAATACAAAACAACATCTTATTTTAACCGGCTATGGGCGATTAAAATAAGGTGTTGTTTATTTTTGGTCAATTTTCTTATATTACTTCTTGTTGACTTTCCAATTGATAAAGATTATCATTATCAACAAGAGATTAACATCTTAGTTTTAACACCTTTTCGAAACCGTTCCCCCCAGTTCAGGTTCGAAATGCAATTATGACATTTTTATATTAGGAAGAATGGCAAATATTTAACGTGATTTGCCATTTTTTCTTTTAAAAACGGGTAATACTATAATATTGAATATAATCGATGAAAAGAGGTCGTTTAATTTGGAATATCGTATTGAAAAGGACACTTTAGGTACTGTTCATGTGCCGACAAATAAAATTTGGGGAGCTCAAACACAGCGTAGTAAAGAAAACTTCCAAATTGGAACCGAAAAAATGCCCATTGAAGTGATACGTGCTATGGCCATATTAAAGAAATCCGCGTCCTTAGCCAATCAAAAATTAGGTAAGCTTTCTAAAATTAAGGCAGATGCAATTGTCGAAGCAGCAAATGAAATTATCGCAGGAAAATGGGATGACCACTTCCCTCTTGTCGTTTGGCAAACTGGTAGTGGTACACAAACAAACATGAATGTGAATGAAGTCATTGCCTATTTGGCGAATGAAAAATTAGTCGCGCAAAGTTCTAGTGAGCAAGTGCATCCAAATGATGACGTTAATAAATCGCAAAGTTCTAACGATACATTTCCAACTGCCCTTCACATTGCAGCTGTTGATAGTGTAGAAAACTATTTAATGCCGCGCTTGCACCTTTTACAAGCAACTTTAAAAGAAAAATCAATCGACTTTAAAGATATTATAAAAATTGGGCGCACCCATTTACAAGATGCAACGCCACTAACTCTTGGCCAAGAAATTAGCGGTTGGCATCATATGCTGAAAAAATGCGAAAAAATTATTATGGTGAACACGCAGTTTATGAAGGAACTCGCAATTGGCGGTACAGCTGTCGGTACGGGCATTAATGCACACCCTGAATTCGGTGATCGTACAGCCGCTGAAATTAGCGCGCTAACGGGGAAAAACTTCACTTCCTCTGAAAATAAATTTCACGCGCTCACAAGTCACGACGAAATTGTTGCAGCACATGGCGCACTAAAAGCTTTAGCTGCTGACTTAATGAAAATTGCCAATGACGTGCGCTGGCTTGCAAGTGGACCGCGCTCTGGTATTGGCGAAATTACAATTCCCGAAAACGAACCAGGTTCTTCTATCATGCCAGGGAAAGTAAATCCAACGCAAAGTGAAGCACTAACAATGGTCGTCACACAAGTTATCGGAAATGATGCAACAATTGCGTTTGCTGCCTCTCAAGGGAACTTTGAACTGAACGTGTTCAAGCCTGTAATCATTTATAATTTCCTGCAATCTGCACGCTTATTAGCAGATGCGATGAAATCTTTCAACGATCATTGTGCGATTGGCATCGAGCCAAATATGGAAGTGCTTGAAGCCAACTTAAAAAATTCATTAATGCTCGTTACCGCTTTAAATCCATATATCGGCTATGAAAATGCGGCAAAAATCGCAAAAACAGCCCATAAGGAAGGTTTGACATTAAAAGAAGCAGCCATCCAGTCAGGGTTATTAACAGAAGAGGAATTTGACCGTTATGTAGATCCTAAAACAATGATTTACCCGAATGCGGAATAAGGACCCATTTTTCTTAACCATAAATATGTGAGTTTGACTATGTCAAATTCGCATATTTTTTATTTCTAAACAGCTTTAAATGTAAATAAACTACCAAAAAAACCTCATTTTCCATCCGTATACTTCCCATTTAGCGGCGCAAAATATAGCAACAGGAGGTTTTTATCGGATGAAAAGAATTCAATTTATCGAGGATGGATTTGAAATTGTCGTCGATATTCCTATGATTTACTCGAAGTTTCAGTTTTATGTAGTTGAAGGTGAAGCCTATTATAAAGATTTTGAATTATATCGTATTTTAGTCATTGCCAGTTCAGAACAAAAGGTTGTTGAGCTCGCCACAAAGGAACTTTTAACAAATCATCCATTTGAACAGGTTATTTTAAACTATTAGACGAACCTCTCCCCACTAAAAAGGCTGTCCTATGCGCCATTCTCATGAATTTCAGGACAGCCTTTTGCTGCGTTTTGAAACTTTACATACATTAAATTTTTGCTTTTTCTCTTAATAATATTAGTATACTAATATTTATTTCACCCGCTTACAAATCCAGTTAACAATCCCCTATGTGTAAATCTAAGTAACCGTCTTCATAATTTAATTTCACGAGATTCCTTTTTACGTCTATACTCTCCCCTCTCAATACAGTTCAAAACCCCTTATGTCAACTGTTTTTCTGAATTATACAAAAGCATTTCCTAATCTATTTCTTTTCTTTTCTAAAACGAACAATATTAAACTAACAACCATAAAAATAAGCCATTATACGAACTTTAATTCATTTTATCATATATATAAATTCAAACATTCGTATTCCGGTCATTTAATAGCCTCCCCCTAAATTGACTCCGATGTAAAATAACCCCCTTAAAATTCAGAAAATTTAGAACTGTTCACATTTTAGACATATATTTTAGTACCGCTTTCATTCCCTTTACAAAAGCTTTTCTAAGAAACTACTACGGAATCCGAAAAATTCTATGTTACATCTTCTAACATGAAGGTAAAGAAAAGCATTGCGCACTTTACCAAGCAGCTTTAACATTTAAATTAAATTAACGTAAGGAGCTGGTGCTGATGAAGAAAATAGAGGCAATCATTCGTCAAGAAGTTTTTGGTCTTGTTCGTGACGGACTTGCAGAGATTGGAATTTCAGGGTTAAGTATTTCCGAAATTGCTGGATGCGGTCGTCAATTAGGGCGCACAGGTTTATTCCGTGGAAATACGTATGAAATTGAGTTTTTACCAAAGCTAAAATTAGAAATGGTCGTTGATGACGAAAAGGTAGAAGCTATTGTGGAAGTCCTATTACGTGATGCAGCAACCGGTAAAGTTGGGGACGGCAAAATTTTTATTTATCCTGTAGAACAGGCCATTCGTATTCGTACGAAAGAAGTCGGATCGATTGCAGTAGAATAGAGGAGGCGATAGGTATGGAGGAAGTTATGTTATCTGTTAATTTAGTGTGGGTTATGCTCGGGACAATTTTAGTGTTCTTTATGCACGCAGGATTTGCAATGGTGGAGGCAGGCTTCACACGCTCAAAAAATGCCGTCAACATTATTATGAAAAACTTCATTACAATTTCACTCGGTGGTATCGTTTATTTCTTATGTGGCTATGCCATTATGTTTGGTGATACTGCTGGTGGCTTTATCGGAACAAGTGGCTTTGCTTTAAATGGGGTTGAGGATATTGGCTTTTTTATCTTCCAAGCTATGTTTGCAGCAACAGGCGCTACAATTCTATCAGGTGCCGTTGCAGAACGTACGAATATTATGGCCTATATAGGTGTTGTTGTTTTAATGACATTATTCGTTTATCCCGTGGTCGGTCATTGGATTTGGAGTGGTAGTGGCTGGTTAACTAATATTGGTTTTGTAGACTTTGCAGGCTCAACAGTTGTGCATTTAACTGGTGCCGTAGCAGCATTTGTAGCCGCTATTATGATTGGTCCTCGTCTTGGAAAATATGGTGATGGTAAAGTCAATGTTATTAAAGGGCACAGTATTCCTCTTGGGGCATTAGGTGTCTTCATTCTTTGGTTAGGTTGGTTTGGCTTCAATGGTGCTTCCACTTTAGCAGCGGATCCTGCAACCGTTCCTGGCGTTATTGCAAACACATTTTTTGCTGCTGCTGCTGGTGTGGTGGCAACAGCTTTCTACACAAAATTCCGTTATGGTCATATTGACGGCTCTCTAACACTAAATGGCGCATTAGCTGGTTTAGTAGGAATTACAGCTGGGGCAGCAAATGTCAGTATTGTCGGTGCTATTTGTATCGGTGCTATTGCAGCTCCATTGTTAGTTGAAGGTGTTCGATTTATTGAATGGAAACTTAAAGTAGATGATCCAGTAGGTGCAGTAGCAGTACACGGTATTTGTGGTATTTGGGGTACACTTGCAGTTGGACTTTTTGACATCGGTGGTAAAGGCTTATTCTATGGCGGGGGCATTAGTTTACTAGGTGTGCAAGCGATTGGCGTATTAGCAATTATCGCTTGGGTGAGCGTGACTGTTACGGGTGGTCTATTCTTTATTAAACTATTTGTGCCACTTCGCGTATCGAAAGAAGAAGAAATTGCTGGTCTTGACGTAATTGAACACGGTACGCCAGCTTATGAGTATCAAGAAATTTTCAAAAGCTCAGCATTGCGTAACGAAACTTTTGCACAACGTTTAACACATATCGGTAAATCTCAAAGCGTACAAGAAGAACATATTTCATAATCAATAATAAAAAGGAATGGTCTCACGAGATGTTGAGACCATTCCTTTTATAAAGGTTTCTATTAATCTATATGCATCGGATCTTTACGTTTCGGTCCAATCATATTAAATAAAATGTTAAGTAAAATCGCTGTAATCGAACCAGCCACAATACCGTTTGAAGTAATAACAGTCAATATTTCTGCTAACCATGCTGGTAAACCATTTGTAATATTTCCAAAAACGCCTGGTACACTTGCAACACCAACACCTAAACTAACTGCAATCGCTGCGACCATCGTATTTTCCATCGATTTTGCAATTTCAGGTGCTAGCATGCGAATCCCTTGCGTAATAACCATACCAAACATGGCTAACATCGCTGCCCCAAGAACTGGCGTCGGGATGATTGTTGTGATTGCTGCTAATTTCGGAAGGAAACCAAGTGCTACAAGCATACCTCCTGTAATGTAAATTACTTTACGATCACGTACACCCGACATTTGCGTTAAACCAACGTTTTGAGAAAATGTCGTATAAGGGAATGCGTTGAAAATACCACCAATAATCGATGCTATACCTTCTGCACGGTACCCTTTTGCTAAATCTTTTGAGGTTAATGGTTTTTTACAAATATCACTCAATGCATAGTAAACACCTGTAGATTCTACTAATGAAACCATCGCAACTAATGTCATTGTTACAATAGCAGATGCGTTAAACGTAGGTGTCGCTAAGTAAAATGGTTGCATAATGTGCAACCAAGAAGCTTCTACTACTGGTGTAAAGTCAACTTTGTTCATGATTATACCAAGCACTGTACCTGCTACCATTCCTAGTAAAATAGAGATTGCGCGAACAAACCCAACAGTAAAACGGTATACAACTAAAATAATAATCAATGTAATAAAGGCAAGTGCTACGTTTGAGCCAGATGCAAAATCAGGAGCACCTTGTCCGCCACCCATATTGTTGATGGCTACTGGGATTAAGCTAATTCCGATAATCGTTACAACCGAACCTGTTACAACTGGCGGGAAAAACGGAATTAATCTACCGAATAATCCACCGATAATAACAATGATTACACCTGATGCGATAATCGCGCCGTACACATCGCCTAAACCACCCGTACTTCCAATCGCAATAATTGGACTTACCGCAGTAAATGTACAACCTAATACAACAGGTAAACCAATTCCGCTAAAGCGACCTTTCCATACTTGTAGCAATGTTGCTACACCGCACATAAAAATATCAATCGCGACTAAATACGTCATTTGAGCAGGGGTAAAGTTAAGTGCCCCACCGATAATTAACGGCACTAAAATCGCACCTGCATACATGGCAAGTAAATGTTGAATACCAAGCATTGTAGCTTTTGTGTTATTCATAAAAACGGTTTCCCCCAATTTATGTGTACTCTTGATGAGTAATTATCAAGTGATCTAGTCGAAAAACTCTACTTTACCATTAGCTAAGGATTTAATATTAGCTAATGATTCGATACGTAAACCTTGCTCTCGTAAAATTTTACCGCCACCTTGGAATCCTTTTTCAATAACAATCCCTGCACCAACAATTGTTGCGCCAGCTTGATTTGCAATGTCTACTAAACCTTTTAACGCCTCGCCATTTGCCAAGAAATCGTCAATAATGATGACCGTATCATCTGCTGATAAAAACTTTTGTGAAACCGAAATTTCATTTGTTTCGTTCTTAGTAAATGAATGTACTTTCGATGTATATAAATTATCTGTAAGCGTTAGTGATTTGCGTTTTCGTGCAAATACGACTGGTGCGCCTAATGTTAATCCTAAAAATGTCGCTGGTGCGATACCTGAAGACTCGATCGTTAATACTTTTGTAATCACTTGATCTGCATAACGATTCGCAAACTCTTCCCCGACTTCCTTCATTAAAAGTGGGTCAATTTGATGATTTAAAAATGAATCTACTTTTAAGACAACATCTGATAGTACTTGTCCTTCTTGTTCAATCTTTTCTTTTAAGCGTTGCATATAAATACGTCCTCCTTTTATTTTCAAAACATTTTCTAGATACAAAAAAACTCGATAAACCTGTCTCCATGTAATAAGTGGAGCAAGTCTTTCGAGTAAAATTCAAAAGAAATAACAGATGTATCGCGCAATAATTCTAAGTGAATAATCGGACAATTCATTCGTTAATCATGCTTCACTCATAGTCGATTTGTTTATGGTAAATCGGTAGAAACTCGCAAGCCTTATCCTCGCTATTATATGAGTAAAGTTATTTAATTGTCTTCAAGCATTCATCTTCTAAATCTATCGTTCAAGGTGAATGCCTGCTATATAATTTAATTAAGTCCTGTGAATGTTCCAATTATAATCATCTCATTTTGGAAAAGCAATAAAACTAAAATAAAAAAATTATTCTTATTATTCGGAAATATGGTGTTTTTTACTTTTACAACAAGCTCAATGTTCGGATTTCACCCTATTTTTCTAAAATTTTACGGATTTCATTTTTAAATTCTTCAAACTTCAGCCCGTCTTTTCCAAAGTAAGACATGCTACGCGTTGCAAAAATATGCACCTTTTTACCGTTTAGATCACGCATTTCTGCAAATGGCCCTTCTACTTCTAAATGTTGCACCTTTGTTATTGTAGGATTGTAAATTACTAGATGTTCTGCATACATCGCTTTAAATTGATTCAATGCAGCTGTCCCTTGAAGTACAATAATTTCTGGTTGCAGCTCATTAAATAGCTCTTCAAATATAACTTGCCCGCGTGCAAAAGCTTCTGGGTTTTCCTTTTTTACTAACTTTAAATCATCGGCATTTTCCACTTGATACGCATTTAAAGATGTATAAACGGTCGTTTCATCTAATTCGTTTTGCAGCCATTTAGCAAAGTGTAACGATCCTTTAAATTCACGCGGTGCATGTTTGATTTCATTGAAAAATAAATCTTCCAATAAATCGGTATTCACTAATGCATCAGCAAATAACTTTTCGCCGCTTGGTATCACCTTAAATAACGGCATGGCATTCGAACCGACTAAAAACACACGTGATTTGTACGGATTTCCATCTATTATAAATGGTCGGTATAGCACTTCACTTTTTTCCGCATCCATTAGCCAGTTGTAAATTTTTTTATAAAACCCCGTTGAAACAGTCACCCTTCTTCACTTCCTTCACTTTCTATTATCGTCAATAGCCTGCTGGTAGCAACGCTATGTTTAGTTCCTTCATTATATTCTAATAATACCATCTCGATTTAACTTTTGGCATAAGCAGAATAAAAAAAGCAAAACCTCAAATAAATGAGATTTTGCTTTCCTAATCAATTACGCCGGGGCACAAACTTGATTCAGCTTTACTGAATCAAGTTAGTACTTATTTGTTAAATCACAATCCATTAATGGCACGACTTTCGTTTTGTGCTTCCATTTATAACCGACCCACAGTGCTACGAATAAAGGGATACCAATATATGATACTAAAACGCCGTACCAGTCGATTGTGCCACCCATGAACGCCATGTAATTTTGTCCTAAAATAACAATCGTACATAGAGCAAACGCGAATAATGGACCAAATGGGAAAAATTTCGATACATAAGGCAAATCGCTTAGTGAGTGCCCTTGCGCAACGTATGCTCGGCGGAAACGATAATGACTTATTGCAATTCCTAGCCATGCAATAAATCCGGACAGTCCCGATGCGTTTAATAACCAAATATAAACAACACCATCACCAAAGAATGAAGCTAAAAATGATACGCAACCTACAGCCATTGTCGCGATTAACGCATACACTGGAATGCCGCGTGTATTCACTTTTGCAAAAAACTTCGGCGCTTTTCCATCGACTGCTAATTGGAATAACATACGGCTTGCTGCATATAAACCAGAGTTTCCGGCAGATAGCATCGCTGTTAAAATAATCGCATTCATCACGGATGCCGCGAATGCAAAGCCTAAGTTTTCAAATACTAATGTAAATGGACTTGTCGCAATATCTTCTGATAGTAAACGTGAATCCGTATACGGAATTAATAAACCAATTGCACCAATTGCAAAAATGTAGAACAGTAAAATACGCCAAAATACTGAACGTACCGCCTTTGGAATATTTTTTGCTGGATCATCTGTTTCACCAGCTGTTACACCAAGCATCTCTGTCCCTTGGAACGAGAAACCTGCCGCTAAGAAAATACCGAATATTGCTAGGAAACCACCATTAAACGGTGCATCTCCAACGAAGAAGTTTTTAAAGCCTACCGGATCATTGCCACCTAAAATTCCAAAAATCATCAGGAAGCTGACAATAATAAATACAATCACGGTTACTACTTTAATCATCGAAAACCAATATTCACTTTCACCATACGCTTTAACTGACATTAAGTTAAATGATAGAACAACGACAATAAATAAGATTGTCCATGTAATCGATGAACTATTTGGGAACCAATATTTCATAATTAACGATACAGCTGCGATTTCTGCTGCAATCGTAATTGCCCAGTTGTACCAATAGTTCCAACCTAATGCAAAGCCTAGTGCCGGGTCAACAAATTTCGTTGCATACGTACTGAACGAACCAGAAGTTGGCATATACGCGGCCATTTCACCTAAGCTCGTCATTAAAAAGTACACCATCACACCAATTAATGCGTAGGCAAGTAATGCACCACCAGGACCTGCTTGTGCAATTGCACCACCAGAAGCTAAAAAGAGCCCTGTCCCAATTGTTCCCCCTAAAGAAATCATCGTAATGTGACGACTTTTCAAGCTTCTTTTTAATTGATTTTTATTACCAAGTTGATCGATTTTTATCTCACTCATGAAAAATTCTCCTTTTTGTTTCGTTTGTATAGAGTTAAATGAAGATAAAAAGCCGCCACAAGTTTTTGTGACGGCTTTATTTAACACCAGACAAACTTGAAAGATAGCTCAACACATGTTTACACATGTGACAGTTCTGTTCCTTTCGGAGACAGCCCCAGCATCATCTTTTGAGAATCAAAATGACACTTCGGCAATCATTCCTTTCATATAGTTTCACCGATTTTCTCAATCTCCGCTATACTAATATTAATGCTTGCGACCTCTACCTCATTTTGACATGAGGTAATGTAATATTTAATTTCAATAACGATTCAAATTCTAGCATACCATTTTTTTGATAGCAACCGATTCGAACTTTTCTTTCTTTTTAGATTATTCGTACAATTAGTGGTGTCTGGTATAATGGGTTTTATTCAAGAACAGGAGCGTGGAAAATGAATTCCAAACTAGATACAAACACAAACAAAAACTTACTATCTAATAAATCTATTTGGCTATTTACACTAGCTATTATTTTTTTTGCGACAACACTCCGAACACCTTTAACAGTCGTTGGACCCATCATATCCTTTATACGAGATGGACTCGGCATTTCTAACGTTCTCGCTGGTTTTTTAACAACCATACCGTTACTTGCTTTTGCGGTGGTATCACCTTTTGCCGCTCGTATCGCTCGGAAATTTGGCATGGAATGGACACTGTTTTATTCAGTCATTATTTTATGTGCAGGTGTTTTACTACGTTCAGTTGGTTCGACTGCACTACTTATTTTAGGGACAATTCTAATCGGGGTTGCTATCGCTTTCGGAAACGTGCTCATCCCTAGTTACTTCAAGCTAAAATTCCCGCTTCATATTGGCATATTAACGGGGATTTATTCCGTGTCGATGAATATTTCTGCCGGTCTTGCTGCAGGTGTTAGCTATCCGATTGCATCAGGTTTTGGCTGGCAGTCTGCACTTGGCTTTTCACTTATTTTAGGAATATTAACATTACTTTTTTGGCTTCCTTTATTGAAAGACCACAAAGTAGAAATGAAATTTGCCAGCTCGGACGCACCGAAAAAGAAAATGTGGAAATCCCCTCTTGCCTGGGCAATTGCCGCAACGATGGGCTTACAATCGTTCATTTTTTATAGCTCAAGCGCTTGGCTACCGGACATTTTCATTAGTCAGGGAATGAGTGCACAAGATGCTGGCTGGATGGGCTCTATCATGCAACTTGCGCAAATTCCATTAACATTTATCATTCCCATTATTGCTGGAAAACTTTCATCACAACGTCCGATTGTACTCTTCTTTTCACTTTGTTATGTGATTGGGTTTACTGGTGTATTAATGGAGTGGACGAGCTTGGCCGTATTATGGATGGTGTTTTTAGGTTTTGCAGGCGGTTCTTCATTTGGCCTTGTCCTTATGTTTTTCACATTGCGAACAGAAACAGCCTTCGAAGCTGCTGATTTATCAGGCTTTGCGCAATCTGTCGGTTATTTAATCGCAGCAATTGGACCTGTTTTATTCGGCTTTGTTCATGATGCGACAAATAGTTGGACAATCCCGATTGCATTATTTTTAATCGCTTCCGCACTATTATTTATTGCTTCCTTTATAAGCGCGAAAAAGCAATTTATCTAAAGCAAACGTATGTGCTCATTTATGGTATACTCTACTTACATTAAAACTTAAAGGAGTATATTGAAGTTGCGTAAACGTAATCGACGAAGAAAGAAAAGAATGCCTAATTTTACATTGGTCATGATCATCCTGGCAGGTGCGGCTGGCTGGTATTTTAGCGAAACATTGCAAGGTATCGGCATTGGGATTGCTCTTTACTTTGTATTATTAATCGCTTTTAAAATTTGGTGGAGATCGCGAAAAACAGCAAAGCTACGCAAATCCGGCATCCGTGAAGTTGATGTGATGAGCGGTGAAGATTTCGAACGTTTTTTAGGTGAGTTATTTAAACGCCGCGGCTTTAAGGTGCGCTACACAGCGACAAGCGGGGATTATGGTGCAGACTTAATCTTAAACGATGGTAAAGAAATCATTGCTGTACAGGCAAAGCGCTATTCTAGTTCCGTTGGTGTGAAAGCAGTACAGGAAATTATCGGTGCTGTCAAAATGTACAATGCGACTGAAGCTTGGGTTGTGACAAATAGCCATTTTACAAAGCAGGCAAAAAAACTGGCCGATATTAATGGCGTTTATTTAATTGATCGCGATGAATTAATTGATATTATTTTGAATAAATGACGCAAGTAACCCCCTTATTCCTTTGATGGATGAGGGGGATTTTTGTTTATTTATAAGGAAGTTGCTGATAAAAATAATTCGGCTTCTTCGTTTTATTAGGTATCGGTTGATGATAAATAGACGTTGTCGCAGGTGACAGTGGTGGAATGAGCCACGTCCAGTTCCCTGTTACTTCGCGCTGTTCTTTTTGCTCCTGCTGTTGAAACAATTCAAACTGTTGCGCCGCAGTATGATGATCGACAATGCTCACACCTGCTTTTTTATAGGAATGCAACACCGCTACATTTAATTCTACGAGTGCACGGTCCTTCCAAAGTGATGCATTCAAAGTCGTTTCAATCCCCATTTGCTGTGCGACTTTTGGCAAGAAATGATAGCGCGCTTCATCAGCTAAATTACGCGCGCCAATTTCCGTGCCCATATACCAGCCATTAAACGGTGCTGCTTGAAAATCAATTCCACCAATATTAAAGCGCATACTCGAAATAATCGGAACGGCATACCATTTCATTTGTAAGCTCGAAAAATCATAGTGTGGATGCTCGATTTGCACTTCGACTACATCGTCTTTCGGAATTTCAAAAAATTTCGGTGGGTGGTCATCTAATTGAATGACAAGTGGTAACACATCATAATTTGTCCGTGCTCCGCGCCACCCGAGTGCTTCACATGTTTTTGTAAAAGCGAGTGAATCTGAATCACCTAGCACACCATCCGCCGTTTCATAGCCGGCATAGCGAATGAGCTGATGATTCCAAATATGTACCCGATTTTGCGCAAAAATCGAAATAACTGGACGAATTTTCCCACTATTCGTAGCAAAGGAAATATGCTCCAGTAATGCAGCAAAAATCGCTTCCTCATCCAATAAATGACGTTGATCCAACACCGTTAAGCTATTCCAAAATAATCGACCAATGCACTTATTACTATTGCGCCAAGCAACACGCGCACCAAAAGTTAATTCTTCTGTTGTAAAACTGAATTGTGGGTCCACCGCTTGAATGAGACGGCGTTCTAGCCACTCTTCCGTTTGCTGCGTTTCTTTTTTATATAAAGTTAAAAATGAGTTTAATTCTTGTATGTTCATATTGTGTCCCCCTACTTCTTTCATTTTGTATTGTTTTTGAAACAAACACAATGAAAGCCCTTCCACAACAAAGATGTATTTTATATATATGACTAAAAGTGTTCAAATTCATAGCCATACAATTTAGTCAGCTATCTATTTAGAATACTCCACAACAGAAAACGAAAGGAATTTATGTTCTTTTCTGGGGGTATCCATCTTTAATAAAAGATGGGTTCTTTAGTTCAATTTATATAGCAAATATTTTAGTGAATATTAATATTCCCCGTTATACTATTTAGCTGTAAAAAATCCTCTTCTGTCTCAAGTCCCTCTTGTAGTATATAGCCAGCATTCTGTGATTTAATACTAGCAGCTGGAAATAAGGCGGTTGTTATTTTCCCTGACTTTGTTTCCGCAGTTATAGCTTGTGGTTTTTCTAAAAACTGTACATTAATATGGCCAGAATTAGTCTTTATGTTGCTATGCCCGATTGAATCTCCAATCGATGCTACTTCAACGTTACCCGATTCATTAACAATCGTAAATTGATCAGTTAGTCGTTTAACAGTAATTTCCCCTGATATCGACGTTGCTTTTAAGCTAGATAAACCAATGTCCTCTACATGTATTTCCCCAGAATCTGTATTTGCGATTAGCCTAAGCAATGCACTTGTTGGTATATCTATTAGTATTTCTCCATTCTTTAAATTTACAATTCCGTTCCCTGTACCGTCTGATACAATACGTAAAGTATCGCCTGAAATCGTAGTATCTACCTTCATTTTTTCAGAAGTTTGCACTGTGACCTCACTATTTTCAGATGCAACAAATACGATATTTGAAGCATTTGTTTGAACTTCAATCGTATTAATATTGTCGATATTATACTGCGTCGATGTTTTTGAATCTTCCTTAGTTATCACAAAGCCGATCAATATAACAGTGGAGATAATTACCGCACCTATAATACCTAATAGTTTATATTTCATCCCATATCCCATCCTTTTCTTTTCTTTTCTTTTCTTTTCTTTTCTTTTCTTTTCTTTTCTTTTGTAAAATAACTACGCTACCCATTAAAAATATAGAAATAATAAAATACTGTAACGAATGATTTGTAGAAAGCCCTGCGAAATCTAAATATGGGATTTGATTAACTGGTCCCATATACCATAGTAAAAGATAAATTGATTCAAAGACCCTTCTTGATTTAGTGAAATAGCCTAGCGTAATCGCCAATGTCACAATAAACATAATCCCAATTACATAAGCAATCCCCGCACGAGTATCCCCAGCTAAACTAAGTCGTAAAACAAATCCGAACGAATAAATGAGCGTGATAAATAGACCAGAAAGCCATGTAATAAAATATTTTATTGATGCATTAAACGTGGACAGTATTAACTGTTCCGTTCGATTAGTAGTGTCTACCGTACCCATTTTTGACCAAATAGCAAGTGGGAATAACATGAATAACGGTGACCAACTTATTAAAATATTCATTGGTAAGGCAAAACTTAAAATAATAGAAATAATTAAAATCCCATATAGCCATTTAGAATACCCTCTCAGTAAGACCTTCCACTCACCAATAATCAATCGAGCATAGTAGATTGATTGCTCGAACTGTACTGGTGATAATACCCGCGCATCTACTTGCTTTCTTGTTAATTCAATTACTTCCTGCTTTTTAGGACCAGATGTAAGTTGCCTTTGCTTTTGAAAACGATTAAACGATACTATCGCTAACAAAATATTACATACTGCAATGAATCCCCAAAGAAAAACACTTATCAACATTTCCTTTGTCCATACAATCCCTTCCCATGTGAATGTTAAGACATTCGCTACTGGGTAATAGCCAAAACTTCCCCCACTGTCACTATCCTTTAAAAACGGGAATACTTGGGCCGCATCATTGACCATGTTTGACAAAATTGTATTTAATCCAAATAAATCGAGCAGTACATTTGAAAATGAAATCGATAATACACTAATTGCTATCCACATGCAGAAAAAAATAACGTTTCCTAAAGTACCTTTTAGCCACCCAATCACATCAAAAACAATCGTAAGAGAAGCCAAAAGAAATAAAGATGGAAGGGTCAGACAAAAGTAGGGCATCAAATAATCTCCCCATATAATGTCTGTGTCCTCTGCTCTAATAATTTGCATAAACATAAACGAAAACAGCAATGATGCGCTAATGATGACCAATATAATAAAATTTGCCAAAACCTTTGTCCAAATGTATGCGCTCTTTGTAATTGGCGAAGTCGCAATGAACGGTGCTACACGTAGCTGCTCATCCTTACTAATGGTTCCTCTTAAAAAGTAAAAACCGAATAACCATAATAGCAAATTGCTGACCATGGCAAGCATGCCCCCGAGCCAGGCTGAGTTATAAACCCCTCGTACTCCACCAATGTAAAACACTTCATAATGTCGGTCAGCACTTGGAATGAATAAGTAACTTAAAAAAGTGTTAAACCAATGATTAAAAAAAACGTATAAGACCTCGTTTGTGTAAGTAAATGCCCTTTCGCAATCAGTACGGAATTCATAATTATTTTCATATCCGCTCAACCTTCTTTACTACGTGATACAAGTACGCATCCTCTAAAGAAGACTCCACTATTATCGCATCTTGCAAGGGCTTATGTTCATTAACAATACGAACATGTAAGCCATCACTACGGTGTGCCATTGAGCTTACTATAAATTTCTTTTGCACTTCCGCTAGAGTGCTTGAAGGAATGACACTTTGCCAAACCTTATTTTCAACTTGTTGGATTAACGCTTCTGGTGTTGCCTGAACTTGCAAATCGCCTTTCACAAGTATCGCTATATTAGTAGCCAAACTTTCAATATCAGATACAATATGTGTAGATAAAATAATAATTCTATTTGTTGAAAGTGATGCTAGTAGATTTCTAAAATTAATGCGTTCTTGTGGATCTAGGCCAACTGTTGGCTCATCGACAATTAATAACATCGGATCATTCAATAAAGACTGTGCGATTCCAACCCGTTGCTTCATTCCCCCAGAGAAACTACCAATCATCCGGTTTCGATGCTGTTCAAGATTCAATAACTCCAGTAGTTCGAGAATGCGTATTTTAGCTGATTTAGCTGTTAGACCTTTCATTACCGCCATATACTCTAAAAATTCTATCGGTGTCATGTTCGGATAAATCCCAAAATCTTGTGGCAAATAGCCTAATTGCTTACGTATCTGTTTTGGTGACTTCGTTATATCCAATTCATTAACATAGATTTTTCCAGCAGACGGCCTTTCAATAGTGGCAAGCATTTTCATTAAAGTTGATTTTCCAGCACCATTCGGACCTAGTAACCCAAATACCCCATTAGTTAACTCAAGATTTAACTCCTTAATGGCTACATGCTGACCATATTTCCGACTTACATTATGAATTGATATTTTCATTTTCCTTCCTCCATTCAATACGCCGTTTAGCAACTTACAATAAGCATAGAAAATGAAAGTAAAATTTAAGTAAACTGTAATTAAACTTCAGGGAATATTTTTATGGAAATTAATGATGAGAATTATGATACGCTATAATTAAATATCTACAATTTGATGGTGGTGAAAAAATGGAGGACAGTCGAATTTTATTAGTAGACGATGAAGAAGGAATCTTAACGTTACTGAAAATTACATTAATGAAGGAACACTTTTTAAATATAACAACAGCTACATCAGGTATGGATGCACTGTCATTAGTAAAACAGCAATCATATGATATTATTTTGCTCGATGTCATGTTAGGGGATTGTAATGGTTTTGATCTTTGTCAGGAAATACGCAAGCATTCATTGGCACCTATTATTTTCGTTACAGCGCGCTCAACCGATTACGATAAACTTCTTGGCCTAGGTATTGGGGGTGATGATTATATTACAAAACCATTTAACCCGCTCGAAGTTGTTGCACGCATAAATTCGATACTCAGACGTCAAAAGCTTTATGAAACAAAATCATCGCTACCCGAAATTTATCAATTTCCAACTATTTTTTTCGATCCGACACAAGCGCTATTAAAAGTACATGATGAAGTTGTCATATGTACTGCAAAAGAAATTGAGCTTATGACATTTTTCTTTAAACATCCAAATCAGCTTTTTACTTCATCTCAGCTATATGAGCGTGTATGGGGAGAACAATTTTGGGGAGATGAAAAAACGGTTGCGATGCATATTTCCAAAATTAGAAGAAAACTAGGGGATCACTCAAAAAATCCAACAATCATCGTCAATATGCGTGGGTTAGGTTATAAGTTCATTCCACCGATTAAAAGGGATTTATAATATGGTTCTTTTCATAATTTATTTTCTTTTGGGAATTATCTTCTGGGTATGTACAATGACAATTGCCATGGCAGTGACTATAGAAATACTCTTACCTTTCCTTGGTTTTACGGAAGACAACCCATATGCAACGCTAACCGTTATTATCGTATTTACATTACAAATCGTTACTTGTAGTTCCCTTTTTGCATGGTATTTTGCTAGCCCTCTATGGTCCATTCAAAAATGGATTCAACATTTAACAACCAGTGAATTTGATAAAGACATCTTTGATCGGAAAATTTATAACAAGAACGGGAAAATCAAACTAAGGTATTTAATTTATAAAAATATTATTGTCGATTTAGGTGTGCTTCATGATAATTTACAAGCAACAGAGCAGCATCGCAAGAAAATTGATGAAGCAAAACTAGATTGGATTGCAGGTATTTCCCACGATTTAAAAACACCATTAACTTATATTAATGGCTATTCTACATTACTGCTCAACCCTTCTTATGAATGGTCAACCGAAGAACAGCAAACATTTATAGGTGAAATTGCAGATAAGGGGCAGCATATCGAAGAGTTAATTAACGATTTACAGCATGTCGCTTTAATCGATTCACCAGAACAAACAGTACCTATTTTCTTTAAAACGGAAGATATCGTTACATTTATTCAAGGTGTACTAGAGGATTTTAAAATGGACCCACGCTATCACGACACTCAAATTATTTTTGAAGCCGAGATAGAAATGTTAAACATACAGTTCGACCCAGTGCTATTACAAAGAGCCATCCAGAATATTTTAGTGAATACTATCGTACATAATCCACCTAAAACAACGATTACCTTTTTCATATCACAACTAAGCTCAAATGAAATTGTATTAAAAATCGATGATGATGGAATAGGGATGGATAAAGAAACGATTGATCAACTTTTCACAAAATATTATCGGGGTACTACTACAACAAGTAAAAGTAGTGGTACAGGTTTAGGTTTAGCTATTGCCTATCGCTTTATCCAAGCCCATAATGGACGAATCCAGGTAAAAAGTACATTAAATAGTGGCACTACTTTCTTAATTTACTTACAAAAAAATTAAAAGACATAGCTCTCATTTTTTTAAGAGCTACGTCTTTTTTATTCATAAAGCGGAATACGCCAAGGTTCTTCCAACGGATTAAACTTCACAACTTTCGTCAGGTGAAGCGTAAATTCCTCGTCTAAAGAATCCACCCCATATACGAGCAAACGGTCTCCACTATTATAAATCGTATACAACTCACCCTTGGAATTCTCTAAAACCCAGCTATCCAGCTCCTCTTTTATTTTTTCTCGGTCATAGTCAATCGTTATTTCTACATAACGTTCTCGCAGTAAAAATGGCCATTCCATTCGCCATCCTGTTTTCGTCACTTTCCCCATGGACTTAACCGTTATCGGCTCACCGTTAAATACAAGCAATGGTTTGTCTTTCTCCTTATTTTTCAAATCTGGAGGATAAATTTTTACAGATTCCTCAACCATTTCATGATTTAAAAAACCTGCTACAACAATAGATGGTTTTTCTGCTTTTATCGGGACAAACATTTCCTTTTGGCTAAATTGTTGTTGATCATCTGAAGTGGAACCAAATCCTGAAATGGCTCCTTGACCGTTATCAAAATAAAAGCTATACGGGAAATTCGTTGCAAGTAGCGCACCATTTTCATCTTCAATTGTATAAGCCACTTCTACTTTTGGTTGCCCATGTTCTTTTGCCGATAATTTCGTTTCTTTTAACGGCTCTGTAAAGGCGGTTGTATAACTAATTTCCGTTGCGGATGGCGAAAATCGCACTTTTTCAAATGTAACACTTACATTTTGTTGTGCATACGTTGCGTTTTGTAAATCAAGCTCTGTCATGGAGGCTAATGCTTTTTCGATTGGGATCGGAATGTCCATATCCCAAGTTCCCTCTTTGCCATTAATGTCTCGGATTTGCCATTTTAATATAACGTCTTCCGAAACATTTGGTGTCCTCATTTCGAAAAGGCCAATATCCCCTTCTTTGTAGTGCCACGAACCGTAATCTTCTTGCGGCAATTCCTCATTCGATTTATTCATAAATTTCATGTTATTCTTTTCATTCCAATTTTCAATATGCGGATTTTTTACCTTGCCATTTTTATCGATGACTTGGTACGTGAAGGCAATTCGTGTTGTATCTGCCATCACCTCATTAATTCGGACAGTTAGCCCGTTGTCCGTCGCTTCATAATTCACGTCCTCAACAAAACCAAGCATTTCTGCCTCATGAAAGCCTGAATCTACCTGCTCTGTTGCAAAGAAACTGGTAATTAATTGCGCAAAGCTCGGACTGACCGCTGTTAAAATACCAACGGACAAAACCGCTGCCGCCGCGACACCTGATCCTACTTTCCAAAAAGCTCGTTTTTTCTTATACGGCTTCACTTGTGCTAAAATTTTCTCTTCAAAATCATCTGGTAATGTTGGAGCTTGAAGTGTGTCTTTTATAAATTGTTCTTCTCCTTCAAATAACGCAACAATTTGCTGACAACTCACACATTGTTTTAGGTGTTCTTCAACATTTTTCTGTTCCTCTTGATTTAATAATTGATCCACATATTGCGATAGCTTATCCACGCTCGGACAATTCATAATATTCGCCTCCCTCTTTTACTTGTTGGCGCATTTTTTTCTTTGAACGATGCAATTTGTTGCGCACATCCGATACTGAAATGCGCAGCAACTCACTAATTTCTTCATAGGTGCATTCATTGTTATAGCGTAGTAATAAAATCATTCGTTCCTGCTCGGATAATTGGCTCAACAATCGTTCTAATTGCCGCTCCCTTTCCCTTTTCAAATACACCACTTCAGGATGATTTTTTCCAACGAGCTGTTCATCTTCAATTGGTTCATTTTTATATTGGTACTATTTTTTTCGTAGTTCATCAACACAATGGTTAATTGCTACGCGGTATAACCAGCTTTTAAATGAACCAGTAGCTTTATAGTGCGCTAGCTGTTCATAAATTTTTATAAATGATTCCTGTACAAGGTCCTGAGCGAGCTGTGCATCATATGTCATGCGTAAAATCGTGGCATAAAGTGGATTTTTATATGTTTGAATAATTTCAGCAAAGGCACTTTTGTCCCCTGCTAATACTTTTTTAATAATTACTTGATCGTCCATCATTTTCCCTCCTTCATTAACTATAACGGGTTGACGAGCGATATCATTTCACTATGTATGGATGTTTTTTTCGAAAATATATGGTTGCCTATGAAAAACGGACTAATTACCCCCATTTTTCTAACGCTTATTATAAAAAAACGAACGATAATGACAAACGAAAACTTTATATGTAATATAATGATATAATTGTACTAACAAAAATGATTTTTTTGGATATATGGTTAGTCTTAAATCACTATTTCGTGGGGAGGGATACTATATGAATAGACTAGAAACCACCCTATTTAACTTTTTAAATCAAGAACATTATTCATTCCTTGAACGAGAAAAGTTGAAGTTTGGCGTTCAAATCATTCTATCTGAACTTTACAAGTTACTATTCATCTATATAATTGCCTTTTTATTAAATTGTATTGTTCCAACTTTAATTATTCATATTACCTTCTTTCTTTTACGACAAGTGTGTTTAGGCTACCATTTCCATAGTTTATATACATGTCTTATTTGGAGCGCGATTTCATTTCCTGGAGCAGCTTATTATTTAGCTAATTTAAATATAAATTTTCCATTAACTTATTTATACATAGGCATGGGTATCCTTGTGGCAATCACCTTTACACTTGCACCAAAAGGAACAGTAAACCAGCCTATCATTAATCAAAAACACCGAAGTTATTTACGTAAAAAAATAAAGATTCGATTACTTCTCGTAATTGTGGTGTTTTATTTTAGTCCATTAGAAATAAAAGCTTTCATTGCTTATGGTATATTTATAGAAGTCATTATGTTGATTGTACAAACATTAAAGGAGAGATTCGAAAATGAAAAAAGAGAAGAAATTAAGTAACTTAACGTTTTTTGTATCAAAAATGGCAGCAGTTTTAGTGGCAGTAGGTGGTTCAGCAACAGTTACAGGATGTACGTCAATATTTCATGAAAAAAAGGTTCCAAATGAGTTGCTAGAAAAACATCCATTTGCATCAAAAGAATAACTTAAGGCGGAGTAACACATGAAGCTTTTATATTTAATTACTGAGTTTGTTTTAATATTTTGGGCAATAACCTTTATCGCACAACTAAAAATTAACCATAAGCATATTTTAGTTTATGCTTTAGCGGTTATTTGCCCGCTCCTTATTTTTCTTTGGATTGGTCAGTGGCAAGGGATTCTTTTCATCATTATAAGTTTCTTTTTGTATTTTTATTGGTTAACGAAAAAATATCTTACACTGATTCATCTATGTTTCGTCGTGATTATTGGTGTTATATCAGATAATGTTTCACAATACGCGATGAAAGCTTTGCCTTATGATTTCCTACCAGGAATTTCAGAACAATATTGTATATTTATTATTTTATTTATAATAAGTACCGTCATTTATCATTTAGTAACGAGACGGATTTACATAGTGTTTGGCACAAATAAAAGTCCCTACATACTCATTATGTTTATAGCATTTGTAACGATGAGTACCTTCTATATTAATATTTATTTAACAGAATATTTTTCACAAGATAGCCTACTAAAATTTAATATTATTACACAGTTTTTTTATTTTACAATTATGTTATTTGTTCTTTATTTCACAACTAAAAATATTAAAAAAGAAAATAATATCCAAAAAATCCAATTCGAAACCGAACAATTTACAGACTATATGCATTCGATGGAGTTAATCAATAATGATATGCAAAAGTTTCGCCATGACCATGCGAACATCTTATTTACGATGCAAGGCTATATTGAAATAGATGATTTTGACGGGTTAAAAAAATATTTTAAAAAGCATATTTTCACAGCTGAAGAAGATACATTAAAAAGAAATGAGCAGCTGGCGAACATATCTAAGTTAAACATTACAGGAATTAAAGGATTGATTTTAACAAAGACATTGCAAGCTGAAAAAGAAGGCATATTAGTCGACCTTGAAATAGCTGATGAAATTGACGACATCAATATGAATATTATTGATATCGCCCGAATTTTAGGCATCTTTTTTGATAATGCGATCGAAGCGAATGCTCACACAGATGCTCAAAAAGAAATTGGCATCGCGTTTTTTAAAAGTACTGCGGATTCCATAATGATTATTATTGAAAATACTACGGTCGATGAACCGGTCAATATAGAGCAATTATTTACAGAGCGCTTTTCAACAAAGGGAGCAAATCGCGGAAAAGGATTAAGCACTGTTAAAAGTATCCTGAATAATTATCCGAATGTCACGTTAAATACAACTGTAGAAAATGGATTGTTTACTCAAATTATCATAATCGAATAGGGGGGTTCTATGAAGGTTGTTATTTGTGAAGATAATCCACAACAACAAAAAATGATTCATGACAGGTTAAAAAACTACGCTATGATAAACCACCAAAGCGTAGAAATTGTATTAGTAGCTTCTAATGCCGAAGAAGTTTTAAATTTCATCGAGCAAAACAACGCGGATTGCTACTTCTTGGATATTGAATTAGGGGCAGGTAGTACTGGTCTTCAACTTGCAAGTGAAATTAGAAAAAAGGATCCTTTAGCTAGTATTATATTTGTAACAGATTATTCAGAAATCCTTAAATTAACGTTTAAATATAAAATAGCCGCATTAGATTATATTTTGAAACGTACAGATGGAAGCTTTTCAGATCGCTTAATTGCCACATTCGAGAGCTCTATTCAGCGTTATAAACAATTAGGACAAACTCAAAACTTTGATTTTTTTCAAGTTAAGATGGGTGAATTAATAAAAAATATTCCTTACGAAAACATCTATTATTTTGAAACATCTACAACGATCCATAAAATTATCCTGTCAGAAAAGAATGGCATATACGAATTTTACGGTAAACTGAAAGATATTGAACAAATTCACCCAACTTTTTTCAGATGCCATAAAAGTTTTATAATCAATCTCCAGCATGTAGTCCAAATCGACAAAAAGACAAAATACGTCGAATTGGTAAATGGCACCAAGTGTCCAATATCCGTCCGGGCATTACAAAATATTCAAATGAAAGTAAATGAACGATTGGCAAATACTTAATATTATATGCCAAGAAATCAACATAACCCCTATGCTCGTTTCAAGTAGTATACTAATACTCTTTGAAATGAGCTTTTTTACTTTTGATTGCTATAACTTAATAGTAAATACTGCGATTTAAAGTAGCATAAATATAGCCATTGTCGAATGTTTAAGGATTAAATTCATTAGAAAGGAGAAAAAAGTGCCGATGAGTTTTATAGATGATTTAGCGAAGGCTATTTTGATAATACTCAGGTATTTCGCGTATTTTTTAGCTGGTGTAATTATTGTAGCTGTGCCTTTATATTTAATTACTTGGATATTCGAATGGCTTTTCTGACGTAACTCCATAAACTAAGATACCTTTATATTTTTAGAAAGTAATAGAAAAATATAATTGGAGGTGCAATCTGCGATGAAAAGAACATTATGGATGGTCGGGTTTATATTATCAATCACGTACACAATAGCATTTTTTAATGCACTTATATGGCATAATTACTTTTCAAAGCCATTCTTCTTTGGGGGAATTATCGCGATTTTTTTATTAATATTTAGTTTCTTTTTTTAAAGTCGGTAATTACTTCTTAAAATACACTATTTATTCTTGAATTATTCACGAAAGTTTAAGATTTCAAGATTTGCACCAGACCCGCTTAAAGTATCGGTAATTACTAATCGAAAACTATACGATGTGTGGTACGTCAAAACAAATTCCTGTTGTTTTTCAGACCAATCATCTGTATATTTCTTACCACATTTATTACAAAATCTACTTTTACATGAGAAGTAGACAAATACAGGCTTGGAATCATATGGACAGCCTAAACATTCGTATAGAATATGGCTCATATCTTTCGTGCCACATCGCAAAGCTTTTTGAACCGTCTCTTAAATATTTTAGCGGTACTGTGCAGGAAATGCTTCTTCATTCATTCGCCAAAAACCATCAAAATGATCTTTTAATATTCGTTTGCTGATTTCTCTATGATCGAATTGCATTTCCAACACCCCATAACATTATTTTACATAAAAATTCTCCACAATGCCAAAATCTATAGTTTCCTTAACAACAAAAAACACACAAGCATCCCCCCTCTGCCTGTGTACTCATCTATTTCACCCACTTATCACTCGCCTTGAAATTATATACCGGCGTAACATGCTTTTGAATTTCCACCGTTTCACCAATTTGATCAATAATTTCTTGCATCGGTTTGTATGCCATTGGTGCTTCATCTAGTGTTTCCTCTGATACAGAAGTCGTCCAAATGCCGCTCATTGTTTCTTTAAAATCATCCATTGATAAATTTTTCATCGCTGCTGTGCGTGAATAAATTCGACCTGCTCCGTGTGGCGCGGATTCATTCCATTCTGCACTGCCCTTCCCGATACAAATTAATGAACCATCACGCATATTCATCGGAATGACCAACTGCTCCCCACTTGCCGCGCGAACAGCCCCTTTGCGTAAAATCATCGAATCTGTATCAATATAATTATGCACCGAATCAAACTGTGAACGATATTCCCATTTCATATGAGCAGCAATGATTTGTGCAATCAGCTTGCGATTATCGTGTGCAAATTGCTGCGCTAGCTTCATATCCGCAATATAATCCGTAAACAAGCCGCCTTCTAAATAAGCCAAATATTTCGGCACAACTGGATTTTCTAGTTTGAAAGCATGAATCATCGCCTGAATTTCCTGATGACGGCCTTGCTCTTTTAACTGATTTATCTTTTCCGTTAAATCTCCGTGCCGCAATGACTCAAATGCACGCTTTTGATGCCAACTTGCCACCTTCGCCCCTACATAACGCGAGCCTGTATGAATGAGTAAATAGTGCATGCCTGTATCGTCTTGTGCGAGCTCAATGAAATGATTGCCCCCACCCAGCGTACCGAGTGAACGATTCGTATAATCATCTTGCAAGCCGCGCGCAATAAATGCTTCATTTGTATATGTTTCGGTTACATTCATTTTATCCACATTGTCATGAATCGCATTACCACTCGGAACAAAGCGACGAATTGTTTCATCTAGCATATTAAAATCGATTTTCCCCGTGCCAATTTCTGAAACGAGCACACCACAGCCAACATCCACACCTACTAAATTTGGCACAACTCGATTGTTTAATGCGATTGTCGTACCAATGACACAACCTTTTCCCGCATGGTAATCTGGCATAATGCGCACCTTGGCCCCTTGCATAAAAGGCTGATTGACCAACTCCTTAATTTGCAAGATGGCAGCTTCTTGCGGGTTATTCGTGTAAATCACTGCATCGGTGTACTGACCTTTTACCTCAATCATTGGCTCCACGTCCTTCGCATTTTTTTATCCACCCGATTATAAAGTGCTACATACAACTTACATAACCATTCGCATACATTCTTCCCTTTCCACATAAACAGTTATTTACTATTTACGAAAAATATAAAGATAGGTTTCAAATTATTCCCACTTTACATATAAAAAAAGCGTAACCTCAGTTAAGTGGTTACACTCTACATTCATTTCAAATGCACAAACCTAGAAACCATCGCTGTTAAAAACGCATAAGTTCCCGCCTTCACAGTTTGCTGTTCACTTGTATCACGATGCGGGTCTAAGCATACAAAATCCATGCCGCGCACGATGTCGTATTTCCCTACTTCATACAATAAATCAAATAGCTCATCTGTACGCATCCCACCTGGCGTCGAAGCTGGGACACCTGGTGCGTATGTAATATCAAGCACATCCATGTCAACCGTTACATACACAATGTCGACCTTGTCCTGTAGCTCCTTCATCACTTCAGCAATTTGTTGTTCTGCACCATTTTTACGGAATTGCTTTAACGTAATGCGATTTACCCCATAATGGTTCGCAGCTTTCATTAAACTTGGTGCATTGTAAAAGCCATGAAGTCCAATGTTATAAACATCTTCCCCACGAATAATCCCCGCATCCAGCAGTTGGCGAATCGGTGTACCATTTGACGGACCATCACTTTCAGTAGAGCGTAAATCTAAATGCGTATCAAATTGTACAATCCCAATTCGTTTCCCTGTATGCTTTGCAAGCGAGCGGATAATTGGCGCTGTAATCGAATGATCACCACCAATTTGAACATAAAAGCTATTTGGGCAATTATTTTGAATATCTGTCATCGCATGTTCAATGTTTTCATGACATTGTAGAATATTCGTACCATGCATTTTGACATCGCCTACATCGGCAATGCGTAACGTACGGAAATCAACGTCCTCATCAATCGAATACGTCGTGAAAAAGTTCCAGCTTTTGCGGAAACTATCTGGATATTCTGAAGCAGCTGATGCACTAATCGAAGAACGTGATAACGGAACACCCGTTATCACGATATCAAATCGATTGTCTAATTGTGCGTAGCTTGGCTCAATCCAGTCCTTTACTTTCATATCCTCGTGATCGACACGATTCCATGTTGTAGCAGGTGAAATGAGATACTGACTCACAATAAGCTTCCCCCTTGCACAACTACTTTCCCTGCTTTAATAACAGTGTCCGTATGATTCATGCCATAGAAATACTGCATTTGTTTATAGTTCGGCACATTTAAAATAACTACGTCCGCTTTTTTACCCTTTTCTAGCGTGCCAATTTCCTCGCCGCGATTAATCGCATACGCTGAATTCACCGTCGTCGCACAAAGCACTTCTTCCATCGTCATACCCATATTCATACAAGCTAAATTTTGAACGAACGGCAAGCTAATCGTAGGAGATGAACCCGGATTAAAATCAGTCGAAATGGCAACTGGTACACCGCTATCCACCATTAAGCGACCTCTTGCATAAGGTGCGCGAAGGAAAAAGGCAGTTCCCGGTAATAACACCGCAATCGTACCTGCTTTTGCCATAGCTTCAATGCCTTCATCTGAAGCAACGAGTAAATGTTCCGCTGAAATAGCACCTACTTCGGCAGCTAATTCCGCACCCTCATAAGGTTCAATTTCATCCGCGTGAATTTTCGGTGTTAACCCGTATGCTTTCCCCGCTTCTAAAATACGGCGTGATTGCTCTGGCGTAAATACACCTTTCTCACAAAACACATCGTTAAATTCCGCCAAACCAAGCTCAGCAACTTTTGGAAGCATATCATTGATGACTAGCTCAACAAACGCTTCCTCGTTCCCTTTATACTCAGCTGGCACTGCATGAGCACCCATAAAAGTTGATACAACATCTACCACATGTGTTTCTTGCAATTTTTTTGCAACTTCTAATTGTCTCTTCTCCGTTTCCCAATCAAGCCCGTAGCCAGATTTTGCCTCGACTGTTGTAATGCCGTAGCGTAAAAAGTCATTTAAGTGATTGTACGTTTTGTCATACAGTTCATCAAAGCTTGCTTCGCGTGTTTTTGTCGTTGTGTAATGAATACCACCACCAGCATTCATAATTTCCATATACGTTTTTCCAGAAAGACGCATATTCAATTCATGCTCACGTGTACCGCCATGTACTAAATGCGTATGACAATCTACAAGCCCTGGCATAACAATTTTCCCAGTTGCATCAATCACTTCCGCACTTTGTACTAAGTGCGGAAATGTTGCTTCAAGTTCTTCAAGTGGTGCAATCATCATGATTTGTTCGCCATCTAAAAGTACACATACATCCTTCAACAGTCCAAGCTCACTCATCTGTTCCTTGCGACGAGGGCCTTCTACATTTGACTGCATGGTAATGACTTCATTTGCATTTTTAATTAAAATTGCCACAGTTCATCATCCTTTTAGCATCGGCATATTAACGCCTTTTTCTTTTGCTGTACGAATCGCGATTTCATAGCCCGCATCCGCGTGACGTACAACGCCCATCCCTGGATCTGCTACTAATACGCGATTAATTTTATCTGCTGCTAATTGTGTGCCGTCCGCTACTAATACTTGGCCTGCGTGCTGTGAATAACCCATACCTACACCGCCACCATGATGTAAGCTTACCCAGCTTGCGCCACCTGCTGTATTTACTAATGCGTTTAATAATGGCCAATCTGATACAGCATCTGAGCCGTCCATCATTGATTCTGTTTCACGGTTTGGTGAAGCAACTGAACCTGAATCTAAATGGTCACGACCAAATACGATTGGTGCTTTTAATTCGCCATTAGCAACCATTTCATTTACTTTTAATGCGAAACGATGGCGGTCACCATAACCTAACCAGCAAATACGTGCCGGTAAACCTTGCCATTTCACCATTTTTTGCGCCATATCAATCCAATTTACTAACCCTTCATCTTCTGCAAACATTTCTTGTGCAAGCTTATCTGTTTTGTAAATATCCTCAGGGTCTCCCGATAATGCTGCCCAGCGGAATGGTCCTTTACCTTCACAGAATAACGGACGAATATAAGCTGGTACGAAACCTGGGAAATCAAAGGCATTTTCTACGCCCATTTCTTTTGCATAAGCACGAATATTATTTCCGTAATCGAATGTTTCAGCACCTGCTTCTTGGAATTCAAGCATTGTGCGAACATGTTCTGCCATCGTTTCTTTTGCAAGACGCTCATATGTTTTTACATCTGATTTACGTAGTTTTAATGCTTCTTCTAACGTCATGCCATTTGGAACATAGCCATTAATCGGGTCATGCGCAGAAGTTTGGTCTGTTACGAAATCCGGAATGATGCCACGGTTTAATAATTCGCGGTTTACATCCGCACAGTTTCCTACTAATCCAATTGAAGCCGGCTCATTCGCAGCAACTAGCTTATTCACAAGCTCAATCGCCTCATCTACTGATTCAACTAGATAGTCACAGTAACCCTCTTTAATTTTACGTTCAATGCGCGTACGATCTACTTCTACAACTAAAATAACCGCGCCTGCCATTTTACCAGCAAGTGGTTGTGCACCACTCATACCGCCCATACCACCTGTTAAAATGAATTTCCCACGTAAATCAGGTGTACCAAATTTCTTTTTCCCTGCTTCTACAAAGCTTAAATATGTCCCTTGTAAAATGCCTTGCGCCCCGATATAAATCCATGAGCCCGCCGTCATTTGACCATACATCATTAAGTTGCGCTCTTCTAATTCATAGAAATGGTCCCAATTCGCCCATGCTGGCACTATGTTTGAGTTTGCAATTAATACGCGTGGTGCGTTTTCATGTGTTTTAAATACCGCAACTGGCTTACCTGATTGTACAAGCATTGTTTCATCGTCTTCTAATACTTTTAATGTTTCAATCATTTTGTCGAAGCTTTCCCAATCACGAGCCGCCTTACCAATACCGCCATAAACAACTAACTCATCTGGATTTTCTGCAACTTCCGGATCTAAGTTGTTCATTAACATACGCATCGCTGCTTCTTGTGTCCACCCTTTGCATGTTAATTCATTACCTCTTGGTGCACGAATGTTTGTTTTAAATACCATTATAAATCTCTCCTTTAAAGTTACTAGTTTATTACGCCTATTTGGTAGTTTTCCTTAGACGTATTACGTGATGTTGTTTCGAATAGAGCATACTTCATAAAATATGTGCTAATTTAGGCTGGCTAAGCACATGAGGCGCACAGCTTTGTTGTCACAAATCTGGACGACTCATCTTTGTGCTTTGTGCAAGGCCAGCCTCGAAAAAAGTTTCTCGTTCTAAAAAGGCTTCCTCTAATTAAGTGCGTCGCTGCCGTGGGAGGCGACGTATCCTTAGTTAGTTATTCATTCTAATCTTATGTTAGTTTCATAAGCTCAATTATTAATCTCTAAAATAAAAAGAACGCGATTGGTGTTACGAGAATAAGTGTTAAGACAACACGCTCGAACCAAATAATAATCATTTGGCGAATTGTTAACGGAATATCAGTAGATAAAATGACCGGTATTACCGCCGAGAAGAATAAAATAGCTGAAATCGAAATAACCGCAATAATAAACTTCGTCACCATATCAGCACCCGCTACAATTACTGCTGGTAAAAACATCTCAGCAATTGACACAGACATCGCTTTCGCTGCTAACATCGGCTCTGGAACTTGCAATAAATACGTGAATGGCGCAAAAATATATGCTAACCAATCAAATAATGGTGTATAAATAGCAAGGACCAAACCTAGTAAACCAATTGATAAAATAGAAGGAATGACACCCATCGCCATAATTAGGCCGTCTTTTAAATGAATATATAAGTTCTTTCCTAATGATGGCGTATTACCCGCTGCCTCCACCGCTTCTGTCCAAGCTGTTTTTAAACGATCTTTTGTCACCAGTTTTTCTGGTTGTGGTGTCGCACCTTCATAATATTCATCTTTAATTTTGTTTAACGGATAAATACGCGCTGTAATGGCCGTTACGATAAATGTCACTACGAGCGTTACCCAGAAAAACGTATTCCAATGTTCCATTAAATCTAATGTTTTCGCGACAATGACCATAAATGTTGCCGAAACTGTGGAGAAGCCCGTTGCAATAATGGCCGCTTCACGTGCTGTATATTTTCCTTCTTTATACACACGATTCGTTAAAATTAAGCCTACTGAATAACTTCCTACAAATGAAGCAACCGCATCTACTGCCGAACGACCCGGTGTTCTGAAAACAGGCTTCATAATTGGCTGCATGAGTACCCCTATGAACTCAAGCAATCCATAACAAACAAGTAACGCTAAAAACATAGATCCAATCGGAATAACTAAACCAACTGGCTTAATTAATTTTTCTAATAAAAATGGACCGATATCTGGATTAAATAACCAAGCTGGTCCAAAGCCAAAAATAAGCATGACACCTGCTACAAGTCCACCTATTTTAAATATAGATAGTACCATCGTTACGTTAGAAGTTTTCCACTTCTTCGTGATAAATGGATATCCTGCACCAAGCACAAGTAAAATTAAGACATAGCCGTTCACTAATGCTGGTGTGTAAGTAGAAACCGCATTCACAACATGATCGACTAAAATCGTTTTCTTCCCATTCCATTCAAACGATATAAAGAAACTAAAAATCCCAATGAAACTGCAAATAATCATTTTCAAAAATAAAGATAATTCGGATTTTCCAACCTTTCCGACCCCTTGATTTTGTTCCTGTTGATAATTTGTCATTCTTCCACCCCTTTGTATCACTATAAATTTCTTTCAATTCGGAATAAATGGAAAAACTTACGTCATTATAGTAAATTTATATAGTAATAACGTATTTATTAATTATTAATAGTAATTTTATTTAAAATAGTATTTTTATAAGGTGGTATGCCGTTGATGCGCATTTTATTACTTGAACGTGATCAAGTTGAAATACAGGGAATTGAGTGGTATTTAAAAAATTACTTTTCGAGTGGGATGCAATTTTCAGGAATAACAGATGCAATGAATTTAGAACAGATGCTTCATTCGTTTGAGCCGACCGTTCTTATACTCGACGTATCACTCGTTACAGCACATATTGAGAAACTATTAAAAAACCGACCAGTTCACATCATTTGTTTTACCGCGCAACCTATTTTCCAACATGCGATGAAAGCAATCTCGCTGCAAGCAAAGCAATTATTTGTGAAGCCTATTCCTTTAGAGCAGCTAAAATCAACATTGGTGACATTGCCAACACTAGAAAGGACCGTCCCATTTGCCAATAAAGTACAAACAGATGCCCGAATGTATGTTGATTTATTTTTAAATTCACCCCAAATTATTCATTCGGCACAATCAAAATTCGTTTTAATTGAACCTTCCAATTTCGATTCGAACTTGCAGCTTTATCATTGGCTTGTGCAATCACCAATTTTTTCAGAGCTCACTGCATTTCCATTGCAAAAGCGGATTTTATGTTTAATTTCAGGGCAAGAGCAATTTGTAAAAAATTTACGTTTAGTTATACAGGAATGGTATATGATGACCGGGGATTTTCTAAATATCGCCATTTACGACGGTGCAGATGCCACTTTACGGGACATGTATACCGAGGCAAAGCAAGTGCTCACACAGCGCTTTTACAAAGGCTACGAACATATTTTTCTAACATCAGAATCCATTTCCTTATCGCATTTGGATCCGTTACTCACACCAGAGGAACAGCAGCTTTGGATCACTTCTTTAGAGGATGGAAATTTAACTGCGGTAAAACAGTTTCTATATAAATTAACTGCACCGAACTGCTATTATCCACAAGAGGAGGTACGCATTCATCTAACGAGCGTGCTTGCACAAATTCGTCGTTTCATGCTAAAACATCATTTGCAGCAGCAAGTAAAGATCGAGCAGCATTATCGCCAATTATTTTCGTTAATTTTGGATGAGCCCATTCTTTATACAATTGTGCAGGAGATGATCTTTTTCACGCAGTCTGTTTTAACGTTCGCCAAATCCGCACGCATGCAACAGCTAACAGATTATAGTGAATTGGCTATTGAACAAATCGAAAAATTATATTTAGATAGTGATTTATCTCTCATATTAGTTGCAGAGAAATTGCGTATTACCCCCAATTATTTAAGCCAACTCTTTTCTAAAAAACAAGGTGTAACATTTAAACGATACTTGCAACAATACCGCATACAAAAGGCTGAAAAGATGCTCCTTGAAACGGATTACCCGATTTCAGAAATTGCAGAAATGAATGGTTTTATTGATAGTAACTATTTCATTAAAGTTTTTCGCGAGCACACATCTTTAACACCTTTTAAATATCGTAAAATGTACCGAATTTAAGTTGCAAAAAACTACACAAATAAAACTAAAAAAAGACATGATGCACAAAAACACGCATCATGTCCTTCACTATTCATTTCATTAAAACGGGAATAACAACGGAACCGCGATCATCATGACAACAAACATGATTACTTGAAGCGGGACACCGATTTTCACAAAATCCATAAATTTATAGCCACCTGCCGTTAAGACAAGTGAGTTTGTTGGTGAAGCAATCGGCGTCGCAAAAGCCATACTCGCTGCCGTTGCAACTGCAATCATAAACGTATACGGATTGACGTCCATTGCGAGTGCTGCTGTAATCGCAATCGGTGAAAAGAGGACAGCTGTTGCGGTATTACTTACGAACTGACCAAATACAACAGTCAGTAGATAAACCCCCATCAACACACCATATGGACCAAAGTCACCGAGCACTGAAATAATACCATCTGCTAAAATCGTCATTCCGCCCGTTTTTTCAAGCGCTGTCGCCATTGGGAGCATTGCTGCAACAAGCACAATACTTTCAAAATTCATTTTGCTATACGCATCATCCATATTGCGTAAGCAGCCGGTAATGATCATAAGCACTGCACCGATCAATACGGCAATAACAGCTTCAAATACTTCGAATACCATGAGCGCAATCATAAATGCCATAATAATTCCCGCAATTGGCGCTTTCCCATTTGCCGCTGCTACACCTGCATGCTCGCGCGGCTGACCGACTACGACAACATCCTGTGTTTCACGCGATAGTAATTCGATTTCTTCCCATTTCCCTTGAACTAAAATCGCATCCCCGAAACGTAGCTTTTGTGCGGCCATACTTTTCAAAATATAGTCACCTTTTCGATTGATTCCAAGAATGTTTAAATTATATTTCTCACGGAAACCGATTTTACTAACCGTTTCTCCAATTAAGCGCGATTGCGGTGTTAATAATACTTCCGCTACACCTATCGTTTTTGACACAAGTTCTTCCGCATCATCTTCAAATGGCTGTACTTGCACGCCATAATCCATTGCAAAACGCTCGATATCCTCAGCGATTCCTTGCATATACAATTCATCACCACTATGAATGATACTTGTTGGTCCAGCGATTTCCTGGTACGTCATCGGTAAGAAATTCATCCCCTCTGCCGCACCTCGTTTAATTTTCATAATATAAATTTGATACTTAGCTGGCAATTTTAAATCTGCCAGTTTCTCATTGACGATTAATGAGCCTTCTTCTACAACAACGCGATATAGCTTATCTTGTAAATTATATTCTTTGACGATTTTTTTCGGTGCTAACTTATAACCTGCACTCGATTGCGTACGATTTTTATCATTCGGCAGCAATATATTACGTACTAACACTAAATACGTAATGACCGTAATCGTCGCAATGATACCAATTGGGGTAATCGTAAAGAATCCTAACTTTTCAAACCCATGATCAACTAATGTTTGCGAGGCAATTAAGTTGGTCGGCGAGGCAATCAGCGTCATTAAGCCCGACATACTCGCAATATAAGATAGTGGCAGTAAAAACTTCGATGGGCTTACTTTAATACTAATTGCAATGGATACAACAATCGGCAACATAAGCGCAACCGTTCCCGTATTACTCATAAACGCCCCGACCGCTGCGACAATGACAAGCAATAAAATAAATAAGCGTAATTCGTTATCCCCTGACCATTTCAATAGTAAGTTCCCTGCCATTCCAGCAAGTCCGGTTCTTAAAATCCCTGCCCCTACTACAAATAATGCCGCAATCATGATGACGACTGAATTTGAAAATCCTGCTAACGCTTCTGCGGGTGTTAAAATTTCAAGCACAACAAATGCCAGTAATGCCATAACCGCAACTAAATCACCGCGCAAACGATTCGTCATAAACAAAATAATCGTTAATGCTAAAATTACAAAAGTTAAAGTTAATTCCATAATAAATCCCTTTCTTCCTATACTCATGTAACATTATAAGTGAATGCTTGATGAAAAAGGGGATAACTTATACGCCATTTTCAATTAGCGACCATTTTTTCAATAGCATGACAACAAAAGGACATATTAAACACCCTTCGTTTTAATAATCCCAACTCTCCCCAAAATATAAACGAAGTATTTCATTACATATTTGAGCAAATTTCATCTTTTAATACAAATAACTATAAAAAAGAACTATTGCGCCGTAACAAAACAATATTTCTCTCTCTTTTTTATTATAAATCCATTACTATATATATTACTTAAAAAGAATTATTATAATCTAGTAGAAATTGTACTATGAATTTGTTATAGTTATTTACGAAGAGATTCTTAATTTCACTTTGGAGGTATAAAACATGACAAATGAACGTTTAACAACAATTACTGGTGCTCCAGTAGTAAGTAATGACAACTCTCAAACAGCTGGTCGTCGTGGCCCACTCCTTTTACAAGACGTATTCTTAATTGAAAAATTAGCAAACTTTAACCGTGAAGTTATTCCTGAACGCCGTATGCACGCAAAAGGTTCTGGTGCATTTGGTACGTTTACAGTAACGCATGATATTACAAAATATACAAAAGCCAACATTTTCTCTGAAGTTGGTAAAACGACTGATCTATTCGCACGTTTCTCAACAGTAGCAGGTGAGCGTGGCGCGGCTGATGCAGAGCGCGATATTCGTGGTTTCGCATTAAAATTCTATACAGAAGAAGGAAACTGGGACATGGTCGGAAACAATACACCTGTATTCTTCTTCCGTGATCCACTACACTTCCCGGATTTAAACCACGTTGTAAAGCGTGATCCAAAAACGAATATGCACAACCCGAACTCAAACTGGGACTTCTGGTCATCACTTCCAGAAGCGTTACACCAAGTTACTATTGTAATGTCTGACCGCGGTATTCCAAACGGCTACCGACATATGCACGGTTTCGGCTCTCACACATACTCAATGATTAACGACGCTGGCGAACGCGTTTATGTGAAATTCCACTTCCGTACGCAGCAAGGTATTGAGAACTTATCAGGTGCTGAAGCGACTGAACTAGTTGGTAATGACCGCGAATCTTCACAACGCGACCTATTCGATTCAATCGAAAAAGGCGATTTCCCGAAATGGAAAATGTATATTCAAGTCATGACAGAAGAACAAGCACGCGGACGTAAGGACAACCCGTTCGACTTAACAAAAGTTTGGTATAAATCAGAATTCCCATTAATCCCTGTTGGTGAATTCGAATTAAATCGTAACGCAGAAAACTACTTTGCAGATGTTGAACAGGCTGCATTCGCACCATCAAACGTTGTACCTGGTATTAGCTTCTCACCAGACCGTATGTTACAAGCTCGTTTATTCGCTTATCAAGACGCAACTCGTTACCGTCTAGGTGTGAACCACCACCAAATTCCAGTAAACACACCAAAATGTCCATTCATGGTTTATCACCGAGATGGCGCTGGTCGTGCAGATGGCAACCGTGGTGCTGCAGTTTCTTACTATCCGAACAGCTATGGTGCACTACAAGGTCAATCACAATATCAAGATCCTGCACTAGCATTAGACGGCCCAGCAGATATTTATGACTTTGCTGAAGATGATAATAACTACTTCGAACAACCAGGTAAGCTATTCAACTTAATGGATGATGTGCAAAAACAAACATTATTCAACAACACGGCTGCTGACATGGCTCCAGTAGAAGAGTTTATTAAACACCGTCACATTTTACACTGCTACTTAGCTGACCCAGCATATGGTGAAGGTGTAGCAAAAGCAATGGGTATTTCTTTAGAAGGTATGGACCTTTCAAACCCATACACAAAAGAAGTAAACTCTAAATAACATTTTCTTAAAGCTGTAAAGAACCCTTATTTATTCTGGGCTCTTTACAGCTTTTTAATTTCTTCTAAGTGGAAACTCGACTTTTCACTAAATTTCGGTATATTAGAACAATAACCCTCTTGCTCACTAGCAGGAGGTATCCATTTTTAAGTAATAGAATGACTAAGAGGTGAAAGTCTTGCCATACAAACAACTAAAAAAACAACAAATGCTTTCGGCTGCTAGGCGCTTGTTTACAGAATACGGCTTTGAAAAAACAACGATGCAAAAAATTGCAGATGAAGCAGGTGTCGGAGTTGCTACTGTATTCCGATATTTTCCGAAAAAAGAGCTTTTAATTATCGAGGTCGTCAAAGAGGTCATTGAAGAAATGGTTCCGCGATTTGAAGCAATATCAGAGTCTACACAATCAGGCTATGACAAAATGGATGCCATATTGGACGCGTATATCAACTATATTTCCTCAGCTAACCGCGATGCTATTATCCTATTAGAAAGCTTTGAATATTATATTGCTTATAATCCGATGGAAGAACCTTTAACCGAGGAAATCTATCAAACATATACAAAAGTTGAACGTATTATCGATCAGGCAATTCAAGATGGGATTCAAGACGGCTCTATTTCACTAAGTTCTACTGAGCAAATGAATGCTACTACCATCCTGAATCTTTTTGGGACAGCTATAAAAAAACATGCATTTAATTCATTATTATCTAATGTGATTGTCCCAATCCCAACAAAAGAACAGCTTTTACAATTAAAATCAATGCTATTGCTCTATTTAAAAAATGCTTCTCGCCATTGAAAAAAAGCCACTTTGATTTTGTGATATGCTCCCCAATAGGTAGACAGATTAAAAAATAAAATCTGTTTATTAAATGGGGAGTTTTCTCATGCCTAAAAAATCATTTTCACCAGATG
>NZ_JBNNMF010000024.1:0-73319 GCF_050272495.1 Solibacillus cecembensis | reverse complement strand
AAAAATTAAACGGCTTAAGCCCTCTAGAATACAGGGTTCAAGCCGCTTAAAGTATTTTTATTATTTCCGCTGTCTACTTGACAGGGAGCAGTTCAAAATCAACGTTCGCGGCTATTTTTATGAACATTGTTTATACGTTTTTTTTTACAAGTGGCGCAAACGGTTGATGTAGCCATATTTTCACTTGTTTCGTTTGTTTTTCACTTTGCATAAAATCATGTATATTTCTTTAAGTTGTAAAATCTCATGAATGGGACACCTTTATAGGGGTTCTTTCTTAATATTTCAATAGATGTACAATTTGGTTTTGACAGAATAAATAAGCACTTGTTCTATACAGTTATCAATTGCTAATCTCCCCTACCCATACCAACCAAATCACTTAAAAAAAGCAGAAACGCTGTTCAACCAACGTCTCTGCCCTTCTCTAATAATCTATTCAGCTATTCTCTCAAGCTGTATCTTTTAAATGGAAATTATAGTGGAATATTTCCGTGTTTTTTATACGGACGATCTTCCTGTTTTGTAGAAAGCATATCTAATGCTTTAATTAATTTAATACGTGTTTCGCGTGGGTCGATTACGTCATCTACCATACCGCGTGAAGCTGCTACGTATGGGTTTGCGAATTTTTCTTTATATTCTTCAATTTTCGCAGCACGTGTTGCTTCTGGATCTGCCGATTTTGCGATTTCACCTGCATGGATAATGTTTGCTGCACCTGCTGCACCCATTACTGCGATTTCTGCGTTTGGCCATGCAAACACTAAGTCTGCACCGATTGATTTTGAGTTTAATGCCACATATGCACCGCCGTATGCTTTACGTAAAATAACTGTAATTTTTGGCACAGTTGCTTCTGAATATGCATAAAGGATTTTCGCGCCGTGACGGATAATACCACCGTGCTCTTGTTTAACACCTGGGAAGAAACCAGATACGTCTTCGAATGTAATCACCGGTACGTTGTATGCGTCACAAGTACGAACAAAACGTGCTAATTTATCAGATGAATCAATATCTAACCCACCTGCTAAGAATTTCGGTTGGTTACATACTAAACCAACTGATTCACCCGCGATGCGTGCGAAACCAACTACGATGTTCTTCGCGAATTCTTTTTGAACTTCCATGAACGAGCCTTCATCCACGACCTGCTCTACTACTTTACGTACATCATAAGATTTTGTTTGGTCAATTGGCACAACATCTACTAGTTCAGAACGGTACTCGTCACCTGCAGTATACGGTTGCTTCGGTGCTTTTTCTTTATTGTTTTGTGGTAAGTAAGACAGTAATTGTTGAATTTGAGCGATTGCTGCATCTTCATCTTCTGCGCGGAAGTGTGCGTTACCCGATACCGCATTGTGTACTTTTGAACCACCTAAACCTTCAGCTGAAATTTTCTCACCTGTTACTGTTTCGATTACTTTTGGACCTGTAATGAACATTTGTGACGTTTTATCCACCATTAAAATAAAGTCTGTGATTGCTGGAGAATAAACTGCTCCACCAGCACATGGCCCCATGATTACTGAAATTTGTGGAATAACACCAGAATAAATCGAGTTACGGTAAAAAATATGCCCATAGCCATCTAGCGATAATACGCCCTCTTGAATACGTGCACCGCCTGAATCGTTAATGCCGATAAATGGTGTACCGTTTTTCGCAGCTAAATCCATAACCGTTGCGATTTTTTTCGCGTGCATTTCACCAAGTGCTCCACCAAATACCGTGAAATCTTGTGCGAATAAATAAACGTTACGGCCATTAATTTTACCAAAACCAGTCACAACACCATCGCCAGGTCCTTCTAATTTTTCCATACCGAAGTCTACTGTACGGTGTGTAATGAATGGGTTAATTTCAACAAATGTGCCTTCATCTAAAAGCAATGCAATACGTTCACGAGCTGTTTTTTTGCCTTTTTCGTGTTGCTTTTCAATGCGGGCATCACCGCCACCTAATTCAATAATTTGCTTGCGGTCATAAAGTTCGTTAATTTTGTCAAACATATCTAGTGTAATTGTCATTATTCGTTATCCCCTTTTCCACTTTTATCGCATAATTCATAAAGCACACCGTAAGAATCTTTTGGGTGTAAAAATGCTACTTCTGCGCCACCAGCACCTGGTCCTGGCTCGTCCGAAAGTAAGCGCACACCTTTTTCACGAAGTTCTGCCATGCGCTCGCGGATACCTGTTACGCCAAATGCCACATGGTGAATGCCTTCTCCGCGTTTTTCTAAAAAGCCATGAATCGCACTTTTTTCACTCATTGGCTCAAGCAATTCGATTTTCACGTTGCCCGCATCAATGAAAGCTACTTTAACTTGCTGCGATTCTACTTCTTCTACTTTTAATAGTTTTAAACCTAACGTATTTGTATAATATGTAATCCGTTCATCAATATTACGAACGGCAATACCAATATGATCTACTTTTTCCACGCGTGATACTCTCCTTTTATAATTCAATATTTTGCAAGACTGCGTTTATGCAGTGCCTATACATATTTCATGAGTATTGCAACCTATCTAAATGTTCCGAGCCATTTTAAGATTCCGAAAATTCCGGATACACAAGGGCTACTCTTACTTTGTCGTAAGACGCGGTGCTCGTAGCCTGTGTTCCCCGATTCAACCGAGTCAAAGGAAAATAGAGAATTTTTTACTTAATCAAAACCAATTACGCCGAGGCGTAATTGCGTCCAGATCTTTTTCGTGCTTGCTCGAAAAACTCCCCTAAAAAATCTGTGACATCCGCCGGGGCTTAACTTGATTCAGCGGGGTTTGAACAATCCCCATTGAATAATATTTCACTTTTGGCATTCATCTCCCATTTATAAAAATAGGCGATTTCTGCTGAATCTAGTTAATTGTACTTGAGAATTCCTTGAGATTTGTTACACTATTACTAGTCCAAACGAAGGAGCGAAAAAGTATGAGTAACAAAAAATTTCAAAAGATCGTCGTTTATTCAATGGTTGTTATTATGTTAATTTCAACAGTTGCAATGGGCGTTGCCGCAATTATGTAATGGATGTTTTATACATCCATTTTTTTAGTGCTTTGGTTTGAAAGATTGCTTAATAATTAAATACTCGTCCATTTCTTCAATGAATTGATACATCGCAGCCATTGCTAAAAAGGTTTCGTGATCTTGCGGCAGTGGCATTTTTGCAAACTCCTCTTTCACAATTTCTAATTTTTCACGATAATGGCTCGCTGTATTTCCTGAATGAACATTTTCACTTAACTCCTCTAAAAACGTAGCGATTAACGGTGCTTGAACGGTCATGACAGGGAGCGCTGTAATTTTAGGTAGCACTCGCTCAATAATTTCAAGCTGTTTTTCACGCATGTCGAAGTAAACATAATAAAAGTTTTCCTTCCGCGTTAAATGGTTCTCTACGTCTTTAAACGCAAGCGCTTTTGCAGCATTTAACACGTTTGCTGCTTCAATAAGCTCTTGACCATCCCACATCGTATCACCGTTCCGTAAATAACCTGCGATTTCAAACAGAATTTTTTTATAAATAGTTTCAATTTTCAGACGGTAATAATTAAGTTCTGGTTCGATATCAGGCATATACATATTGACAATGAGTCCCATTCCAAATCCAATGGCCATGAGAGAAAGTTCATTGACAAGCAAATCGACCGTAAAATTCGCTGTTGAAAAGAGATGCATTAAAATAACCGCACTCGAAACAAAACCTTCCGCCACACCAAGCGACACAATTGTCGGAATAAATAACAGTAAAACAACACCTAATACTACCGGAGAATAACCGAATGTTTCGAAAAATATAAATGCATAAAGCATGCCTGTCAAACTCGCAATAATCCGTGTATACACTGCGCGAACGGACTTTTTCTTCGTCGGCTGAATGCAAAGGATTGTTAAAATACCCGCAGCCGTAAAAAATTGCAAATCAAAATATTGGGCAATTGCGATCGCAACAGCAGCACCGAACGCCGTTTTTAGTGTACGATAGCCGATTGAAAATTTTTTCATATCGGAGCGATTCCCCCATCATTTAGGAAGTGCATGTCCTTAAGAGCATTCTTAAGGACGTACACAACATGTAAAATTATAGTTCTTCGCAATATTCTTCGAAGTTTCCTTGCAAGTTTGTTACAACAGACATTGGATCATGTCCTTCGATTTCATAACGACCTACTTCAGCCACTACTTGTCCATCTTTTAATAATACAAATGATGGAGATGAAGGAATGTGATCTTCACCAAATAAATGGCGAGCAACATTTGTCGCTTCTTTGTCTTGACCTGCAAACACTGTTACAAGGTGGTCAGGACGTTTATCATAATGAACCGAATGCGTTGCCGCTGGACGAGCAATGCCTCCAGCACAGCCACATACCGAGTTGACCATTACTAAAGTAGTACCTTTGCGAGCAAACGCATTTTCTACCTCTTCAGGTGTACGTAGTTGCTCATAGCCTGCTGCTTCCATTTCAGCACGTGCCGTTGTTGTCATTTGTTGCATAAATAAATCGTAATCCATATTCATAAGCTTTTAGCCCCTTTCAAAGTACTCTTTAATCATAGCAGTGCAAGCATAGAACTGCAAAGCACAATCATGACATTTCATCGCCCTTTTTTTCATCAAAAATTGCGTTCACGCCTTGAGTTACAGTGAGTAGGCCTTTTAAGATATCGTCCTCTAATGAACGGACCTGTTTTTTGCGCTCAGAATTTTGATAGAAGGAGTCGATTAAGTGGTCTGTAATCATCGAATGGAACCAATCACGCGTTTGCGCATGACGACGAATTGACCAATAATTTGACTTTTTCACCGTCGCCTCAAATTCCATTAACATATTCCAAACATCGTCAAGCCCCTTCTTCTCCATCGACGACACCGTTAAAGATGTACTCATCCAGCCTGGTGTAGACGGCTGTAAGAAATGGAGGATTTGCTTATACTCTTGCATTGTTTTACGGGCAAAACGAGTATTATCCCCGTCCGCCTTATGCACAATAATGCCATCGGCAAGCTCCATAATCCCCTTTTTCATGCCTTGCAGCTCATCGCCCGCCCCTGTCAACACGAGCAGCAAGAAGAAATCCACCATACCGCGCACATAAGTTTCACTTTGACCAACGCCGACCGTTTCAATAAGGAGCACATCATAGCCTGCTGCCTCGCATAGGAGCATCGTTTCACGTGATTTTTTATGCACGCCACCTAATGTACCCGCGCTTGGTGATGGGCGAACGAAGGCATTTGGTTGACGCACGAGCTCCTCCATCCGTGTTTTGTCCCCAAGAATACTCCCGCCAGACAGCGAAGAACTTGGATCAATCGCAAGTACAGCGACACGTTTGCCCACCTTACTAAGCATCGTCCCAAATGCTTCAATGAAGGTACTTTTCCCTGCACCCGGAACACCTGTAATGCCGATGCGAATACAATTCCCCGTGTAAGGTAAGAGCTCCTGCAATAGCCTTTGAGCCGCTTCCTTATGCACATTGTTCGAACTTTCGATCAAGGTAATCGCCTTCGCTAAGGAAGTGCGATCACCTTCACGAACTTGCTCCGCTAATTTCGAAATATCAAGATGTTCCTGCTTTTTTTTGCGGAATTTTTTCGGGTTTGAATAATTCATGCCATCATGACCCCCCTTTACGCCTTCCATTACAAATAAAGCGCTTGGCTCTTGATTATTTTTCGTCATTATTCTGCCACTTCCTCGTAGCCAAGCTTTTTGTAGATTTCTTCGATAATTTTAATTGCTGATACTGGAATGACTGTACCAGGACCGAAAATAGCAGCTGCACCTGATTCGTATAGGAAATCATAGTCTTGTGCTGGGATAACCCCGCCACAAATAACGATAATATCTTCTCGACCTAATTTTTTCAGCTCTGCTACTAACTCTGGTACAAGTGTTTTATGTCCTGCCGCTAAGCTTGATACGCCGACACAGTGGACATCGTTTTCATTGGCCATTTGTGCTGTTTCTTCTGGCGTCATGAATAATGGTGAAATATCCACGTCAAAACCTAAGTCTGCATAGCCTGTTGCGATTACTTTCGCACCGCGGTCATGCCCATCTTGACCCATTTTCGCCACTAAAATACGTGGACGACGCCCTTCATTTTCAATGAAGCCCTCTGTCATGTCCTTCACTTCTTTAATCATTTCATTATCCGAGAAGTTCGCAGAGTATACGCCCGAAATCGAACGAATAATCGCTTTATGACGTCCTGATACCACTTCAATTGCATCCGAAATTTCGCCTAATGAAGCACGCGCACGAGCCGCATCTACCGCAACAGCTAAAAGGTTTTCCCCGCCATCTTTCGCAGCTTTTGTTAAACGTGCTAAATGTTTTTGTACTTCTGCTTCATCACGGTCTGCCTTCATTGTGTTTAAGCGTTCAATTTGTTGGTCACGTACAAGGGCGTTGTCGATATCTAAAATATCAATTGGCTCCTCTTCTGCTAAACGGAATTTATTTACACCAACAATTGTTTCTGTTTTTGAGTCGATTTTCGCTTGACGTTTTGCCGCTGCTTCCTCAACTTTCATTTTTGGTAGGCCTGTTTCAATTGCTTTCGCCATACCACCAAGTTCTTCAATTTCCTCAATTAATCCCCATGCTTTTTCTGTTAACTCTTCTGTTAATTTCTCAACATAATAAGAGCCGCCCCATGGATCGATTACTTTTGTCATTCCCGTTTCTTCCTGTAAGAAAAGCTGTGTATTACGTGCAATTCGTGCAGAGAAGTCAGTCGGTAATGCAATTGCTTCATCTAATGCGTTCGTATGAAGTGATTGCGTATGGCCCATGGCTGCTGCGTTCGCTTCGATTAATGTACGTGTCACGTTATTGAATGGATCTTGCTCTGTTAAAGACCAGCCAGATGTTTGTGAATGAGTACGTAAAGCTAATGTCTTTGAATTTTTCGGATTGAATGTTGACATCATTTGCGCCCAAATACGACGTGCTGCACGCATTTTCGCAATTTCCATATAATAATTCATGCCGATCGCCCAGAAGAATGATAAACGTGGTGCAAAGGCATCAATATCAATTCCAGCTTTTAAACCAGTACGTACGTATTCTAGACCGTCTGCAAGTGTATAAGCTAGCTCGATATCATTTGTCGCACCAGCTTCTTGAATATGATAGCCCGAAATCGAAATCGAGTTGAATTTTGGCATATGTTTCGCTGTAAATTCAAAAATATCGGCAATAATTTTCATCGACATTGCAGGTGGATAAATATACGTATTACGCACCATATATTCTTTTAAAATATCATTTTGAATCGTACCCGCAAGTTTATCTGGTGATACGCCTTGCTCTTCTGCCGCAACAATATAAAATGCTAAAATTGGTAATACCGCGCCATTCATCGTCATGGAAACCGACATTTGATCTAACGGAATGCCCGCAAATAAAATTTTCATGTCCTCTATCGAATCAATCGCTACCCCAGCTTTACCTACGTCACCTTTTACACGTGGGTGATCAGAGTCATAGCCGCGGTGTGTTGCTAAGTCAAAGGCAACTGATAACCCTTTTTGTCCCATCGCTAAGTTACGGCGGTAAAAGGCATTCGATTCCTCAGCAGTTGAGAAACCTGCATATTGACGTACTGTCCATGGACGCGCTACATACATCGTTGGGTAAGGTCCACGTGTATTTGGCGCAATCCCTGCTACATCTTTTATATGTTTAACATCTTGAATATCTTCAGCATTATAAACCGATTTTACTTCGATGCCTTCGTTTGTCAGAAACGAGCCTGTTGAAGTACGCTGCTCTTGATTTAAAACGTCTTCAATCACAACGGAATTAAAATTTGCTTTACTCATTGTTGTACCCCCTTCACGCTCGCTACTACGCTGTTCAACTTTTCAACTATGTTTTGACCTGCAAAAATAAAGCCGTTTAAGCCGTTTGCTGTCCAAGCCGCTTCGTCTTCTTTATACTTACCTGCTGCATCCAATACAAGGTTTGCACGCTTCCCTTCAAGTAATGCCGGAACTAATGCTTTCGTATCTTCATCGGTCGCTGCGATCACAACATAATCAAATGCCGCATCCGCTAACCATTTTTCCGCATCGTCAATTGACGTGAAGCCTTCTGTTTGCTCAGCGACTACACCTGCTGTTGCAAAGAAGCCTTGTACAAAATCAGCACGTGGCTTGTAATTTTTAAGTGTACCAAACGTTAAAATAGCTACTTTCACACCTGCTTGCGCGAAGTTTGCACGTAAATCTTCAAATGGAATAGCTAAACGTTTCACATCCGTAAATTGTGCGTTATCAACTGTTCCGATTGCATCCACTGGGTTCGCATAAATATTTGTGCCAATTAATGAATGCTTGCGTGTTTCTACCGCTTGAATGCGCTTACTGTAAACCGCGTCAATATCCGATTGCAGGGCTGTATATGCATCCAAACCACCTGCTAGCTCGATTTCAAGGAATAATGCCCACGCTTCTTTCACAAAATCCGCTGTTAACGACTCTACAAAGTACGAGCCACCAGCAGGATCAAGGACATTTAATACATGTGATTCCTCTTTCGTAACGAGGGACACGTTACGCGCGATACGAACCGATTGCTCTGTTGATTTTGTTAAGCAATCATGTGGATGGACTGTTACTACATCCGCGCCACCAATTGCTGCTGCGAATGCTTCATTACCTGCACGTAGTAAGTTTACATAAACATCTAGCTTTGAAAAACTGCGTACAGATGTTTCGACTACTACTGGGACAGCGCTTGCTTCAGTGCCGAATGCTGAAGCAAATGCTTTCCACAACACTTTAAATGCACGAATTTTCGCAACTTCTGAGAAGAACTGTGTATCAATTGCGAAGTTCACAAAGAATTTGCTTTCAAATGCTTTGAAGTCTTCCACGCTATTTGCAAATTGAGCCGCTTGCGCTAAGGCAATCGCTAGTTCTTGTACCGCATTTGCGCCTTTATTGTGAAACGGAATTGTATCCGCTACATATGTACGCACATTTGGATAATCTGCTAATTCAACCGCTTCAGGTGCAATAATATAGCCTTCTACAGTCGCACGTTTTGCTTCTTCAATTTTTGTGAAAACGCTTAATAATTGATCAGTAGTTGATTGTACATTCAGTTTAAATGAATATTCAGTTAAAAAATCAGCTAATTGTTCAAGTGCTTCTTCATTCCATTCGAAAGCAACTTGGCTATTGATTGTGATGAAATCATTGCCACGCGCTAGGCTTTCTTGTAAGTTTGCAAAGAAACTTGCCGCATCTTCCCCAACAATTTGCTGCGCTACTGCAAAATCCGATTCTTTTGTTAATGTACGAATCGTGGAAACTTGTTTTTCTAATTGTTCACCTAATTTTTCAATTAATGTTTGTTGTGTATAAAGAGGCTCTAACGTAATATTGTCGATTGTTTTTGTGAATAAGGATTCGAATGGTTTCCCCTTCAAAGCTTTTACTGCTTCTTCTTGCCATTGTTCATAACTCGTTGATTGAAATTCAACATCTTTCATATTGGTTGTCATATGGACGCTATGTAGCTTCCCCCCTTGTTCTATTCCTGTACTATATATTACCCGAGAATGTTCTGATAATAAAGAAAAAAAAATAAAGAAAGCCCGAAACTACAGGCTTTCTAGGTGCTTTTAGTAGACTGACATCTTCTGTTTATCGACATTTTCGAGTAATTCTTTGACGCGACTTAGGAATTTACCGCAAATTAGCCCATCTAAAATTCGATGATCTAATGACAAACATAAATTCACAATATGGCGTGGTGCAATCATATTCCCCTGTACTATGACAGGTTTTTTTACAATACTTTCCACCTGCAAAATGGCTGCTTGTGGATAATTAATAATTCCCATAGATTGGATTGAACCAAATGAACCGGTATTATTTACCGTAAACGTTCCACCTTGTATATGGTCCATTTTTAACTTACCATTTCGCACAATTGTAGAAAGTTCGTGAATTTCCTTGGCAATGCCTTTGATTGATTTTTCGTCGACATTTTTAATCACTGGCACGAATAACGCATCATCCGTCGCAACAGCAATGGATAAATTGATATTTTTCTTTTGAATAATTTTATCCTCTGCCCAAACGGAATTGATGAGCGGATATTCTTTTAAAGCTTGCGAGACGGCCTTTAAGAAAAAGGCAAAGTACGTTAAATTAAAGCCTTCTTTTTGCTTGAACTCCGATTTAATGCTGTCACGATATTCGACAAGCTCCGTCACATCAACTTCCATCATCATCCAAGCATGTGGAATTTCAAGTGAACTGCGCACCATGTTCTTCGCGATGGCCTTGCGTACAGATGTAATCGGAATTTCAATATCTCCTGAAGCCGTCGTGACACTTTCCGAACGGCTCGGCGCTACATCTGGCGCGCTCACTTTTTCTGGCACGTGTTGTTGTTGCTCGACCACTTGTAGTTGTGGGCGTTCCTCTGTTTGAGGCTCAGGTTTTCCAGCCGCAATATATGCTTCCACATCTTTTCGTGTAATGCGGTTTTCAAGTCCTGTTCCTTGTACATGTGCTAAATCCACATTATTTTGCGAGGCTAATAACAGCACTGCCGGTGAAAAACGACCGACCGCACGTTTAGGACGCTCGCTCTTGTCAGGCGTTTCCACTACTACTGGTGGTTGTGACTGTTGTCGTTGCACCCCTGCATTTAAAATGGCTGAGCTAACATTTGAACTGCTTGCTGCTGGTACTTGCTGTGGTTCTGCGCCCTCTACTTCGATGGAGCAAACAATCGCACCTACTGGTAATGTTTCGCCTTCTATTGCAATCAATTCTTTCACAATTCCAGTAAAGGAGGACGGAATTTCGGCATTTACTTTATCGGTCGTTACTTCCGCGATTGGGTCATATTTATTTACCTTGTCGCCCACTTTCACTAACCAACTATCGATTTTGCCTTCCGTCACACTTTCACCTAATTGTGGCATTGTAATATTTTGAATCGTCATTTGGCATCCCCCTACAAATCAATTCAATTACGCCTCGGCGTGATTGCGTCCAGATTTTTTCGAGCTTGCTCGAAAAACTTCCCTTAAAAATCTGTGACATCCGCCCCGGGGCTTAACTTGATTCTACTGAATCAAGTTAAAACGCGGCTAGTTCACGAATGGCGCGCTCTACTTTTTCAGGATTGATCATAAAGAACTTTTCCATTGTTGGCGCATAAGGCATAGCTGGCACATCTGGCCCTGCTAATCGCTTTATTGGCGCATCTAAATCAAAGAGGCAATGCTCGGCAATAATGGCCGCGACCTCACTGATGATGCTACCCTCCTTATTATCTTCCGTAATGAGCAAGATTTTCCCAGTTTTTTTCGCCGCTTCAATAATCGCTTCTTGGTCTAAAGGATACACCGTGCGCAAATCTAAAATATGCGTTTCAATGCCATCTTTCGCTAGACGTTCTGCTGCTTGCAATGCGAAATGGACCGCCAAACCATACGTAATGACCGTCACATCGTCCCCTTGACGCTTCACATCCGCCTTACCAATCAGAATCGTGTAATCATCGGTCGGTACTTCCCCTTTAATTAAACGGTATGCCCGCTTATGTTCGAAAAATAATACCGGGTCTGGGTCACGGATTGCCGCCTTTAATAAGCCCTTTGCATCATACGGTGTGGACGGAATAACGATTTTTAAACCAGGTGTCCCTGCAAATAATGCTTCAACGGATTGCGAGTGATAGAGCGCGCCATGAATTCCGCCCCCAAAAGGAGCACGGACAACGATTGGACAGTCCCAATCATTATTCGAACGGTAACGAATTTTAGCCGCTTCCGAAACAATTTGATTCACTGCTGGCATAATAAAATCAGCAAATTGCATTTCAGCGATTGGACGCATACCATACATCGCCGCACCAATAGCTACACCTGCAATGGCACTTTCTGCAAGCGGGGTATCTAATACGCGGTACTCACCAAATTGGTCATACAAACCAGCAGTCGCTTTAAAAACGCCGCCTTTACGCCCAACATCCTCACCTAAAATAAAAACGCGGTCATCTCGTTCCATCTCTTCTTTCATAGCAAGATTAATCGCATCAATATAGGAAATCACAGGCATTATGCTTCATCTCCTTCCGCGAAAACATATTTCAGTGCATCCTCAGGTGCTGCATAAGGAGCGGCCTCTGCATAATCCGTCGCCTCGTTCACAATGATCATCAGTTGCTCATTGATTTGCTCGAACCAAGCTTCATCCGCAATGCCTGCATACTTTATATACTTTTCAAAAAGTAAAATCGGATCTTTTTCGCGCCCTTCTGCGATATCTTCCGCCGTACGGTATTGACGGTCATCATCATCCGACGAGTGTGCCGTCAAACGGAATGTGACTGCTTCAATTAAAGAAGGTCCCTCGCCATTACGTGCTCGGTCCGCTGCCTCTTTCACCACTTTATACACTTCAAGCGGATTTTTTCCGTCCACTGTGACACCAGGCATTCCGTAACCAATACCGCGATCCGATACCTTTGCACAGCCGAGTTGACGCTCTACTGGCACCGAAATCGCATATTGGTTATTTTCCACCATAATAATGACCGGCAATTTATGAACGCCCGCAAAATTGGCCCCTTCATGGAAATCCCCTTGGTTAGATGAACCTTCACCAAGCGTCACAAATGTGATGAAATCCTTTTGTTGTAATCGACCTGCAAGCGCCACCCCAACTGCATGTGGTACTTGTGTCGTAACAGGAGAAGAACCCGTTAAAATTCGATTTTTCTTCTGCCCAAAATGTCCCGGCATTTGACGCCCACCAGAATTTGGATCCTCTGCTTTAGCAAACGCAGACAGCATTAAATCCTTTGCCGTCATGCCAAAATGTAAAACGACGCCCATATCACGGTAATACGGTGCGATATAGTCTTTTTGATTATCCAGCGCAAATGCAGCTCCTACTTGAGCGGCTTCCTGACCTTGACAAGAAATAACAAAAGGAATTTTCCCGGCACGATTTAATAACCACATGCGCTCGTCAATTCGTCGCGCAAGCAGCATTGTTTCGTACATTTTTAGGACATCTTCCTCCGTTAAACCTAATTGATCATGCGTTACTCCCGTTTCATTCACACAAAACAGCTCCTCCCTTATCAATTACGCCTCGGCGTAATTGCGTCCAGATTTTTTTCGAGCTTGCTCGAAAAACTACCCTTAAAAATCTGTGACATCCGCCGGGGCTTAACTTGATTCAGCTGGGGGGTTGCCCCCCACTGAATCAAGTTAATAATGAATCGCCTTACCTTCAACTGCTAATGCCGCTTCACCAATGACTTCACTCAATGTTGGATGCGGGTGAACCATCTGACCCACTTCCCACGGTGAAGCATTTAAAAAGAGACTAAGTGCTGCTTCTGAAATTAAATCGGTTGCGTGTGGACCAATTAAATGGAAACCAATTGCATCATTCGTTTCTTCATCTGCAATCACTTTCACAAAACCATCCGTCTCTCCGTAAACGATTGCTTTGCCTATTGCTTTAAACGGGAAAGTGGCCGTTTTAATTTTATAGCCTTGGTTTTTTGCCTGTTCTTCCGTTAAACCAACACTCGCAATTTCCGGATAGCTGTATACGCCTCGTGCGACATTCGCATAATGGAACGGGATATGATGTACACCAGCAATATGCTCCACTGCCGAAATCCCTTCATGTGAAGCAACATGCGCTAGCTGCATACCGCCGATCACATCCCCTATCGCATAAATATGGCTTTCCTTCGTTTGAAATGACTCATTTACTTGAATAACGCCATTTTCAATTTCAATTTCCGTATTGTCAATGCCAAAATTTTCAACATTCGCTTGTCTACCAATCGACAGTAGCATCGCTTCAGCTGTCAGCTCTAATCCTGAAAGCTTCACCGTTACAAGCCCATCCGATTTCGAAATATTTTCAGGATTTAACTCGACATTCGTATAAATTTTAATGCCGCGCTTCGTTAACAGCTTCATCATTTCCGTTGAAATATCGCGGTCCTCTGTCGGTAAAATACGCGGCCCTACTTCGATAATCGTGACGTCTACATCAAAATCATGCAACATCGACGCCCATTCAATACCGATCACACCCCCACCTACAATAATGATGGATTTTGGCAGTTCCGTAATGTTCAAAAATTCATCCGATGTAAAAATCGTTTGGCCATCAATATCGACACCTGCAAGCTTTCTCGGTCTAGAACCCGTTGCAATGATAACGTTTTTTGGAATGAGCATTTCATTTTCAGAACCATCATTCATTTCAACAGAAATTGTCCCTGGCATTGGCGAAAAGATGGAAGGTCCTAAAATGCGACCATAGCCGTTATAAACATCAATTTTTCCTTTTTTCATCAAATGCTGAACACCTTTATACAATTGTTCAACAACCGTTTCCTTGCGTGCTTGAACTTTGCCGAAATTAAGGACGGTTTGCTGTATTTCGATACCAAATTCATCGGCACGTTTTGATTGTGCATATACTTCGGCACTTCTAAGCAATGCTTTCGTTGGAATGCACCCTGCATGTAAGCATGTGCCCCCAAGCTTCCCACTTTCCACAATAGCCGTTTTTAAACCTAATTGCGATGCGCGAATGGCAGCAACATAGCCACCCGTCCCGCCACCTAAAATAACGACATCATACTCTTTCGCCATGCTGGTCACTCCTTTGTTTCTATGAATCAAAAGTTTTTCTTATCGGCCATTCAAAATCGATTTTTCGTTTTGTAAAAACTGGCTGCGCGATTTGGCAACGCGTGCAATACGTTGTTCCGCTAAACGATTCGCTGCTAAATACGTTGGGATATTTTCCGTTCTCGAAATGTCAAAGATTTTTTCTAAGCTCGTATAAATCGACCCGACACGCTTCATCGCACGTTCACGGTTGTAGCCATACAATTCATCCGCTACATTAATAACGCCACCCGCATTGATTACATAGTCTGGTGCATACACAATGCCCATTTTATGAAGTGCTTCACCGTGACTTGACTGTGCTAATTGATTGTTCGCTGAGCCTGCAATGACTTTTACTTTTAGTCTTTTTAATGTTTCATCATTAATAGTCGCACCTAACGCACATGGCGAGTAAACATCCACTTCTTGGTCATAGATCGCATCTGGTGAGACGGCTGTTGCACCAAAATCATTTATAACGCGATCAATGGCCGCTTGATTAATATCGGTCACGACTAATTTCGCACCTTCTTTATGCAAGTACTCACAAAGTGTATAGGCAACGTTTCCTAAGCCTTGAACTGCTACTGTGCGACCTTCAAGTGAATCATTGCCAAAAGCTTCCTTCACCGCTGCTTTCATGCCAATGTATACCCCGTAAGCTGTAACCGGTGATGGATTGCCTGAGCTACCGAATGCTGGCGAAATACCAGTGACATAATTTGTCTCTTCATGGATTAAATCCATATCCGCTACGGTCGTGCCTACATCTTCTGCTGTAATGTAACGCCCATTCAACCCTTGAATGAAACGGCCTAATGCGCGGAACATCTCTTCATTTTTATCTTTAAATGGATCTCCAATGATAACGGTTTTCCCGCCACCTAAGTTTAATCCAGCTGCTGCATTTTTATAAGTCATTCCACGAGCAAGTCGGAGCGCATCTTCTATTGCAGATTCTTCTGATGCATATGTCCACATGCGTGAACCTCCAAGAGCTGGACCTAACGTCGTATCATGGATGGCAATAATGGCTTTTAGTCCTGATGCTTCATCTTGGCAAAACACCAATTGTTCATAATCATACTTTTGCATATACTTGAAGATTTCCATATTAACATCTCTCCTCTGATAAGTAAGCGCTTACTTCTCGCTTTTATTATTATTTTGTTGTTTATGATAAATATTTGCTTGAACACGCGCAATGTATTTATCTATAAATTTACAATACTTTCAAAATTAAAAACACGCAACCATAAACTTCGAAAATCATTTTAATTGTAATATTCAGATAATTACTTCTATTAGAAAGAGCGCTTGTTTTCGTATTCGTTTGTTTAGATTTGAGGGGGCAAAAATTATAGAAGCATAGTAAAATGTCGTGATTTGTCACATTTCTCTCATCTTTTTGAGGAATGTTTTTCATCTTCTTGACTTTCTATTTTACCATTGTAAAATTAGTTTAGTTATTAGAGGAGGGGTTCCACATGGCTCGTATGGTCGCATTTATCATCTTAGTCATTCCAGCAATCATGATGGCTGCTGGCATTAAATTTATGCGTGATACGTTATTTGGGATATTAATCTCACCATTTCCATGGCTTTGGTTACAATTTATAGTCGGCATCATCTTCTTTGTCGCAGCATTTTCATTCTTTGCGGGCTTCCTACTCCGCCGCGATCGTAAACGCGGAAAAGTTGCCCCGCGCTGGCAGAAATAAAAATACAACCAACACTTGTCAATTCAAGTATTGGTTGTATTTTTTTGTTGAACTTTTCTTATTCTATCGGGATAATCCGTAATCCAGCCAATTACAGCTGGATGTGGGGTAGATAAAAACGATTCTGTCCCGACAATCCCATAAAACCGAATTCCTTTTTTCGCCTCTTCACAAGCTGATAAATAGCGTTGTTTATAATATTTGCGGTGCGCATGCACATGGTCAATGAAATCTAAATCACATAATGTCTGCCAATTAAATTTCTTCGTTACTAAAAGAGCCGTTTCAAAATCAGGGCGTACTTCCTTCACGATTTTTAACAACTCGATATGAAAAGATGAAAAGTGACTATTTGCTGGTAGCTTCAATTCGCTTATTTCATTTTTAAGTGCCTCTGGATTGACTAATACTGATTCTTTCAATTCGATATTCAAGGCAATTTTTTCGCGATTTGCCCAGTTGACTAATTGCGAAAAAGACATGATTCTTTTCGTTGATAGGATTCGTTTAAATCTGGTGCCGATACTATACTTAGATAATTCCTGAAACGTACACTCATTAATATTTTTTCTTACACCGGCTAACCGAGTTAAATCCATATCATGAAACACGACTAAAATCGAATCCTTTGATACTTGAATATCCAGCTCAATACCATCTGCTTTTAATGCTTTCGCTTTCTCAAACGCTTCAATCGTATTTTCAAGCTCATAGGCAGATGCGCCGCGATGTGCATAAATCGGAATAGGTTTCATTAAACGTTCAACTCTCCAAATTCTAGTAAAAATCGCCCATTTGTTGCATTTGATAAAATGGATGATTTCTTGCCAATTTGGATGTATGTACCTGGATAAGCTTCTTTCGTAACGTGAATCTCTTCTCGCCCTACATTGCGTAAATCATGCATTAACTGCTTAATTTCTCGATCTAAATCCGTCGCCATTTCCTTATTGGATGCTAATTTTTGCTTCGTTTGTTCGAAAGTCGCAATTTGTGGACGCGTAAAATTACCCACGACGGGCAACACACGATTCACTTGCGATTCAAGCTGTAAAATATCTTCTTGCATCGTTTTTAATAAAGCAGCTTTACTTTGAATCATCTCTAAGCCATCTTGTTTATTGATGCTATTAATAATAAGTTCCGTGCGTCGTTCTAAACGATTGCCAGAGACAGCTGTCTTGATTACGCTTTTTGCGATGGCCGTTCCACCAATAATCTTGCCTTTGCGCTCATCAACTAAAATCGAATGGCCTTTAATATTGGAGCCCAGTGCATAAAATCCAATGTTCACATCTTGCCCTGCCACGAGGTTTGCTTCATTGACGTGCTTCACAAAAATATTGCCTCCCGCTTCTATCCGTGTTTGCCCAAGCCCAAAAATACCCCCACGAATAAAAATATCGCCATCAATTGATTTGATGAGCTTAGCACCTGACACACCTTCAGCACCCTCAATGGAAATATCACCTTGTGCAATAACCGTGAAGCCTGATTGAACCGTCCCGCGAATCGAGATTGAACCATTAAATTCGAGATTTCCTGTCTCAATACCGACGTCACCGTTGATTGGTAAATGACGATTTACGCCAACCATCCCTTTTAAATCTTCAAGTACACCACTTATTTTTGAACGGATAACGGTTTTATCCTCTTCTTCCACTTCATAAGCCGATTTGCGATCATATTTTAATGCTACATCACGACCCATTTGAGCTTGTATGATTTCACCATGCACGTTATAGCCAGGTATACCCGGCCCAGCATGAATTTTCTCCCCTAACCAAGCACCTTCTTCAATTTCATAAATAAAGTTCATATCATAATAATCTGCCTTGCCATCTTCGCGAATAACAGGTTTTCGTTCTGGAATTTGCAAATAGGTAACAATGGCATCTTCCCCCTTTATCGGTGGGGTACCTTGTGCGATTAAAATTGCTTTTCCACAAGCAACTGATTCTAATTTTATATCCATAATTCCATGTTTAATATTGTACTCTGCTAATAAACCGCTTACATCTCGCTGGAACTTTTCCTTATCTTCACGGATCGTTTCAAGTGTTTCATAAATAAATAGTGAAGCCGACATTTTATCACGCGAAACTTCCACGGTAACTGATGGAAGCCACTTACCTATTTCAGCTGGTGTTTTTGACACGTTTGCTAATACATTTTTTAACACTGCAAAGTTTGTTAATTTTATTCGAGGGTTTAGGCGTACAATGGTATCAAAATCTTTTAATAAAAAACCAGTTTGCAATGTTTCAACAAATATTTTTCCATTCTGTTCTGTCACTTCAATAAATCCATTTTCAAAAATAACCACGTATATCCTCCCTTCCACTTATCTTCTAGTATATACAATTATTAGATTTTTGTTTAGAAAAATATTACGAACATCCGTTTTTTTTAGTACATTCCCTACCTCTCTCCTAGTATTGCGATTTCACATAGGGATAATGGTCTATCCCTATTTATTCGAAGTATTCGTGATAATGAATCTATTTATGATACTTTTTTGATAAACCTTAAGAATATTCATTATTTTAGTCGCTAGTTGCTCTCTCAACACGCCCAATAAGTTGAATTATAAGTCTAATGTATGATTTTTTTGAAATATAAGATATTTCAATTCGATTAATCCATTTTACTTTTACTCCCCCTTCTGAATCCTTAATTATCGGAAAATTTTACAAATAAATTCCTTGTATTGTTAATTTTTGCAACACATTTATACTTTGTTTAGGATATTTATTCGCTTTTCCCATAAAAAAAGAGCGTCCATAATTGCCTTGGACGCTAAAGATAGTTTATACGAAAGATTCATCGTGCAAACTAAAAGAAAGGAGGTAAAAATAAATGAATTATGCTTGGGCGTTGCGTCTAGATTTGATTATTTTGCTGCCACAATTCAAATCCGTGACACCCGCCTGGAACATGACTTTCGTTCAGCGGGAGTTCAAGTATCTACCGAACGAAGAAAAAGTATAACTAAAATTATCTTACCCGCCCACGCCTACAAATAAACATATTTTTCAATATTTGTTTATTTATTTGCAGCTATCTCGAACATTGCTATGCTACAATTTCAGTATAGGAATTATCAATCAAATGAAGAAACATTAGGGGGTGTTCATGTATGAATCAAGTAGGTGTTGGTGGTGTGTTAGTTAGCTTTTTTTCGATTTTCGGATTGTTATTTACCGTCGTTCCCATTATTTTTTTCCTGTGGTTTGCTATAACAACAACGAAGCAATTGAAAATGCAGACAAAATTATTAGAAGAGATTAAGGCTCGGTTAAATTCTTAACTAAAATTTCTTAATTTGAGTTCTACATAGTTTGAACGACAGAAATTCTTCTATTTTGATAAAGAATTTTCGGAATGAATGCGCCTTAATTTTCTAAGCTTTTTCATCGAAAATTAAGGTGAATTTTATCGAGTAGGTGGCCACAAGATGACTAAAATTCAAGTAATTATTTTAATTAGCACAGGTTCTGTATTATTTTTATTTACCCTCGCAATGATGTATATGGATTTTTTTGTTCCAAAAATCGGTCCTATTGGAGATGGAAAAAGACATTGGACAACTTATTCCACCTATACTAGCTCTTTATTAGGTGCAATATGCTTTACTACATACGGAATAATCGGTTGGTATAAATTAAATAAGCAAACATAGATATTTTAGGCTAGCCATAGCCTTCTCGACTATCAACTCAATTGGATAACATATTGATAAAAGGGACGAAAGAAGGTTTGTAATTTGAACTATGAAGATGAACTGATAAAAATCATTAGGAACGATTTATTCCTTATGACCACCCTAAAAACAGTTGAGTTATTAGATTTACCAGATTGTTGGATTTGTGCGGGGTTTTAAGAAATAAATTATGGGATGTTTTACATGGTATCCACACTTCTGCAAATGATATTGACGTCATTTATTTCCAAGAAAATGATGTAACAATTGAAACAGAAAAAAGGTTCGAAGCGCAATTACATCGTTTACTTCCCGATTTACCGTGGTCGGTGAAAAACCAAGCTCGCATGCATCTGAAAAATCATTTACAGCCCTTTAGTTCTTCTTTTGATGGAATAAGTCATTTTCCTGAAACTGCTACAGCAATAGGCGCAAGATTGATAAATAATCATATTGAAATTATTGCCCCTTATGGATTAACTGATTTATTTGAGTTAAAAATTGAGCCAACTCCTAAGTATTTAAAGACTGAAAAATTACATCCCATTTATCAACAAAGAGTCGCAACGAAAAAATGGAAAACTATATGGACAAATTTAATATTGAATAATTAAGGCAAATTTTGTTGTACAATCATCTTTTCAATTGCGGTCGATAATTATTTCTTCCTGTATTTCAATCATTAGCGGTATAAGTGCTAGAACTATCTTCGGTAACGGTAGATTGGATAATTCGTCAAACTAAATTTAGCGTCATCTATTTCTATCCAGGCTAATTGGTCAGCATCTTGTATGTTCCCAACAAAACGGTAATCTACAATATATAAACGAGTGCCATCATAGTACTCAGCAGCTTTCCAAACCTCTCCGTCTTTTCTCGGGTCAATTCCAAATTGCTGAAAAAAACGTTGGATCCCTGGAGTCATACGCTAAATAGCCTCTGCATAATAACAACAATCCACACACCCACAATGTTCTTTATCAGAAATGAGAGGGAATGGTTTATACAGTTCTTTAGTTTTCTCTATATCTACGTTCACAAGATGCCCCATTCGTCCTCCCCCTTTATCAATTATTTCGCGCTATCATAACTCTCTTAGTAAACAACGGCTTTTTTTACTATCACTCGAATTAGCATAATTACCGCTGCTATTATCCATATTGTAACGGTAAGACCTATCATGATTAGAGCTAACAACGGCCCAGGTTCCCCAAAGGTTCTCGTATACTGAAATAAAATGATGATTCCGACCGATGCGACAATACACATTCCAACTAACACTTCGACCCAGCTAATAAATGGTGAACTAAATACCAACCCACGATCAAAAATAATAAGTAAATACATGATGATTCCTAATCCAATTAATAATAACACTAACAATAATTCGCAAGTGACAAGGATAGGTAGTTTAGCATAATCAAGTTCGGGATTTAAAGCGAGCATATCTTCTGCGATACTTGGCAGTACATATCCTCCGAAAAATAGCACACCGATTGCAAACACAACTATTAAGATTTTTAAAATATTTGACGTTATGTTCCCTTTCAACCTAATCCACCTCCAAAGTTTCCAACTAATTACAATATAAAGCTCAACAACATTGCATGTCAATGTATATTTATTGATAAACAATAAACTTTCCGCATTTAATATGCTCCAAAACAAAAATCTCCTATACATATTTTGTCTAAAGAACAAAAAAATTCACCTCGATATAGAGCTATCGGGGTGAATAAATAATAAAAATAGATGTACTTTAGTATGGGGTAAAACTCGCAACCAGGAATAATTCCTTCAAGGTTACAATCGGAATGGGGCCCACTCTTCTTCAATAGCGTTCACTACCCATTTGCCATTCTTTTCTGCAAGCGTATATACAAATTAATTTCACGGATTAAATCGCTATTCTCCAATCCATTTCATGGGCAAATATACGAATATTTAATAAAGTTTAACAAGCTTTTGAATATCTAATCTCAAAAAATCACGCTTGCTCTTATGACGTTGGCTTCTACTTGCGCTCTATTGAATAGTTTTATAGGGATGCTTGTTTCCAATTGCTCACTATGTAATAAGATCAAGTCACCTTCTTCTATAACAATTTCCTCCAGGTCGTCAATCGTTATATGTACTGGTCCGTTGATGCAATAAAAAGCTTCAGCCATTTGACGTACGCCTCGGTTGTTCAGATTGGCTATTTCGTGATAACTACCTCTTTCAACAGTCATCGCTTCAATATTACCGATGCATCCCTCCGACATCATAAGATTAAAATCTCTTACTTTGCCAAAACTTCGAGTAGTCCATCCCCCACTGAATCGGTCTTGTTCATAAGGCTTCAAATGTACATGATGATGCCCTTCATGTTGTAACGTTATTTCTCCATCAATGACCATAATTAATCTGTTTATATCCGGGAGTAGGGTGAAAACAGACTCTTCTATTTCAACTAAAGCTGAACTCATTCTCCACTTAAAATTTCGCTCTATATAATTTGCTTCCTGTGGATAAATGGCTAGCTCCGTCGTGAATCCACCTGACCATTCATTCGTCGTTTGGTCATTCTTTCTAATTAATTGTATTGAATACGGCATATTTTAAATTCTCCTTCTTTAGTGTGAAATATTAGTACATTAAAACATTCCAGCAATGACGTACGCTAACCAACCATTTATACAATAGAGCTTTATGTTATTCATCAAAATAAGATGTTCCGGCTATTTCAAGTGATTCTTGATTCCAAATTGTAGCAGGTGAATTGCTTATTTACAACCGTATTAATTTGAAGAATAGACAAGCCATTTCGTAAGTTTTTGTAAACTCAATAAACAAAAGTGCGTAATAATTCACGCTTATTAGTTTAGTAATTTATAGCCCTCATTAAGTAGTTTATCGCTTAATTATTTTGCGGTTTGACTACTCTACAACTGCTGTAAATCCTTGTCCCACCTAAGCTTAACTCGCACCATCTCAATGCGAATCTTGTCCGCAATCACGGCAATGAATTCACTATTGGTCGGCTTTGATTTCATATGATACGGAATTAACAGTTTAACGTAAAACTGACGCAAGGTCATTCCGTTGCTATAGATATTTAATTATTTCAAATATGTATAAATCCCCCAAACGATTTCACACGTATAAAACTACCCTACTTTGCGAATGTCACTACGTTAGAATTGCGTCTCAAAGCGCAAAAAAGAACGACCACCATAATAAAATGTTGACCGTTCAGTATAATCATTGTTCTAAAACATATTCCGCTAATACGCTTTGAACTTTATAAATATTAGTCGATTTATTAAAGTTTTTCTGTATCGGCAACGTGTTACCCGAAACCCATATTTTTAACTCTGCTTCTAAATCAAATGTCCCCGCAGTTTCAACAGAAAAATGAAGTATGCTTTTGTAAGGAATTGAATGATACTCGGTTTTCTTTCCAGTTACCCCTTGTTTATCAATTAATATGAGCCTCTTATCCGTAAAGATAAACGTATCTCTTATAACTTTGTATGCGTTTTTTATTGTTTCGTTAGGTATCAATAATTCTTTTAATTCATCCTGTAATTTATCTAAATTCACTTCGGTTGCATTTCCTATTAACCCATCGAATAGCCCCATATCAAATACCACCTTCACTTATTTTATACATTATATATAACCCTATTTTTAACATATATTCAAGTAAATAAACAATTCATTGTGTTGAATGAGTTATAAAATTATCAATAACTGTTTATAGTAAATGAGTTCATCTGTATGATCCTTCGTAAATTAGTTCCATTGAAAATCTTTAACTATTGATTTATTATACATTTTTCTCCTTTCCATTTACGTTCTTTAAATCCTTCAACAGATTTTTACGGATAGTTTGCTCGTTGTAAAGCTGCGAATAAAACGCTTTGATATTGCGTACATAGTTTGCTATCGTCGTTTTGCTAACGGGTTTACCATAATCGCCACGACGCTCCGGGTAGTTGACGGGCTTATCAGCAGCGCTTACTTCAAACTTGCCCCCTTTCTTCGATTGAACGGATATAAGCCTTTACGTGCTCCCCTGTGACGCTCTTAACGTCATTAACTTCGAATATATCTTCGAGATAACGCGCAAATAGTTTTAAAGTTTGTTCATACGAACTTAGCGTTTTCTTCGATAGACCTTTCGCTGAACAATCGAGTATGTAACGGGCAATCTCTACTAAAAACGGACTTAACGCCATAAAAAATACGCCTCACCAAACAGCGTTAAAAACTGTTTAAGAAGGCGTTATCGTATACGTAATATAATCGTTAAATATAATAAGTTTACCGGTCATTCTCCGATAGCCATTCGCTGCCAAATCACATTGTACCAGGCTTAACTCGCCACCATCTCAATGCGAATCTTGTCCGCAATCATGGCAATGAATTCTGAGTTTGTAGGTTTCGACTTCATATGATGCACTGTGTAGCCAAATAGCTCAGAAATAGACTCATAGCTACCACGGTTCCATGCGACTTCGATAGCATGACGGATAGCACGCTCTACACGTGATGGCGTTGTATTAAATTTCTTGGCGATTTCTGGATATAAAATTTTCGTTACCGAGCCAAGTAACTCGATATCATGGTAAACCATTTGGATTGCCTCACGTAAATAGGAATACCCTTTAATATGAGCAGGAACACCGATTTCTTTAATAATGGACGTAATCGTTGTATCTAGTTGACGTTGATCAAGTTTTGCTGACGAATTTGGTTGTAAAACGCTTTTTCGTTTCTCCACCTCGACTTGTTGGCCCGCGCAATGAAGTATTTTTTGTACAAGCTGTTCAAATTCAAAAGGCTTTAACATAAAATATGAAGCACCATAATTGACAGCCTGTTTCATCACATCTTCTTGTCCAAAAGCCGTTAACATAATGACCTGAGTTTCACCGCAACGTTCGTCATTGTACATGGCTTCTAACACAGCAAGTCCATCCAAATGTGGCATGATAATATCTAGCAATAAAACGTCTATCTTATGCTCTTCCAACATTTTAATACATAGTTTCCCATTTGCTGCCGTCGCAACTACTTCAATTTGAGCATGGTTTTTAAAAAACAGTTCCATCGTTTTTACGAGTTCACGATTATCATCCGCAATCGCAATTTTTACTTTCGTCAAACAAAATCCCCCTTTAATTTTAAGTTTATTCAGGTATCTACTAATCCACACGACCTATTTCATCCAAGTACCGTGAAAAATGAAAGCTTTCATCACATTGTACTGTCTGTCATCGAAATTGAAATTATTGCGAAGAAAAATAGCCTTTATTATTTTGTCTAGCAACCCGCCTTTTTTGCTTTCACATTAGTGAGTTTTCGACAATATTTAAAAAAACCCTTTAAAACATTAAAAAATGAGCATCAAGCATTATAATTTCACATTATATCGACAATAATAGCGTTAATTCTCCCCTTTTGTCGAATGCACGTATGTACAATTTTAATAAAGAAAGTAAAAAAAGACTACACTTATTTAATAAGTGTAGTCAATAGGTTCTTAATTCGGGCTTTTTTTCAGCATTTCGATTACTAAAATTCCTGCGCCTTTTGTCGGTTCTTCCACGAACATATGCGTTACAGCCCCTACAAATCGGTTATCTTGTATAATCGGGCTACCACTCATCCCTTGTATAATTCCTCCCGTTTTTCGAATTAATCGTTCGTCGGTCACAAAAAATGTAAACGTATTCCCATCTTGCTTATTAATTTCAATCTCAAATGTTTCTACATTTTCTCCATCAATGCTCGTTAATAATTGGGCTTTCCCCTCTTTTAATTCATCCGCATGTATAATTTCTAGCGCCGGATGCACACTGTGTTGTAGCGGTTGTTCCCATTTTCCAAAAATACCGTAAAGCTCATTACTTGCAACAGTGCCGAGTGGTGTTAATGATTTATTGACAATCGAAATTTTATAGCCTGGCTGACCGGGCACGCTCTTTTTTACCTGAGAAATGGATGCTGTAAAAATAGAGCCCTCATCAAATTGTGGCGGTTGCTTTAAAATGGAGTCTACAATTTGATGCCCTAATGCGCCATACTCCATTGTTTGCGGGTCGATAAATGTTAACGTACCGATTCCATCTGTTTCTGTTTTTAAAAAGGGCATTAAATTAAAAAGTTGATCTTTTGATATGCTCACTTTCTTTGTTCCCGATTTTTGCTCAACCGTTAATTCTACATCTTTCTTTTGATTTTTCAACACCGTAACGTCAGAAAGTGTTTCATTATTAACTTTCGTAATTTGATCTCCCTGTTTGAGCCATTCACCTGAATCCAGCAAAACATCATGTGAGACAAAAACATTAGGCAATTGGAGCTGCACACCGATGGATTGACCCATTGGAATTAATTCCTTTGCAAAGCCTTGTAATGGAAATGCTAAAAATAATACGACGACGAGTAATGATCGCAACCTTTGCTTCATATTTCACCTCCTCTGTTTGCTTACTATGTGACAGTTTGGATGAGTTATGAACGGAAATTTTTTGGTGTATTTGAAATTGATTTTGTATCGAACTTAACGAATAATTTTGTGAATCTTTAAAAGACATACACCATGCGTTTCCGTGTGAAATAATGTTTTTCGAAGTAATTATTTTGGATAATTTTCACTTTTTATTTACTAAAAAAATGTTTTCCCACCAAAATAAACGGATAAATTTCAGTTTCAACTTGATATTGGAAAAGAGACCAATATTATGTTAAAAAAATAATTTTTCGAAATAGATGATACTTATCCTTATTCATTTATAGCTAAAAACGCATCCCTTGATTCTGAAGGATGCGTTTTTAGTATTCCCTATTTATAAGTCATTCATCGCATTTTTACGTTCATTAGCCATTTGAATAAGCTCAGAAGCATGTTGCAATGTTAATTCGGTAATTTCTGCGCCACTCATCATACGGCTAATCTCTTCGATGCGCTCGGTTTCCTGCATTTCAGAAATCGTTGTAAATGTGCGGTCATGCTCAACTTGTTTTTTAATATAATATTGGTGATCAGCCATCGCAGCCACTTGTGGTAAATGCGAAATACAAAGCACTTGAGAATTCCCCGAAATCGCTGCAATTTTTTCAGCAATCGCCTGTGCGACACGGCCACTGACACCCGTATCCACCTCGTCAAAAATAATCGATGTAATTCCATTTGACGTCGAGAAAATCGTTTTCAGCGCCAGCATCATCCGTGAAAGTTCGCCACCTGATGCTACTTTTGGCAAGGATTTTGGCGGTTCCCCAACATTGGTCGAAATATAAAAAGCAATGCTGTCTCTTCCATTCGCATCAAACTGCTCCTGGGCTTCGAAATTCACAACAAATTTCGCTTTTTCCATATGTAACATGCGCAATTGCTCCATGATAGCATCACTTAAAACAAGTGCATTTTCTTTACGAATAAGCGTTAGCTGACTCGCCAGTTGTGCTAATTCCTGTTCCATTTCATGAAGGAGTTGCTCGTTTTTTTGCATCGTTTCATCACGATTCATGAGCTGCATTAATTCTTCTTCTATTTTTGCATAGTACGTCAAAATTTCTTCAACCGTCGTACCATATTTGCGTTTCATTGTTTGATATTGTGCAAGGCGCTGCTCGACCTCATTTAAACGTTCTGCATCGTACTCCAAATCATCCAGCGCATTTTTAATTTGATAAGCTGCATCTTGGAGTGCATAAAAGCTTGTCGTTACTGCTTCAGACGCCTCTTTAAATGTCTCATCTAAATTCACGATTTGATCCATTGACTCCATCGCATTGCCAATAAAATCAAGTCCATTTGATTCACCAGATATCGCTTCATATGCAGTATTGGCATGTTCAAAAATTTTATGGAAATTCAATAAGCGACGACGTTCATCATTGAGTGACTCTTCTTCGTCCACATTGAGGTCGGCTTGTTCGAGTTCTTGGATTTGGAATTGGTACAAATCGATTTTTTGCGCCATTCTTTGCTCGTCCATACTCAGTTCAGCCACTTCTCTTTTGAGCTCGCGATACGTGTCATAAGCCGTTTTATAGCGTACTTTCACATCTTGCAGTGCTGCGCTCGCAAAGTGATCAAGCAAGTTGATATGATATTTCTCGTCCATTAACTCTTGATTTTCATGTTGCCCATGAATGTCAATTAAACTCCCGCCAATTTCGCGTAATACCGTCAATGGCACCAGTTTTCCGTTGACACGACAAATACTTTTACCCGAATCATTCAAATCACGGCGTAAAATAATCGTCCCTTCTTCCACATCAATCCCGTGCTCTTCTAACTTGTGAAAAATCGGGTGGTTGTCATTATGAATTTGAAATAATCCACCAAGTTCAGCTTTTTTTTCACCATGTCGAATAAATTCAGTTGACCCGCGCCCACCTGCTAAAATATTGACCGCATCGATAATAATCGATTTCCCTGCACCCGTCTCACCTGTTAAAACGGTTAATCCGTCAAAAAAGCTCACGGTTAAATCATCAATGATTGCAAAGTTGCGAATGCTTAATTCTCTTAACAAACAAATCCACCTCGATTTATAGCATCTCTAATAAACGATTTTTAATGTCTTCTCGGTCCTCTTCTGTACGACACATAATTAAAATCGTATCATCTCCGCAAATTGTTCCTAAAATTTCGGACCAATCTAAATGGTCTAATAAAGAGCCGATTGCGTTAGCATTACCTGGTAACGTCTTCATCACTAAAAAGTGGGACGCCCCATCAATTGATACAAATGCATCCGCTAATGCACGATGTAATTTTTGGATTGGATTAAAGCGTTGGTCCGCAGGTAAGCTGTATTTATAACGGCCATCTTGTAACGGAACCTTCACTAAATGTAATTCTTTAATATCACGTGAAACCGTCGCTTGTGTCACGTTATAACCTGCATTTTTTAAATGATCGACTAAATCGTCTTGTGTTTCAATTTCATTATTTGTAATAATATCGCGAATGCGAATATGGCGTTGGCCCTTATTCATCGAGGTCACCTCATTAAATTTTATTCATTAATAGTTATTCAATCTATGTATATTTACACTACCATTTGCATAAAAGAAATTCAAGAAAAACCCGATGGAACCTTTCAAAATTCTCTATTAGCATTTTTTTTAGTGCCATACATTCCTTGACTAATAAAGTTATGCATTCATTTAATTACATGACACGACTTTGTTTTCTTGCAATATTATGTCGTGCTGTGATTAACCCCAAAATAGCATCTCCCTTTACCGCACTAGGAGATGCTATCTATTTTATATGCATGATTTGACTGCTAACTTATTTTAATCCCTTTATTTCTTGCGCTTAAAGATAATGATCAATAGCACTATAACAGCCATTAATCCAATGAAAGCAGCGATCCACCAATAATAGTCATTGCTACTTTGCGTTACGGTCTTCCCTTGCGCTTCATTTTCACCCATCCATTGCTCATTCGTGAAAATTTGATTAGTATTCATTTGCACAATAACGTTGGACGAGATTTCGGTGTTGCGGATGAAGCTCAGTAATTCTTTCGGTAAAAAGCTTGTTGCATCGCTCATTTTATCAAATACGAGCATCGCATACTCTTCATTCCAAATATTCGGCTGTAAAAAAGTAAACATCGCCGTCGTCGTATGGATAAAACCATGGTCCGTTAACTGCGCAACGCCATTGTTATACCCCATAACGAGATTGTCCACCCCACCCAAAATCGGATGCATCGTAGGACCGCCAACGAAAACGACATTCCCTTTCTTCAGTTGCTCCTCTTTTACATCACTCGATTTGATAACCGCCATTTTCGGTGTGGCATTATTCGTCGTGAATGCACCATATAATCTCAAAAGCTCATCCTCAGAAACTTCACCTGCATCTGGCACAACGATAGTCAATTCATCATCATGCTTAGCAAATGGGAACGGAAATTGGCTGAATGTCAGGTTACTTGACGTTTCCGTTGTCGCCATTGGTAATCGTAATTCACTATCATCATAAACGTAAATCCATTTCTTCTGATCTGTCGCGACACAAGGATTTTGCATGACAAGTCCATTCGCAGCTACTTGGATTGCTAACACTTGCGAATCCTTTAAAATAGATGGATCAAATGGCACGGTCACCTTTACATCATTATTCCCTTTAGACGAAAGTGTTTGCATATCTACCGCATGTGGAACACCATTTAAATAGACAATCAATTCTACTTTCCCCTCTAAAATACTCGCACTATCTGGACGTTTTGTCAGTTCCTCATAATTGGCAATAATATCCGAATATTTCAAGTGTAATTCAATAGAAGGATCTGTAACATTATGTTTGTTCACTGGTAAATAATAAAAATACGAATTAGTCGAATTCATCCGATTATCCAGTGTGAAATTTAGCAGTCCAAGCTGTTTAAATGTCACTTTATTTGAGTCAATTTGCGCATTCACTGCAGGCATTTCCTCAATAACGATCTTTTCTCCCGTTAATTGCGGTACAATCGACGGTGTTGTTAAAACGGCAATTTTATCAAATTCCACAGCATTTTTCGCCGTTACGAGTAACGCATGGACTGCCGCATCGTGATTCACCACTTTTATTTGTGAAATTTGCAGTCCTTTTTCTGGTGGCTCATTTTGAGTGGCGATTTTTTTTGCCCAACTAGATGAAAACTCCTGTTGCAAACCAATTAATACAAAATGATTTGATAAGGCGTCCACTTCTTGTTCATTTATAACATTCACAGAATTTCCCGCTGATTGCTGTGTTAAATAATTGGCAACTTGTAAAGCAGCATTAGTTGTTTCCATCGATGCTTGCTGTGGGATAATTACTTTTATTTTTTCAGTCGGAGTCCCTGTATATAAATCGGGGTAACTTGATAAAGATTGCCCTACAATCGGTGTTGTTCCATCTATATTTAAAAATGAATTAATTTGTACTGTTACCCAGTTACTCGTTGATTGTTGCGGAACACAAATACCTTCTTTCAAAAAGCCATTAAAGCTAAGTGTAATCGTATGAATACCCGTTTTTAACGCATTTTTTGGTAAATTCACTTTAAATTCAGTAGTTTTCTCCGCAAGTGAAATGGATTGGATTGGCTCTCCATCTACCTCCACTGTTATTGCAGAAGGCTCAATTAATAAGTTCGAATGATTTATATAAAATTGAGCGTAATAATCACCCGGTTGCACATCTGATAACAATTCATAATAAAAGTTCTTTTCTGAAACAGGTCCTTCTAAATGAATAATTTCGTTTGTTAAAGGTACCTTTTTATTTGTAATCGTCGGTTTTATTGGTAATTCAATATCCGTTGTTTGGGCATATCCTTTTTCATTACCAATCACCATAATGAATAACATCGTACAAACTAAAACAAATAGCCGTTTTCGCACGTTTATTTACCCCCTTTTGTCGCAAAACGTTCAGTTTTATACCACTTATGTTCTTCTTTAAAAATGACGCGTTTCATTTCTAAAAAGAGTGAATAAATTACGAGTAATATCCACATTTGTGAATATGTAAAATACATCGCGATTACATACATTATATTTTTAAACGTTAATTGATCCTTTTCAATACTAAGCGTAATCATAACCTCTGTTAAAAATAATAAAAATGCCAGTGCCCATAAAACGACCGCTACATTACCAATCGATAAATTCAAATCAACGAAGATGTTGATGATAAAAATACCATTGGAAATGATTACACCGAAGAAAAATAAAAAATAGGTAAAGAAGAAGTAAAAAATATCAAACATAATTCGCTTTTGTTTCATTGAAAATAGTTTTCCTAAAAACTTTAAAACGACATATTGATTACCTCGTGCCCATCGCGTTCGCTGACGCCACCACACACCTAATGTTTCTGGCTCCTGCTCCCATGTAATTGCGGCTGGGAAAAATCGAATATGATAGCCCAAATTATAAACACGAATTGTCAGTTCGGTATCCTCCGCCATTGCTGACTCATCCCAGCCACCTAGCTGCTCAATAATTTCACGACGAATCGCAAAATTTGTGCCAGGTATAGTCGCTATGCCAAACCAATGCCAACGCCCCGCCTGAGCCATCCACTGAAAGCAAATCGTTTCGATATTAATAAAATGGGTAAGCCATGTTTGGGCAGCGTTCACAACACGAAACTTCCCGACCATTGCAGCCGCTTTTGGATCATTTAGTAACCCCATAACTAAATACCAAACCGCTTTTTTCTCTGGCGTATTATCTGCGTCATACACGGCAATGATTTCACCTTTACTATGCAAAAGTGCATAATTAAGCGCCGTTGACTTCCCTCTCCCTTTATATTTCCCCTCTGTTTCAATAATCTTAATGAATGGATAATCATGCGCAAAACTCTCGCCAATTTCTTTCGTGTTATCACTGCAATTATCACAAATTATAATGACTTCTAAACGGTCTTTCGGATATGATAGGCGTACCATTGCCTTTAATGTTTGGGCAATTACAACCGCTTCATTATGAGCTGGGATAAAAATACTAACAAAAGGTAAATCTCCTTTCATCTTTTTCTCCCACTCTGGAATTACTTTTCGATATTTCTTAAAATGCAAGTAACCACCTTGCGCTAAAAACATGTGATACAACAGCATGAACCAAATTAAAAACATAGCAGTGTAAAATAATAGATTGGCCATTATGATCGCTCCTCAAATAGCCTTTTCCGATAGCGAATACGTAAAAGGAATATATTTAATATAAAAATACTAACAAAAATGGTCGTTAATAGAACGATTAGCCATAGTACGATCTCGAGTGGACGTTCCTTCGCCATTACACGCAAATCGTCTTTATATGAAAGCGATGAGTGTGTCATAACTTCTCCATTTTCAACGGTTACGCTTACTTTATTCGTTTTTACTACTAAATCTGTATCCTTTACGTCCAACCATTTTAAATTTGGGACCGCATCAAACAGAGCGACCATCTCTTTTAAATAATCAATTCCTAAATAAGGATGATATAAACCACCTAACATCGAGCCTGGCACCTTTACAACTTTCGCTATTTTCTCCTCGATAACTGCAATCGGGTCGCTTTCAGATGGATCAACGAAGCCAACCGTTTCAGGGTATAACACCATCCCATTCAAACGTGTTGGTCGGCTCATGAATAATGGGCTATTCATAGCGCCCCAATCCGTATCAGATAGCTGCAATTGACCAAAAACACTTGAAAAATAATTCGAAACAATATGATAGCCATTCTCACTCATCGTATAACGTGGTACCTTAAAAGCAATCGGACTATAACCTAACTCAACTAAACTATGAATCGATGCCGTTAATTTTTCGTTGATATACTGCGTTTCAATTGCTTGATAAGGTTCTAAATACTTAGCATACGCATCCTCACTACTAAATTGGTTCATCTTTTTAAGCGATGTTGGCTTGTCCTGTGGATTCATTGTCGTAATCGGTTGATTCAGTACAAAATCCCAAAACTCAAACCCTTCGCCTGTATGCGTATAACCATTTGCGATAATATAAGCTCCGCGCTCTACCAAATCATCTAAAACTGCTTGTAGCTCCGGTATATCACTAAGCATCGTTGTTTTTCCAGTTTCATTATCCACATATACAGGAATGACGGCCAAATACACAGGAATACCACGATTCAATAAATAATCCCCCGCTTGCTGTAATAGTTCTGGATCCGTAACTGGTGAGATATCCTCTAATCGAATGTATGCTAAATGGGATTCTGGCTTTTCGATTTGGAATAAGTCATATAAATAATAGGAGAAAATATAGCGCTCTTCTACAAAAAAATCCGTGAAATTGATATAGGATATGCGTTCATTTTTCATAATGAGCGGAAACGATTTTTCGTATTGCATTCCTTCTAAAAGAACTTCCGTTTTTCCATCTATTTGAATATGATTTACGACTATGTCATATTTCAATGGCTGATTATCAATATAACGAACGGAAATATCCCCAATAAATTCCCATTCATCAAACTGCGGTAGAACTTTGGCAAATTCACCGATTCCTAATAGTTCCTTTGAATAATTTGAAAGCAAATCAATTGCTCTACTTGAAATTTCTCCATCTGTTTTCGCATAAGCGACGACAATATTTGCCTCATCTAAGTGAACTTTCTCTAATCGATCCACATGAACACTATCAACTTGCTCAAATAAACCACTCATCGTCGCCTGAATCATTTGTACATTGGCCATCGCGATATCATCTTGATTTGTGTAAACAATGAGGACACGACGTTCATCTAAATTTTGTAGTTGTGCATCAACACTCGTCGAAATCGAAACAGCCAACAATAATGTAACAAATACAATGAATTTACATCGCATAAAAAATAATCTCACTTTCAAGCTCCTCGATAAATTGATCGTAGGAATGTTGCTTTTTGATATTGTCATATTCATTAAAGCTAATATGAAATGAAAGTGTGACCGTTTTACCATTTGTTAGCTGATGCGTTTGTAATTGTAATGCCAGTTTTTCAATTATGATTTCGACATGCGCTTGTGGCGTTTCTGTTAATAAAAAGGCAAAACGGTTATCATAATAGCGAAACTTCCTGTCAGTTAAACGCAACTGTTCATTCACCTTCTGCCCAATTACCTCCAGTAAATGTTGCATCTCTTTAGAACCATAAGCTTGATTGAGCTCATTATAATGATCTAGTTCAACTAATAGCAGCGAAAAACTTCCACCATAACGGTTGACACGACTCATTTCTCGTTTAATTTCTACTTGCATTCGTTTTTTATTATCAAACGATGTATCCGTATCAATCGAGACGTACTGTTCTACCTCGTAGCGTAGTCGTTTCTGATCATTCATCACGTCACGAATTCGCTCTTGTATCATCCCAGCAACAATAACACTTACAATTAATACGATTCCAAAAACGACAAATTGTTCGATGGATAGCATTTGCAACTGTAAACTACTGAATGTCGTATTTTTTATAGCCGCAACTAGCAATGTAGTTCCCATAAAAAAAAGAAGGAGTAAACTTGCAACTAATCCATTTAGTATTCCATTAAATAGCGCCAATCCGATAGTCATAAACAACAAAAGGGCTAGCAATATATTCATCATCGGTGTACTGTCGAAAATTAAGATAAATGAACTGAATATACATAGGAGAATCAAAATTTGAATATAAATACCATATGCTGACTTAAAAAACGCCCTCATCTTTTCCCTTCCTTTCGGCAAGCAGCGCTAATACATTATCAAAGAAATGTGTATATAGTCTGTCTACTACGATATAGCCACCATAATAATCACTTTCTGTATCACTGTTGCGTAGTGTTAAAAGTCGTTCATATAATTGTTGCGCGAGTTCTTTTTCTTCAAGTTCTAACATCATCAAAGTAGCTAAGGCATATACAGCTGCGGATTCGTAATTTACTGTTGGTGTTTTTGTTGTTGGGTTAATACGCCCATAAAGCACTCCTTGTGATGCCATCGCTTCCTTAGTTAATGCTACTAATGTTCGTACCTCATATCCCCATTGGGCACGATGATAACCAATGTAATATTGGTCGATTAAATTAATCTCATCTTCATACTCATAGCTTTTCGTCGTGACATTGTAGCGTTGCGGAAAAAAGCCATCCTTAGAAAGTGGTGCATTCGCGACTAAATCCCGATTATCCGTATACTGAGTTTTAGTTATAAAATCTTTTTCATACAACATGTCATATGCTTTTGGAATGATATACGACATCGTCACAAAATCTGCCTGACTGGAAGTAGCTACGTCATAGTAATCTACTAAAAAGCCATCCTTAACATTCAATTGAATCATCGCAGTTGCCATTTTATCCGCAAGCTTCTTATAGCGCTCCTCCCACTGTTCCGTTCCATTGTACAATGCCTGCATAATACGCAAATCATCGATTAAAGCATTGACTGTAGAAGTTTCACCATTCAAAATTCGCCATGAAACGGTGTTATCTTTTGTCAAAAAATACTTTTCCATTACTTGTACTTGCTTTTCAAATTGAATTGGATCATTTTGCTCGACTAAAAATTCCATCCATAAACCAATCGATTCAGATAAATATTCCTTGGATCGCTCGGTTAAATCTGTTTGTAACAAGTTATTAGTTAATAGATGTTTCTCGATAAATTGCTGCGTCGGCAATCGATCTCGTCCGTTTGATTTTACATATTTTTCATCCTGACACCCTAATAAGGTATATGTACAAGTAATCAAGATAACACAAACAATAAAAAACTTACTGAAGTTTTGCATAACTACCATCCCATCTATCTTACATCACGTTCCTAAAGATGCATTATTTCAGCAAACTTCATTATAGACTAAAAAAACTATAAAATAAAGTTCATTTTACCTATTTTTATTAATTTTTCATTGTTTTCCAATGAAGGTATGAAACTTTTTAATTATACCACTTCAATATACTTCCATAATTAGCCTTATATTTGAAGATAGACCAATTATACCAAGCGCTATACTATTTCCATCATATAAATTTTGAATCACTTGTTTAAATGACCTTTTCGTTCATAAATCGAGTAGGAGGGAGTGATTAACTCCCGACCTCTCACACCACCGTACGTACGGATCCGTATACGGCGGTTCAATTAAGATGAATAACGCAAAGTTTCATAACGAACTTGCAGACTTTTCAGCCCTTGGCTTTCCCAGTAGTAATTGCCGAGGGTTCTGTGTAATATGGGGCTATTTGAAATGCGCCAGTAGCCTCTACGACTATTCCCCCACTCATACGCTTTACTATAAGGTATTTTAAAGCGAGCGAGATTTCTGACTCTTGTTCGAGGGTTCTTCCAATTTTTCCAAAGGCACATTCGTAATCTTCTCTTAATCCAACTGTCTAATGCTTTAAAGATAGAATGTGTATCTGCTAATGCGAAATAACCACACCATCCGATTAGGTATTGGTTCAATTTCTTGATACGATATTCCATTGGGAATGGCATCTTACTAGAGGTAATTTCCCGGATTTTCTTCTTCATTCGTTCTAGGCTTGTTTTCGCAATACGGGTCTTTGGTACTTTATGGTTTGTAAAACTGAAACCCAAGAATTTGCGGTTCCACGGACGGTCAACCGCTGATTTTGTTTCATTTACTTTTAATCGGAGTTTACCTTCTATCAATCGCTTTACATTTGCCATTGTACGTTCCCCTGCACGTTTACTTTTTACGTAAATATTGCAGTCATCTGCGTAACGAACGAATTTGTGACCGCGAGTTTCTAATTCTTTATCAAGCTCATCTAACACGATATTAGAAAGCAGGGGGCTCAAAGGACCACCTTGTGGGGTCCCTTCTTCTGTTCTAGAGACTACGCTATTTATCATCACACCTGCTTGGAGATATTTGCGGATAAGTTTCAAAAGTGGTTTATCTTCAATCCGTTTTGCTAATGTCGCCATAAGTCTGTCATGGTTCACCTTGTCGAAGAACTTTTCTAGGTCCATGTCTACTATCCAGCGATAACCCTCTTTTATATAACCCTATGCTTTTCGAACTGCATCATGGGCACTCCGGTTTGGTCGGAATCCATAGCTGTTATCCGAAAACGTATTGTCATATTCCATTGATAATATCTGCGATATGGCTTGTTGAATCAAACGGTCTGTCACAGTGGGGATACCTAATAGACGCACACCGCCGTCTGGTTTCGGGATTTCGACTCGACGTACCGGTTGCGGTTCATAGGTTCCACTTAGAATCTGCGATTTAATGGTTTCCCAATTTTCGAGGATGTGCTGACGTAAGGTTTGTACGGGCATCATGTCTACTCCATGGCTTCCTTTATTCGCTTCTACTCGCTTTAACGCTTGTATCATGTTCTGCCGTTCAAGAATTCGATTCAACATCACCATTTCGTTCCTTTCCGTGAATAGCTTATCTTCTTATGCCCAGTTGAACTACACCCTCCGCAAATACCCTCGTGGGATTCACCACTACTTTCTGAGCGCGAGGTTTCTCTGTTTTCTATGCTTCCATGTTCCAACTGGAATGCCAAGGGCTATTCTCTCTTAATTGTTCAGTCCTTCCAAATCGTTCTAGACCGATTTGTATTATGACATCTGCTGACTTCTGACAATTCAGCTACTTGTCACCAAGTAGGTTATGAAGGATACTTCACGTTTCTGTCAGATCTCCCCGGGTAAGCGCATGCACTTTCACACCATCTATCCGTCTCATTTACTTGATATGACCTTCGACAGAAAGAGCTTTGTTTTGTTCTGCAAACTCACTCAATCATACCTAGCCTTCTATGAGATTCGTGTTCCTCGGACCGGTGATTTGCCTCCAGCTTCCTTCAGATTTCGCGTCGCCACGGACACCCTGGCTCTTGGCTAACCTCTACTTCTGTCTTCGGGGTTCGGGACTTACACCCTATAGTTCATACGCATGCCGGGCGCACAAAAAATAAACCAATTACGCCGAAGCGTAATTGGTTTATTTTAATTGTGCATGTGCCTCTTTTACAACAGCTTCAAAATTAGTAAATGCTGCTACTTCTTCACCGTCATGTGGGTTGTATAAATGGAATAAAAATTCGATATTCCCTTCGCCACCTGTAATTGGAGAAAATGAAGCGTCTTTTACTACAAATCCAGTTGCTGTTGCCATTTTCGCTGTTTCTTCTAGCACCGCTAAATGGACTTTCGGTTCGCGGACGATACCTTTTTTGCCGACATTTTCACGTCCTGCTTCAAATTGCGGTTTAACGAGCGCCATCACATTACCGCCTGGCATTAATACCGTTTTTAAAACCGGTAAAATGAGGGCAAGTGAAATAAACGACACATCAATCGTCGCAAAATGAGGTAAGCCCTCTACTAAATCTTCTGGCTTCGTATAACGGAAATTGGTTTTTTCCATCACCGTTACGCGCTCGTCGGAACGAATTTTCCAAGCGAGCTGATTGGAGCCAACGTCAAGTGCATAGCAATGACGCGCTCCGTTTTGTAAGGCACAATCTGTAAAACCGCCTGTTGATGAGCCAATATCGAGCATTAATTTGCCGTCCACTGACATATCGAATATTTCTAAAGCCTTTTCGAGCTTCAGACCACCACGCGATACATATTTTAAATCTGACCCTTTTACTTGAAGTGGCATATCAATCGCAATTTTTTCGCCTGCTTTATCGATGCGAATTTCATTTGAAAACACAAGCCCCGCCATAATCGAGCGCTTTGCTTTTTCGCGTGTTTCACATAATCCACGTTCAACAAGTAAAATGTCTACACGTTCTTTCGGTTGTTTCGTCATACTTTATTAAACCCTACCTGACTGTTTTTTGGGACTAGTTGCTCAATGCGTTTTACTGCTTCTTCCGCAGTTACATTAATTTCGGCAAGTAATTGATCCACATCACCATGCTCGATAAACTCATCTGGAATTCCAATGCGTTCAATCGTACTATTTCGGTATTTATGGTCAAATGCAAACTCAAGTACCGCGCTACCAAATCCACCTTGTAACATCGATTCTTCTATCGTTAAAATCGGTAAACCGGCTTTCATAATCTCATGCAGCATGTTCTCATCCATTGGTTTAATGAAACGAGCATTGACAACACGCACTTGAATGCCTTGCTGTGCTAACACATCGGCTGCTTCCATTGCCATTGGTATAGTCGTACCGAATGTTAGAATAACTGCCTCGTTACCTTCTCGTAACACTTCCCACGAGCCGATTGGCAATGCCTTTAGTTCCGCATCCATTTCAACACCGTAGCCATTACCACGTGGATAACGTAACGCAATTGGACCGTCATTGTATTCAAATGCTGTTTTGACCATATGTTGACCTTCATTTTCATCTTTTGGCATCATTAAAACGATGTTCGGAATATGTCGTAAAAACGAAATATCAAATACACCTTGATGGGTTTCACCGTCTGCACCAACTAAGCCAGCACGATCAATGCCGATAAATACATTTAATTTTGGACGTGCAATATCATGTAACACTTGGTCATATGCACGCTGTAAGAAAGTTGAATAAATTGATAAAAACGGTTTCATATGCTGTGTCGCAAGTCCAGCCGCCATTGTTGTCGCATGCTGTTCGGCAATTCCAACATCAAAGAAACGGTTTGGGAAATCCCTTTGAATGCCCTCAAGTTTCGAACCGACTGGCATAGCAGGTGTAATCGTGACAATACGCTTATCCTCCGCCATACATTTTCGAACGGATTCTGACACTAAACTACTCCATGCTGGACCTTTTGTAGCTGACTTCACAAATGCGCCTGTCTCAATTTTATAAGGTCCTGTACCGTGCCAAGTGCCAACTGTATCGTCCTCTGCCGGTTTATAACCCTTGCCTTTTTTCGTAAGGACATGCACTAATACAGGCCCTTTTACTTTTTTCGCGTACTCTAATGTTTTTTCAAGTGCCTCAAAATCATGGCCATCAATTGGTCCTAAATATTTAAAGCCCATTTCTTCAAAAAACACACCCGAAACGACTAAATATTTTAAGCTATCCTTCACACGTTCTGCTGTAGAGGCAAGCTTGTCCCCAACGACAGGTATTTTGAGCATTAATGATTCTAAATCTTCTTTTGCACGTGAATATTCCTTAGCTGTACGCAAACGGCCTAACACGTCATGCAGTGCTCCGACATTTGGTGCAATCGACATTTCATTGTCATTTAAGATGGTAATCATATGCGTCTTTTCATGCCCAATATGATTCAGTGCTTCCAGTGCCATACCACCAGTCAATGCACCGTCACCAATAATTGGCACGACAAAGTTTTTATCCCCTTTTATATCACGCGCAGCTGCCATACCCATTGCAGCTGATAATGATGTCGAGCTATGACCTGTTTCCCACATATCATGGTCACTTTCGACTAACTTTGGAAAACCGCAAAGCCCTTTAAATTGGCGTAAAGTATCAAATTGATCTGCACGACCTGTTAAAATTTTGTGCACATACGCTTGATGCCCTACATCCCATAAAAATTTATCCTTTGGACTGTTAAAAGCTTTATGCAACGCTATCGTTAATTCCACAACACCAAGATTTGGCCCAAGATGACCACCTGTTGCTGCGCATTTTTCGATTAAAAAAGCTCGTATATCTTTAGCGAGGGCTTCTAATTGCTTTTTATTCAAGTCTTTTAAAAAGGATGGACTAGAAATTTTTGTTAAATCCATCACATCCACACACCTTTTCTTCAGTTTATTCACCATTGTGATTTTTCTATTATAGCAATGTAAACCGTTTGACAAAAGTTTTACACTCTTTTATTTTGTACGTTTTACAATATATTGTGCTAATTGCTCTAAAAGCGCAGTATTTGTTTCAATCATTTCCAGTGCTTGTAGTGCCTGTTCATAATGATCAACAAGCTTTTTCTTTGCACCTTCTAATGTAAGTAATGCGGGATATGTACTTTTATCACTCGCAACATCCTTGCCAGCCGTTTTTCCTAATTGCTCAGAAGTGCCTTCAATATCTAGAATATCATCTTGGATTTGGAATGCTAAGCCAATATGATGTGCGTATTCTACTAATGCACGGCGCTCTTTTTCTGGCGCATTTGCTAATACTGCGCCCGATTCGATACTAAAACGTAATAAAGCCCCAGTCTTATTAACATGAACGGTTTCAAGTTCTTGTAAATTTAATAAACGCTGTTCGCCGTCCATATCTAAAATTTGACCGCCAACCATGCCTTCCGCACCTGCTGCAACACTTAATAACTCAACAAGTTCAATACGCTTGTCAGCAGCAATATCAAGTCTTGTCAATATGCCAAATGCTAATGTGTTTAATGCGTCCCCTGCTAATGTTGCTAATGCTTCGCCATAAACAACATGGTTTGTCGGCTTACCGCGGCGTAAATCATCATCGTCCATACATGGTAAATCATCGTGAATTAATGAATATGTATGAATCATTTCGACAGCCGAACCAACAACATAGCTCGGTGCTAATGGCTGTTCATACATTTCACATACCGCCGCCACAAATAATGGACGGATGCGCTTGCCACCTGCTTTTAAAGAGTATAGCATCGATTCTTTTAAATGTTCAGGCGCTTGAATCTTTTCAACTAATTGGTACATTTCCTTTTCAATTGCGGGAATATTTAATTCAATAAATTGCTTCAATGCGTTATCCATAAATTAATCTTCTCCATTTCCTTGGTCGAAAGGTTGTTTTTCACCATTTTCGCCAACGATTGAAATTAATTGCTGCTCTGCACTTTGAAGTGTATCATGACAAAGTTTTGATAGCTCCATCCCATTTTTATAAAGATCAATTGCTTCCTCTAACGGTACATCACCTTGCTCTAGCTTGCGAACAACCTCTTCTAGCTCGGCCATCGCCGTTGCGAAATTTGGCTTTGTCATCGTTTTCCCTCCTCTTTTTGTACATGCGTTTCCAATATTTTAGCTTGTGCATAGCCATCTTGGAAAGTAATGGTTACGACATCATTTTTTGCTAAGTCCACAGTTGATTTTACTACGATTTCATCCTTATACGCTATACTAAATCCTTTATTCATAATGGCTAATGGATTTAATGCTTCCAACATGCGTATATGGTTCGCAAATTCGACTTTACTTTGCGCCAATTTTTGTTGCATAGCACGATTGAGCTGATCCGTCCGATGCGCTAATTGCTGCTTTGACACGGTTAATTGATGCTGTGGTGAAAATTGTTTTAATTGGCTACTCATTTGTTGCAATGCTGTTTTTTGTTTGAATACATATAAATTTAGCGCATTTTCTAATTTGCTATCCATTTGTGCAAGTTGTTCTGTAAAAGGACGATATAATCGCTCCGGGGTTGCGAGTGGATACGAATTTTGTAATTTCGTTAAACGATTGCGTTCGAACGTTAAGCGTGATGTCATCATTTGATGGAGCATCGATTTTTTCGTCAATAAATTTTGGTAAAGCTCTTGCTGATTCGGCACCGCTAACTCTGCTGCTGCTGTTGGTGTTGGTGCGCGTAAATCCGCGACAAAATCGGCAATCGTCGTATCGGTTTCATGTCCGACTGCACTAATGATGGGAATGCGGCTTTCAAAAATCGCACGTGCTACAACCTCTTCATTGAATGCCCATAAATCTTCAATCGAGCCACCACCACGCCCGACAATAAGGACGTCACAAAGTGCTTGACGATTGGCCAAATAAATATTTTCGGTAATATTCGGCGCCGCGCCTGCCCCTTGTACGAGCGTCGGATAAATGATTATTTCCACTTGAGGGAAACGGCGATTAATGGTCGTACAAATATCGCGAATGGCCGCCCCTGTAGTTGCAGTTAGTATTCCGATTGTTTTTGGAAACTGCGGAATCGGTTGTTTAAAATTGGCGTTGAATAGTCCTTCTTTTTGTAACTGTTCTTTTAATTGATTAAAAGCAACAAATAGGCCACCAATGCCATCTGGTTCCATCGTTTGGGCATACAATTGGTAGACCCCGCTCGATTCGTATACATTAACGTCCCCTCGTATGAATACTTTCATGCCTTCTTCAGGCTTAAAGGAAAGTTTCGATGCTTGCGAGCGGAACATTGTCGCGTTAATGCGTGATCCATCATCTTTTAATGTAAAATAAATATGTCCCGAACTATGAATTTTCACGTTCGAAAGCTCCCCCATAACATAAACATCCCGTAAATGTGGATCGGCATCAAATTTGCGCTTAATATATTTGGTTAATGCTTTCACGGTTAAATAAGAAGACGATGTCATATACGTTGTGCTCCTTTTTGGTGGATTCTTTTTGGATTTTTATTACTATGTATTATTGATGTTAAAGCTTAGGTTCGTAATTTCCCCAAAAAGAAAAGCTGTTTCTCCTCAGAAAAACAGCTTCTGTATTACTATATATTATCTTTTTTTACGTTGTTTGTCGTGCAAGTACATTTTCAGCTGATTGTACGGTATTTGAAAGAAGCATTGTAATCGTCATCGGACCTACTCCACCTGGTACTGGTGTAATGTGAGAGGCAATACCGTCTACATCTGCAAAGTTGACGTCACCGCATAATTTATTATTTTCATCACGGTTAATCCCAACATCAATAACAACTGCGCCTTCTTTCACATGCTCCTTCGTTATAAAGTTCGCACGTCCAACAGCTGCGATAATAATATCCGCTTGTTTTGTGAATGAAGGTAAGTCTGGTGTTTTTGAGTGTGTGTATGTAACCGTTGCATCTTTTTGTAGTAAAAGTTGTCCCATTGGTTTACCGACAATATGGCTACGACCAACGATGACTGCATGTTTCCCAGCCACTTCAATGCCTGAGTACTCAAGTAATTTCATCACGCCATAAGGAGTACATGGTAAATATGTATCTTGACCTAACATCATTTTACCGACACTTACTGGTGAAAAACCATCCACATCTTTTTCAGGTGAAATCGTTGCAATCACTTCATCTTCATTAATATGTTTTGGTAATGGAAGTTGTACAAGAATCCCATGAATATCTTCACGTTCATTTAATGTACGAATTTGATCTAGTAAATTCTCTTCAGTTGTTTCTGCCGGAAGTTTGATTAATTCCGAATACATACCGATTTGTTCGCACGATTTTTGTTTGTTGGCCACATACGTTTTTGAAGCAGGATTTTCCCCTACTAAAATAACCGCTAAACCAGGTGTTAACCCTTGTTTTTTTAGCGCTTCTACGCGTATAGCTACTTCACCGCGAATTTCTTGACCGATTTCTTTCCCATTAATTATTGCACTTGACATGTTGTGACTCCTTCCAGTGATACCTAAAGTTTATGTAAGATCTAGTTTATCTTCAATTCTTTTCGCCACGGCAAAATCTGTAACATCCACCAGGGTAGATGCTGAACAAAAATAAACTAGCTTTTCTAACTAAAATTCAACTAAAAATTCATCTTTAACTTCTTTATCAAAATGGCTACATCCCGCAAAATGAAGTGCGGACATGTCCCCCTAAATAAAGCTTTACTTTATTCGGCTGAGAATTTCGAAAGTACACCGTTAACAAACTTGCTCGATTTTTCATCACCAAATGTTTTACTAAGCTCAATCGCCTCGTTCATCACAACTTTACTTGGTGTTTCAGTCGCAAACAATAATTCGTATACGGCTAAACGTAGCACGGTTCTTTCAATTTTTGGTAGACGGCTTAACGTCCAATTTTCTAGGTTTTTTTCTAGCGCAGCATCAATGTCTGTCTTATTTTCAGTTGTTCCACGTACTAATTGTTCTAAAAAGGCATTCGATCTTTGTTCTTCTTCAAGTACATGTCCAATTGCCTCTTCAAATGTAAGTTCTGTGCTGTCCAACTGAAACAATACTTGTAACGCTTTTTGGCGCGCTTCTGTTCGTTTCATTATTAAAGGTCTCCTTCATAAGTAGCATTAAGTCCTATGATATCACATTTTTATTATCATATCACCGTTTCGATTATTTTTTTAAAAATCAAATTTGTCGTGATGATCTACTCACTTAAAAACTTGTGCTGCCTTAACTGCTTTTTGCCATCCATTATATAATTCATTACGCTGCTGGTCGGGCATTTCCACTTCAAATTGACGGTCTAATTGCCAATGCTTTTCAAGCGCTGCCGTACTGTCCCAAAAGCCTACTGCTAGCCCTGCCAAATAAGCTGCACCAAGCGCGGTTGTTTCGTTTATTGCCGAACGTTCTACTGGCAAATTTAAAATATCCGATTGAAATTGCATTAAAAAGTTATTTTTCACTGCCCCACCATCGACACGCAACGTTTTAATATCCAATTGAGAATCAGAGCTCATTGCCGTTAAAACATCGCGCGTTTGATAAGCTAAGGACTCCAGTGTTGCCCGAATAAAGTGTTCTTTCGACGTACCGCGTGTCAATCCGAATACCGACCCACGAACATCCGAGTCCCAATACGGGGTGCCGAGGCCGACAAAAGCAGGCACAACATACACGCCATCCGAATCCTGTACTTTTTTCGCATAGTTTTCACTTTCTGCTGTATTTCGAATGAGTCGCAAGCCATCTCGCAACCACTGAATCGCTGAACCTGCTACAAAAACACTGCCTTCTAGCGCATAGTGCACCTTGCCGTCGATTCCCCAAGCAATTGTCGTCAGCAGCCCGTGTTCTGAACGCACCGCTTCCTCCCCTGTATTCATCAGCATAAAGCAGCCCGTACCATACGTATTTTTCACCATACCTTTTTCAAAGCATGCCTGACCAAAAAGTGCAGCCTGCTGATCCCCTGCAATTCCTGCAATCGGAACCGAGTGACCAAAGAAATGATTCGCTGGAATTTCACCATATATTTCAGATGAAGGGCGAACTTCTGGGAGCATAGAAGCTGGCACACCTAAAATATCGAGTAGCTCCTCATCCCATTTCAAATCAAAAATATTGTACATAAGTGTGCGCGAAGCATTCGAATAATCGGTAACATGAACTGCACCATCCGTTAGTTTCCAAATAATCCACGTATCAATTGTGCCAAATAGCAAATCGCCTTTTTCCGCTTTTTCACGTGCACCTTCTACATTATCAAGAATCCATTTCACCTTAGTCCCGGAAAAATAAGCATCCAGTAAAAGACCCGTTTTTTCTCGGAAAAGCTGCTCATGTCCCGCTTCTTTTAATGCTTCACAAATCTCCGCCGTTTGACGAGATTGCCAAACGATTGCATTATAAATAGGCTCCCCCGTATGTTTATCCCAAACAACCGTTGTTTCACGTTGGTTTGTAATGCCCACGCCCGCAATTTGTTCCGCTTTAATATTATTTTTCGATAATACTCTTACAATGACTGCTAAAATGGAGCTCCATATTTCATTTGGATTATGTTCAACCCAACCAGACTTCGGGAAAATTTGCTTAAATTCCTGTTGCGCAACAAATTCCACTTGGCCCTCTTTATTAAATAATATGGCACGCGAGCTTGTCGTTCCTTGATCCAATGACATAATATATTTTTCCATCGCATAATTTCCCCCAAACAATTTCATTCAATGATTGCTTACCACTGCATCAATGGCTTGCTGTAATTCTTTATGATATTCGGATTTTTGTGCCATTGTCCAGTGTAAAGTTTTAGCCATTTCATCTATGACCACTTTTTTTACTTCATTTACTTGAAAAATATTAAAAAGCAGTGTACCTGTACGACGAATAAAGAAATCAACAGGCTTGGCAACAGCTTCATAATGCATCGCATAGTGCAGTTCACCATATAAGTCAGCATCCAATGACGTATCATTTTGCTCGGCGATATGAAAAACTTGCACGCTATTCGTCCCGTACCTACGTACAATTCTTTCACTTTGTTCTGCTGTTAAACCGAGTTGAACACCGCTTGTAGTTTGCCGTTCCACAAATTGTTCAAAAAATACCGAGCCGCTTAAATCGCCACCTGCAACGGGCAACTTTTTTGTGATGCACTTTGAATACGTTTGATAATATTCATTTGAAAGCTGCTTGCTCACTAAATCAACAATTTTTTCAGCCATTTTTCGGTAGCCAGTTAATTTTCCACCTGCTATTGTAATAAGCCCTTGCTCCGACTGCCAAATCTCATCTTTTCTTGAAATTTCCGATGGGTTTTTCCCATTTTCGTGAATTAATGGACGTACACCCGCCCAGCACGATTCAATTTGCTGTTCAGTTAATTGTAAATGCGGAAACATAAAATGTACCGCTTGCAGTAAATATTTTTTATCTTCCGCTGTAATGGTCGGTTCCTCTATTACACCTTCATAAAATGTATCGGTCGTACCTACATACGTTTTTCCATCCCGTGGAATGGCAAAAATCATGCGCCCATCATTTTGCGTATCAAAATAAATCGCTTGTTGCAACGGGAAATCCTGCTGATCAAACACGACGTGCGCTCCTTTTGACAAAATTAAATGCTTTTCAGTAATCCCTGCATCTAATTTTCGGACTTCATCTACCCAAGGTCCCGCCGCGTTAATCACTTTTTTCGCCTTGATAACGTATTGTTCTTGTGTTAATTGATCTTCCACCGTCACCTTTGTAAAAGCTGAATTCCCGGCATCTATTTTGATTACTTTCATATAATTGACCGCATATGCCCCTCGTTCTACCGCTGCTTTTAGCACTTCGATTGTCAGCCGTGCATCATCTGTTCGATATTCGACATACATGCCCGCGCCTAGTAATCCCTCGTTATTTAATAACGGTTCCTGCTGAAGTGCCTCTTCCTTTGACAGCATAAATCGGCGCTCGCTCTTTTTGACACCTGCCAAAACATCATACACTTTGAGCCCAAATGCTGTGGCAAGTGGACCAAATGTGCCGCCCTTATAAAACGGCATTAACATCCAAATCGGCGTCGTCACATGTGGACCATTTTCATAAACGATGGCTCGTTCACGACCGAGTTCCGCGACTTCTTTTATTTGCATTTGCTTTAAATAGCGCAATCCCCCGTGAACTAATTTCGTCGAGCGGCTAGACGTTCCCGCTGCAAAATCCTGCATATCTACTAAACCAACACGCATTCCACGCGTTATAGCATCTAATGCAATTCCTGCCCCAGTTATGCCACCTCCAATGATAAAAACATCGAGCGTCTCTTGTTGTAATGTCGCCATCGTTTGTGGACGTTGTAAGAACGAAAATTTCTTCATGATGCACCCCTCCATTATTTTGAATTCCGTTTTCCCCTTTGGAATTTTGTTAATAGACAATTCCCCTTTGATAATAGCCATTTTCTTAGCATTAATAGACATATCACATCTTAATAGACAACTTCACTCATTCAATAGACATTTTCCCCAGCTCACAAAAATTAACCATTGTTTTCATAATAGGATCATATTGCAAGCTCAAATTCTGATGCTGAACAAAAAAACCTAGCAAAAGAATTCTCTGCTAGGTTTACATGATGGTATTATTTTAATCAATTTAAACGGAAGGGTTTATTCCGCTTCCTTTGCCGTTTCAAATTGAATGCCTGTCACATGAATATTTACTTCACTTGTTTCAATTGCTGTCATGTTTAAAATGGCTTGGCGAATAGATGTTTGTACTTCTTTTGCCACTTTTGGAATAGCAAAGCCGTACTTCACTGTACAAAATACATCAATTACAATATGACCGTCTTCTGACATGGCCGATTTAATTCCTTTTGAGTGTACTTTTTTACCAAAACGTTCAACGACACCCGATGCAAAGTTACCACGTGTTGACGCAATTCCTTCAACCTCCGTCACAGCAATACCTGCGATGACTTCAATCACTTCCGGTGCAAGTTCAATTTTCCCTATTTCATCTTTTCCAACTGGTGTTGGTTGTACGAATGATAATGGTTGTTTTTCAGCCATATGTGAAACATCCTCTCTTTATGTAAAGTCGCCAGTTAAGGCATATATAGACGATTGCTAAGCTTATTATACTACAATTAACGCGGCGATGTGTGCTTGTAATCACGTTTCCCTAAAATAATTGCTGTGCTGTCATGCAACGTTTCAAATCGTGTCATTCCATACAAATTGTTCTTGCTGCGTTTCGATTAATTGTATTTCATATTGTGCCATAAGATGCTTCGCCGCAAATAAAACGTCCTGCTTTGCTTGAAGCATTTCTAACGTATCGTTTGTATTCACAAAATAGCGAACTATGATACGGCAAGAGCTTGGGCGTAGTTCATCCATTGCGACATGGATAATATTTTTCAATGTTTTTGGATGCAAGGCAATTTGTTCATGCAAGGCGTTAATAAATTTCACGACGTTTTCTTCATTATTTTCGCTTGATACGAATAAATAATGTTCGATTTTACGCTGCTCACGCTTTGTTAAATTATAAATGGGACGATTCACTAAATAGGAATTCGGGATATATACAAGCCCTTTGTCACCCGTTTGGATAATCGTACTCCGTAAATTAATATCCTCTACTGTCCCATCAATTTTCCCGTCACCGGTCATGATCCAATCGCCAATTTGGAATGGCTTATCCAGTGCGACACTCATCCCACCAAAAATATGCGCCAGCGTTTCACGAATCCCAAATGCGAGGGCAACCCCTGTCAATCCAATGGCAGTTAAAAAACCTTCTAAATTAAAGCTCCATACTGATGCAATGGAAAACATCGCTATGACCATTATAATGACTTTACTAATACGTAGGAAAAACGGTGTTAAAATATCTTGATTTTCACCCGTTTCAAAGCGAGCTGGATTTCTTAAATAGAAACTTAAAATGTCGTACAATGCCTTGAATATAAAGTAAATATAAACCGATTCAATGAAATTTTGTAGTTTAACTACATCAAATAACCAAACTTCCAAAAGCATGGATAACGCTGTTAAAATAAGCGTAAAGATAAATGCATTGCGGAATGCTGGAAATGTATATTTCGTTATATCACTTAATACAGGATGCTGCTTTTTTTCCAGAAATTTCGCCGACTTCATCACAATTGGCCGGATGACAAGAAAAAGTATAACCAAACCGACGACAGCGATCAAAATTGCCGCTAATCCATCCGTCCATGTTGGTGCCTTCACTGATGGTATTAACCATTTAATTGAATCCCACAAAAAAATTCCACCTTCTTCATCCCGTAGTAACGGGCAATAAATCATATGTAGACTCACATAACTCGTATGAAGCCTCATTTTACTATTTGCGCTTGCATCATAACATGGGCGCGCTTATTTTAGCTAACGAAAAATAGAGGGTTTAGGTTTCAAACAACATAAAAACCCCTTAACTATAAAAGTTAGAGGGTTTTTCAATTTATTCTGTTAAAACAAATTCCACCTTATTGTTTTTGCAACCGGTGCAAGTTTTTTATTGGTACGTTCTTCAACTAATTGATCAGGTGTATACATGTAAAATCTGCGCTCAATCGTTGTAAAGGGAAGCACATATTTACGTACGACATCCGCAGATGGCAACGGCATAATCAATTGGATAAACTTAGTGTACAAGGTGAAAACTCCTATCGTGATTAGTCTCAACAACAATTACGATACTTGAGTTTTCACTTTTTTCTATACTTTAAAGTGAATTTATTAAATTTTCACAAAGTTAATACCACGTTCTGGTGATGTTCCCATTTTAATACATTTGCAATATATTTGTATGTTTTTTTATTTGCTCATGTATATTTGGTAGATCATTAAAAATTTCATACGGTGAGAAATAAAGGATTCCGCTCTCTTCACGAACTTGAATATTATTTCTTATTCGTACAGAATAGCCGGATTCCAATTCAATTTGATTTTTATCTTCATTCAGAGTGCTTTTTACTTCTAGCAAGTCATTAACATGTTTAATTTTCTTCAATAATTCCAATATATAACTCTCTTCATAATCTCTTATTTTATCTTCAAATAAAAACGTCAATAAATCTAATCCTAAATAACGATCAAGTTTTGAATGCTTAAATTGATTATCATAATATCTTAGACACTTGTAACATGACTGATCACAGTTACCCGGACAATATGAAAGCACCTTAAGTACTTCCTGGAAAATCAAATCAATTTTTTCACCAGCAACATACGAATAACCGGCCCCCCCTGAAAGCTTGTCAAAGATATATAAATCCGCATACACATCTTCCTGTCCTTTACGAATCATGCGGTATCCTATTCCTAGTTCATTGATATCTATCTCTAAAACACGACTTGCAGCTATTACAAACGCTTCTCCAATGGTTTCAAGTGCATCATGCAAAGCACTTGCGCTTGGATCATAAATTACTCTCTCATCTGTTAATCTCATTCGAACTAGTAAAAGATCTGTTTTAAACCTATTCCCTAAATACACATTTTTTAATTGACCATCACACCTATTATTACCAGGAGCCAGGTACGGTTTATAATGTGCGCCTATTGACGCTTGTTCCCTATCTGCTGTTATAAATCCACATACATCGCACATTCCAAATCCATCATCTTTACGTGAACCGCGGTTTAACACTATTAACTCTTGACTAGTCGCATGAACATATTTAATAGAGTTTTCCCCTTTTAACTTTTTAAACTTAAATTTTTCTTCCTCATTTGGAATAGGCAATTGTGGACTACTAGCATAACTAAAATCTTGCCTAACTTCATTTCTTCTAAGACTTTCGCCTTTTTCTGGTGAAAACCCGAAAGGCTTAATATATTGCTTGCTATCTAGCCTATTTCCACAATTCGGACATTTATCATTTTCACTTTGTAATTGAGTAAAATGACATGAAGTGCATATAGATACAAATTCTTGTGCATTAAATAAATCAACAACTGAATTCTCACCATTTGTTGAGTAGGGATTATAAATGCCACCAACCCTGTATGTCTCTTTATCTATAACTACTTGTTTACCAGGAGCATACTCACTTAACGCTCGATTTAATTCTAATTGTGGTCTTTGTGCAATTTGCAATTGTCCTGTAGGTGTCCTTTTTTGAATATACAAACTTGATAAATCCCTTGGAAATGCATAGGTCGGTAAAAATTCATGATTAAATAGAAAAGTGAGAAAGTCTTGGTTTTGATAATAAGGTATATCTTCAATTTCGTCGTCTTCAACCATATTTAAATAAGCTTGTAATTCTTCTCTTATTTCAGAATAATTTTTCTCCAAGTCTTTTACTAAACAATCAGTAACCTCTTTCATTAATTCCCATTTATTCTTGCTTTCTTTTTGTACAACCTCATCTGGAATAATCTCAAACATAGAAGGATATTTTGCAAATTGATTTCCGATTCTCTCTGTTAACCAATAATCAAATTCATCAATCGTAAATAAAGAATCTCCATCGAAAAAGTCACTGGTCTTTCCTAATGATGCAAACAAATCACTTTCCTCTGATTGTAAAGCCTCATGGAAATAAGTTTGAATAAGCAATGCGTGAATATGTCTTTTCAAGATTTTTTTGTTATCAATATATATATCAACATCCCTCACATCTCCACTAATCATCTTTTCCGCATTCGCAAAATAATAGTGATCATGAGGAGAATCTTGGGCATAAGTTATGACAGTTGATAAATTTGTGCTTCTTCTTCCAGCACGCCCCGCCCTCTGCTGATAGTTTTCTCTGAAAGGAGGAATGTTTCTCATTGCAACTGCTGTTAGCGAGCCAATATCAATTCCAACTTCCATTGTTGTTGTGCAACTTAAAATATCGACAATTTCCTGCCCGGCCACTTTAATATCCTGAAACCCTAGCTCATATTTTTCTGTTGTCGCCAACGCTTCTTTAACGTCCTTTTGGGACAGTTGGGCAGAGTGCTCTTCTACATTGAAACTAAAAATATCATTTCCTTTAAATAAATCTTGAATCGATCGTCTCCAATATCCTTTTTCTGAACGAAGTACCTCACTATCTGGATTATGCAAAGTGATATCCTCAGAAAAACAAATAGGACAAAGATTTCTCACAATAACTGGGTGCCACGATCTACACTGATTGCATTTATACCACTTCTTATTAATTCCATTTACAACTATTAACTTTTCAGCTTTCACAAAATACTTTCCTTCTTTTGTATCACAAAGCTTAAATAAAGATTCACTAATCTTTGCTCTTTCATCTTCTTCATACAATTCTAAAATCTTTTTCATAGTTGGGTAAAGCTTATTTTTTTCCACTCCCCAACTTTGACGATATTGCGACATAATATCGTGTCTTTGAATACTATCTAATTGTTCATTAAATGCTAAGTTTTCCTGCATAGATTTAATAAATAATACACATAAGTTATTAAACTCTTCCCTAGTAATTATATCTTTTAAATTTCTATGATAGGAGCGCAAATTCCTTGAATGCGGCACTAAATATCCAACTGTCAAATCATACAAAGAATAACCCGGAGAAATTAGAGACTGGTAAAAAATCGTTTCAAATCCTTTTTCGATTTGCCGCATGTCACCAGAATTTTTTAGTTCATCTACTATCTCTTTTAAATCTTCCTTATCCATTTCATCAAATGTGCACAAGTCATTATCGAGTTCATATTTGATGATTTCATAAATATCTTCTTTGTCGAGTTCGATATCAAATTTATCTTTCCCTTCTAATAAAGAGACATTTTTATCTTTCATCAAGAATAGTAAATAAGTATAGTAGTCTGACACTCTCAAATCCTCAATTGAATCCGCTAGACTCATTACCATCTGTCTTAATACATCTTTCTCTCCTTCACGAGGAATGTCCCTCGCAAGACGTGCTGCTTTTTGACGTCCATCTGAAAATATAAGAACCTTCCTTCCATTATTCTCTTGTTCTTCTTTACCTTGTACAGGTGGTTGCGCAACAAATTGCTCTCGAACTAAATTTGCAAAAGGAGGCTCGCCTTTCGTTCTCAAATCACGAATATTTCCTTCTGCTACTTTTGTGCAACTAGGACAATTATTGAATGTCAATAAATTCCCTGTATTAAATTTCTTTTTTCTTTTTGAGGGTAATTTATTCGTTATATACACCTTAACTAAGCTATCATCGCTAGATTCATTAAATAAATAACCTGTCTTCAAATCAATCCACATTGCTTTAACTTCTTCTTTTTCTCGAGCGATTCTATTTACCTGCTCTTCTATATATAAATGAACTTCTGTTAATTCCTCATCTATAATACCTTTTCCTTTTTCATTCCAAGTGTACTTTGGAAAAGCTGATTCTTTATTTAAGTAAAGTCTAATAAAGGCACTTCCACATTGCATATGTGTCAATATTTCGAATACCCTGGAACCACACTCACATTGAATTCTAGGTATATCATACATTTTTCCGTAATTTGATTTTTCTCCTTGATTTCCTGAACAATTGGGATTTAGACATAAATAAATTCCACTAATTCCTCTAAAAAACATATGAACCCTAGCTGGTAGTAGTACTCTTCCATTTTTCTTAGCTGCGTTTGCTAAAATAATTAAATTGCTTATCCCTTGATGTGATTCATTTCGATTTCGATTTGGGTAGACAGCTTCCACAATTTTTTCAAGTGTACAAGCATTTCCACTAACAAGTGAAATAATCTTTTCTAAAGGTGGATATCCATTTAATTGTTCGTAGAGATATCCCTCTAATTTATCTAGCTCGTTTGGTAATGGTGCCCAATTAAATTGCTCGAAAATACTTTTATTGTTTTTGTAGTAATCCTGATAGTCCCCAGCTCTTTGATGAAAACTATCAATATCCAATTTGGCAAATAACTCAAGTTCATTGTCAGACAAGACACCTTCTTTACCTCGAACTTCTTTAACACCTTCAATAAGTTCAAATGAACGATTCACTAAAGTTCCAGTTAGCTTTTGAGCAAATCGAATAGCTGTTTCTGTATCCCCCTCTTTACCTAAACTTGCAGAAGTTAAAATACAGCGCATTCTATCTCTTTTAATACCAAGCCTTTGTTGTAAACGTCTAATTAGCAGGGCCACTTCAGCACCGCTAGTCCCTCGATACATATGCGCTTCATCCAAGACTAAAATGAATTCATTTTCTTGGTCTTGGGCAAGCCAATCTTTGGTTTCATCCCACATATTTCGTTCTATTGGCCGCATAAGCATATACTCTAACATCGAATAGTTTGTCACTAAAATATCAGGTGAATGTTGATGCATTTCATGTCTAGTAAATAGTTCAGCATCATCACTTGACGTTAGATACTTATCCTTTGTTTTTTTTATCTTAGAATTTCTAAAGCGCTTTATATCTTTCGCAATCCATCTACCTCTTTCTTTCATTTCCGATGCTAACTTTGGATCATCTTCATCAATCTTTAAATAGTAATCCAATAAAGGATCTAAATGTGTTCTATCTTTACCATAACTTTGGGTGCCAGCATAAGGCGTTCTTGATGTATACATTCCAAATGTAAGAGGTCGTCCACCTTTATCTTTAAACATTTTCTTGACACGTTCATCTCCATATAACAAACGAAGGCGACTCATCTGATCATTTACTAAAGCATTCATTGGATATAATATTAGAGCCCTAACCGCCCTTTTATGTTTAAAAGCTTCAGGTTTAAGACTTGCTTCTGTATATAATTTACTTAACATTGGGTGTAAAAAAGATTCTGTCTTACCAGAACCAGTTCCAGTAGATACAATAATGTCTTTTTCGTCACTCAAAAAATATTTCATTGCTTTCTCTTGATGCTCATAAGGCCCGCGAAATACACCAACTGAGGGTTCAAGTTTTGACAATTCAACCATGATTTCCTTGCTTTCTTCAGGTATATTCATTTCACTATAAATTTCTCCGCTCTTATATACAGGTGTTGATTCTATAAAAGGTTCTGTTGATAATAAATTAGTACTATCTAAAAGTTCTCTTCTTTTCTTTTGGATTTCCGGGTTCGTAATTGGATATTGTGTTTCTAAGTATTCCTTCAATTTACTTGTTAATCTGTTAGAAATTCCGTCAATTGAATAAGTCATTATTAAACATTCCCTTCTACAAAACTTAATGTTTTTAAAACAGCTATAAAATCAGCTATAAAATCTTGCTGAACATAATAGATTTTGCAATACTTTAACTTTTCTGGAATAGAAAATAAATATACTTGCTCCATTTCTACAGTTGGTAAAAAATCTGACAGCATAATTTGAAATAAAGAACATTTATTATTATTGTCTAGTTGGATAATGGCATAAGTAGGATTGTACCCATTAGCTGTAAGAACTGCCAGCCTAGATTTATAAAGATAAGAATTTACTCTTTGGCCTTGCCAGTCACTCCCTACTCTTCTAGCAACATAATATTCTTTCATATCACCTAACGGTGGATATGAAAGAATATAATACAATTCTCCTTCTTTCAAATTTCCATTATTCTTAACCTTTATAAAACCGTTTTTTGTTGGTTCAAAGTATTCTTCTTTGAATAACTCAATCTTTTTTTTAGATTCTTTAAAAAGCAGCAACCATTCTGCCATGTCAAGATCAAATCTATAATCTTTCAGTTCTATTGGATTTTCTATGGTTCTTTCAACATTCAAAGCTAGGCCAAGATTATTTACTTCTCCAGTTTTAACTCTAAGCTCACCTACTCTAAGTATCGAGCGGGAAGCAGGCAACTGTATATGTCGAACAGATAATACTGAATAATATCCTGAACCCAAATTCGATATTTCCCCACATTTTTCAAGGTATCGCAGCACTTGCAGTACCTTAGATTTATCTTGTTCAAAAAAGGACTCATATACTGGGTTATTATTTATCTTTCTTTCTAGGATTGTTCGAAATGATTTAATATGTGCTCGTTCTCGTCCCCTTTCTTCGGATTTAAACAAAATAAGGCTCTTCGTAAAGTTAGAGAGAGCATTCAATTCTGATGAATAATGCCAAACTTCTGCATTATTCATTTAAGTCTTCCCTTAATCCAGTTAATAGAAATGGGAAATACCTCATCGACTTTTCTGTTTTCCCTTGAACCTGATTTACATAGACTAGTTTTTTTAATGAATTTTTCAACTCTTTTTCTATATTCTCATTCTCTATCTCTAGCTCCTCAGAATTCCCAATCGCTTCTATTAGATTTTCCAAGGATTCTTCAAAACCTGAGATTGGTTGAATATATTCTTCTAGAATTTCGCTATCAATTTGACCATGCTTCAGTGGATTATTACTTTCAAAAGGACTTGGTGAAAAAGCTTTATGAGATATATCTAAAATTAAATAACTTTTCATTTGCTCTAATATAAACCTACTCTCTTCAAATGAATCAAAAGTGAAAATAACCTTATTGTTATTATTCTGTAGTTCATACGCCTTTATAAACCCTGTTAAATTTAAAGATGCGGAAGATACATGTACATTATGTATATTTGTAAAGTTTAAGTAAGACATTTGTTTATTATTAATTTCATCCAACACATTTAAGTTGAAATTTTCCGTGTCTGGAATAACCGTCTCACTGTACTGAGCTGAAAATGTCTTCTGAATAATATTTGCTAATATAAATGAAGATTCTCCTACTAAAAAAAGCGGTTGGTTGAATTTTATTGCCATTAAACAATAATCGAAAATTATATTTTCGACATCTCGTTCTCCAAATTGCTTCAGATTATGTTTAAAATCTTTTTTAAGAATTTCTACATCTTTATGCACTTTAAGTTCTTCGCTAGAATCTTTCTTTGTAATAAAAGTAGTAACTTGTTTATTTTTATGGTTAGAGACATTCAGATTTACAAGTTGTTGGAAGTATTGCTTTAAAACTTCCTCTTCCATTGATTCTTTTTTAGAAATCATAAATTGGCTATAGGTTTCTAGCTCATTTTTCAGTTGTTCTAGTTTCTTACGCTGAGTGCTAATACTATTTTTTATTTCACTGCTTTCCGACTTCAAATTTTCATTTTCACTAAACAGCAATTTATTTTCATTCTGGAATTTTTCATATTCTTGCTGAAATTGCTCTTCTTTACTCTTTCTAATTTCACTTTTAAATGAAGGTAATGATAACAGTTCTGTGGAATAATCTTTGTAACTATCTGCATCTATTTCCGGTGAAATTTCTCGTAAAAGCTCTACTGCCTCTTCTAATCTCGAAATGTTATAGCTTTCTGAATATGCTATGTTTTTTAACCAATCATTTATTCCTCTTGATACTCGTCTAGTAATATCACCGAATTCTTCATATCCTCTTATAAAACGAATTGCTTCACGTATAATATATTCATCTGGCGCTATATCCAGATTGCCAACATTTTCATTTTGATTGGGGTAATTTAGAGAAAACTTTCTTTCTATACCATCAAACTCATCAAAATAAGTAGTAATTCCCATTTGCCCATTAATATTTGAGTATACAGGAAGAAAATATCTATCAATCTCGAAGTCATTTACCAAATGAACATATTGCTTATCGTGATCATATTCACTTCTAAATGGGCCGAGTAAGTAATTATCAGATGTTCGAAGTAGAATCTCGGGTAACATTTCTACCTTATTAGAAAAACCAAAACGAATTATTTTTATAATCTCATGGGTTTCACTTTCATAACTCTCTTCCAAGTCATAAATTTCAAGTAAAGAGCTATTACTCTTAGCTCGCTTCACAGTATAGTAGTTGCTACTTTCAAGCTCTTTATAATATTTAATACTTGGTTCTAGTTCATATAGCATAAAGTTTCCAACAGTAACTTTTTGAAAAATATTCGGCGTGAAAATTTTCCCGTTATTAGGGAACAACTCTGTTTTACTTTCTTCAGTAATCATTACCAACCTATTCTCTTTAAGCTCAGCCACCGGTGTAACAACAACATAGTCAAAAGCATTAAAGTTTTTACATAATACAATCATTGTAGACCCCCTCCTCTTAAAATTTTTATCATTTCTTTCGGTAATTTATTGTAGTGTTTTAAAAGATGTGCAATGTAAATTGGTTTTTGAGGTAAATCAGAACTTTTTAGCCACTTTAACAGACTAGTATACTCACTGTTTTTCACTACAAGATATTGATTGGAAGAAAGTATTAATTCCCAGTCTAATTGTCCATTTATATTCGATTTCTTTGTACGATATATTGTCCCAATAAACGGAAAATGCAAAGCTTCCGGAACCTTTCCTTCAAAGTTTTTTACCCAAAATGGATATTCATTTTTTAAAAACACTTGGAAATCACTTTTTGATTCAATAGATAACCTCTTACTAAGTTGAAGAGCAGCAATATTTTTCGCTTCCCCTTTGTTAAGAATATTCATTGCATATTTTGAGGTTAGTAGTATTTCTTTGACTCGCATTACCCTGAGTTCATTACAAATAACATGATTCAAGTGAAAATCATAAGCTCTATTCACTTCTAACTCGACTTCCGCATGTCCATTCTCATCAACTAGCAAAAATTCCTTTTCGCCTGTTGCATTTAAATATACTATTCGATCTTTTATTGAGGAGGGGGTTACTTTTAATATGACTTTTTCCGTCTCCACTAACGTTGAATATTCGCTGTACTGAAAACAGTTAGGATAAATTAAATCAATCCATTTCCTATTCGGCACAATGGTATAATTTGTATCCTTCTCAAACCAATTAATGAGTTGATCAGTTAGATTTTCTAGAAATAAATGATACATATAAATCCCGTTTTTTATTGCATCATTCTTTAAAATCAAATCACTATGTATATTTAATGGACCTAATGAGAGTAAAAAGAACTCGTCTGATAAATTGGTTTTCAAATATGAAATATTAATAAATTCACCACTACTTTTTTTGAATAGTAAGGTCTTATTTGAAAAAAGCTGTATTTTATCTACAATTTCATATTCTAATAGTCGTGCTTTTCTTTCATTAATAAACTCAATATTATATTCCTTTTCAGGGGTTACATCTAAATACCGTTTTAGGTTTCTACTACCTAAATCTGTACTATATATACTATTATTTTGTACTTGTATAGAGAAATATAGATTATCAATATCCATTCTGACAAAAGCGCTTCTATCCAGAGATGGTAATTTAATTTTGATATTTAAAGATTCATCAATTACAAATCGAATTTTATTCTCATAACTTTGTTCATCCATTAGGACTCCATAGTCTGACTCATTAGACAAATATAATTCACATTCAATTAATTCTGCTTCTCCTTTTTTAGTGAAATGTCTATAGTAATGAATATTCTTTTCCCCTTTATTTGGAATTAAGGCTTCTGCACAATTCAAACAAAAATATTTTTGGCGTTTAACGGCATCTTGTACTTTCACATATTTCCCTTCATCGTCTAACGCGATATTAATTTTCGCCGTCAATTTCATACCTCCTTTATTTTTAGAAATATATTAAATCAAAGACTTTCGTGAACTCACCGCTTTAGATATATATATTTAATTCCCTCGAAAATGGGCAGCCCGCTAAAACCATCCCTAATCCAGACTAAAAAGTAGTGAAATTATCATAATAGTGTACTCTCTAGATTTTTTTATATTTAAACATGAATGAAAAGAACAACAACTTTCATTTGCTCAATTTGGTGAAAATTTTCTCAAACAATACCCGTTAGCAAACGATATCAAGACGGTCACAATTTCGTTTTGATTTTCAACTTTGCTCCTCCCCGAATAAAACATCCGGTAAATGTTGGGATATTTATATCAATATTGTACCATTATTACAATAAAGTTAAAAAGGAATTTCCAGGAAAACATTCGGTATGTTGAAGCACTCAAAATGTTTCTACACCCGGTGCAATTCATAAAGTCATTAGCACACCTATGCAGTCTGATCCATTTGCGCAAATAAAAAGAACCAGATTTAATTTCAGCCCTCTCAAACTGATACTTGAGCTAATTCAGTATTAGATGATTCGTCTGTGATTAAGTAATGTACGGTCGTATCTAATGCTTTCGCGAGTTCTCCAAGCATTCTTAACGTTACTTTTGAATTTCCAGCGTTAATACGTGAAATCGTACTTTGTGCAGTACGTGTACGTTTTGCTAGCTTACTTTGTGTTTTCCCTAAGTTTTTCCTTCTTTTAAGAATATTTCGTACTAACAAATACTCAAGCTTTGTTTCTTCCCATGCTTCCGAGAATTCAGAATCTTCTAATCGTTTTTTTAAAATCACTCGTAGCGACGCGTCTCCTTTTATATTTTATTTTTTTATTCCTCTTTTTCTTTTCTTAGTTTTTCTCTTTGTAAATAGTCATCTTTATATTTCCTCGCCTTTATTATTTCTTTAAGAGGTGTCTTTTGTGTTTTTTCGTAAATCCATGCGTTAAATTGAACTTCCCATGCTGTTGTAGATGCACCTGGTGCAAGTTTTTTTAAGTTACATATCTTCAACAAACTCTTTCAGCATCGCCCTCTCATCAAGAAACCATTTTTTCTTTAATTGCGGAGAATGATATGGATTATCGCTATGAAGATATGGTTGTGAAATGATGCTTTTAGCAACTTTAGCCTTATAAATTTGATTAAGGGTTTCTAGTGGCGCCGGATATTCGAAGTATAAATTTAATACAGGGTGTGGATTTTCATTTCTCCAATTTGCAAATTCTTGAGAAAAGTTCTTGTGTTCTGGCATTTTTATCTGTTGAAATATCTCTGCAGGCAATAAGTTTTTTGCCAAGCAATAAAGACCATGTGCAGGTACACATAGCTGTTTCAATGGCTTACTGAAATCTGCCCGCATGTATCCTGCACACATATTTTGTAAATTCTCCCCCATTCCCTCAATATCTTCATTGTGTAATGAAAGAATAAATGCAACGCCCGAACGCTCCCATTGCGGTTTCTTTGTGCCAACAAACTTTTCGGCAGCAGAGAGTGCTTTTGGCAGCAACTTTTCATCTTTATACCATATTGCCATTAAGAGATTGCTCATCACAACATAAAACGGGTAGCCATTTTTAGTAAAACCGAGTTCATGTGGAAGAATGCGCTCCATCGTTTCGTTATCCCCACAAGCGAACGCATCTAAAATATGTAACAGATTTGCACAATGATCATACCCTCCTTCACATCCCGGAAGTAAGTTATAACGCATTTTTTGGAAAATTAAATCATTCCACTTTTGCCAATCTTGATGAGAAATGCACTCATTTAACCATCTATCGTAGTCGGTTTTTAATAGTCCATACGATATCGATCTTACCATTACCTCTAACACTCCATAGCCTTGAGCCGCTCTTTCTTTTGCCTTATTTACTATTTCCTCATAATTTACCCTACACTGCTCGATGTAGTGGTTGTTATCCATCTCCATTAAACTTCACGATCCCCAATCATTTTTATTATTTCGTTTCAAAGCAAGTTTTTATAAATTTTCTTCTACTTGAATGATTTCACTCAAAGTTAATTTACCATATTCTCTCTTTTCCTACTATATACACAAAAGCCCTATGTTCAATTTTCTCACATAGGACTTCCCTAACCTGACAACACTCAATGGATTTTTATAAATTGTAGTATATTTTCAGAATTATTTGTGCACCCGGTGTAGTTTAATAATTATTTGCAGAAGAGCGTTAATTGCCAAAATACATCGGTTATTAGCCAAAAAGACGCTGTTATTAGCCAATCCACATGTTACTAGCCGCTTTACTAGCCATTACCTCATCGATACTAGCCACATTCCAAGCATTACTAGCCAATATACGTCGGTTACTAGCCAAAATGATGCTGTTACTAGCCAATCCGCGTTTTACTAGCCAAATCACCTCATTTATTAGCCAATTTCGCCGCCATTCAAAAAGTTTCCGATGTATATTATTCCAAACTAACGCAAAACATCAATTTATTAATCCCTCCATAACGACCGCACATACTGCAAAACCGCGTAAATTTATTACAAAAACAGATTTTGGTGTTGACCCTTTTCTAATCAAAAAAACCTCCCAACAAATTTAATTGTCAGAAGGTAAAAAATTTATATTTTTTAGATCATTCTATTCCCTGTTCTATTCCACCAACACCTGTTAAAACAAATTAAGCCTTAACAGATGTACCTAAAATATCATTCTCTTCAAGGAATTTCGTGTTGAATTTCGCTGATTTGAACACGTCATTGTTCATTAAAGCTTGGTGGAAAGGAATTGTTGTGTGAATTCCTGGTCCAGCTACTTCAAATTCTGATAATGCGCGGTTCATTTTAGCGATTGCTTCTGCACGTGTATCTGCATGAACAATTAGTTTCGCAACCATTGAATCATAGTAAGGTGGGATTGTATAACCCGCATAAACAGCAGAATCAACACGTACACCGTAACCACCTGGTACTACGTAAGTATCTACTGTACCAGCTGAAGGCATAAAGTTTTTATATGCATTTTCAGCATTGATACGGCATTCAATAGCCCATCCATTAATTCTGATATCTTCTTGTTGGAATGGTAGCTTAGCGCCTCCAGCAATTTTTAATTGTTGTTGTACTAAGTCAACACCCGTAATCATTTCAGTAATCGTATGTTCAACTTGGATACGTGTGTTCATTTCCATGAAGTAGAATTTATCTGCTTGGTAATCATAGATAAATTCGATTGTACCCGCGCCTTCATAGTTACAAGCTTGTGCCGCTTTAACCGCAGCTTCACCCATCTCTGCACGACGCTCTTCAGATAAAGCTGGTGATGGCGCTTCTTCAACAAGTTTTTGCATACGGCGTTGAACCGTACAGTCACGCTCACCAAGGTGAACAACATTGCCGTGACCATCTGCAAGCACTTGGATTTCACAGTGACGGAAATACTCGATAAATTTTTCTAAGTATACGCCTGGGTTACCGAATGCCGCAGCCGCTTCTTTTTGTGTAATGTCGATGCCTTTAATAAGCTCTTCTTCAGAACGCGCTACACGAATCCCTTTACCGCCACCACCAGCAGTTGCTTTAATGATGACTGGGTAACCGATTTTAGCAGCCCATTCTTTACCCGTTTCGATATCAGGTACAATCCCTGTGCCTGGTACTAAAGGAACGTTTGCCGCTTCCATTGTGTCACGTGCAACGTCTTTAATCCCCATGATCTTAATCGCATCAGAAGAAGGACCGATAAATTTGATGCCTGCATTTTCACATGCTTCTGCAAATGCAGCATTCTCAGCTAAGAAACCATAGCCTGGGTGGATCCCGTCAACGCCTGTTTTTTGCGCAACGCCTAAAACAGCTGGGAAACTTAAGTAAGAATCTTTTGATAGTTTAGGACCAATGCAATAAGCCTCGTCCGCTAATTTTACGTGTAATGCATCTGCATCTGCTTCAGAATAGACAGCTACAGTTTGAATACCTAGTTCCTTACAAGCGCGAATAATACGCACTGCAATTTCACCACGGTTTGCAATTAATACTTTTTTCATCGGTGTCAGCACTCCTTATTCAGCTTTTACTAGGAATAGAGGTTGACCATATTCTACTAATTGGCCATCTTTAACTAAAACTTCTACAATTTCACCTTTAATCTCAGCTTCAATCTCATTGAATAATTTCATCGCTTCAACGATACATACAATTGACTCGTCGCCTACTTTATCGCCCACTTTAACAAATGCAGGTGATTCTGGGTTTGGAGATTGATAGAATGTCCCAACCATTGGTGAAGTGATTTTGTGTAAATCCGTTGTTTCAGCTACTGGTGCTGCTACCTCAACTGGTGCTTCCACTTTTGGCGCTGCTACTGGTACTGCTGCTACTGCTACTGGAGCCGGTGCTGCTGCTTGTTTAGGTGCTACTACTTCTGTAACGCCGCTATTTTTTTTAAGTTTAACTTTTGCCCCATCTGCTTCATAAACAAATTCATCAATAGATGATGCATCTACTAATTTAATAATTTCTCTAATTTCTTGAACTTTGAACATTCTGAACTCTCCCTTTAAACAAAAATAATAATAACACAATTTCTATTTTATAATTTTTTGAATACTTTTGAAATACATTCTTGAAAAATTATTAAAAAATCACATAAAATAGAGGATAACTGTGTTAAAACAAACAACTTAATATTATCTGCTCTATAACACAGTCACCTTTTCATGCATTACTATTTATATTTTCTCAATAAAACGGTTTAATGTCCACCGTTACTATTACATTTTCGTCTACTTCAGTTTTAATTAGGTGCACAATTTCATTCGCCTGTGCTTTTGAATTTTCATCTGACATTACAGTAACCGCTACTTTTTCATCTTCAATGCGCACTAATGCGTCGTCATAGCCGAATGATTTGACAAGCATTTCTAGCGTCGCCTCTGTTGACTCTCGATTAATGAGTTGCTCCATTTCATCAAATGCCGCGCTTTTTTCTTCTGCAGTATATTCTGAAGAAGCCGTTTTTAATGTTAACTGTTCGCGTAATTGGCTTCTTTTATTGCTTACTTCCAAGCGCATCTCTTGGAATAGATCACTTTCTGAGTTTACTGTTTTTGTAATGTCTGGAGTAACCCCTAAAATATCCGTTTCATCTAACGCACTATCTGTAAAAATAGTCAGCATATTTCCTGTTTTATTACCATCTACGGCATAATACACACCAATTACCGCCACTAAACTAAATAATGTTAAAAACCACACTGTACGTTTTTTTACCTTCATTTTTCTTCCTCCTTAATTTGCATAGGGACAATTTGAATGCGATGCGCTGGTATTTGCAAGGTTGTACTGACTGTCGTTTTCAATAAACTTTTCACAGTTGATTGATGCGCACCTTCCGCAACAATTATGACCCCTGTCATTTTTTGCCCTTTGGAGAGCGTTAAGAAATTGCCGCTTTCTGTTTCTTGCTCATAATGAAAATACACTTGAACTTGTCCTACAGCATCCATTTCACTCAAAATTTGTGCCAACTGCTGTTCATCCGTCAATCGCTGTTGTCCTTTATTTGTTGAATTCAATGTGAACATAAATATTACTACGATTACGACGACGCTCCCAATTAGTAAAAGAGGACGATTCGCTTGTTTTTTATCCACATGTGTGCGTAATGCGCCCCCCTTTTCATTTTTTCATCTCAATGTATGAGAACTTTTGATACTTTATGCAAAGAGGGACAAGAATAAATGAGAGACTGAAATATAAAGTGCTAGTTTTACATACACTTGCCACTCCTTTTCCTCTACAAAAAATAATAGGCTACTCCCGAGCAAAACAATCAAAAGTATATCAATCATGTGTTCCCTCCAAACGAAAGCTGCATTAAAACGATACATAGCATCACAATAAAAATAATCGAAAAACCGAGTAACAATGCGACCGCACAGAGCACCATCAACGTTTTACCTACATCATCAAACAGACTGCTAATCCGCGTATTCGAAAAAGGTTCCACGAGCGCCCCAATGAATTTAAACATAAGCGCATGAAGTAAAAGCGTCATCGCCGGGTAAAACGCCGCGCTCCACACAACGGCCAAAAAGCCAATCCCGAAAACGGTCGATATGGTCGATTGCGTTTTTTGAAATAATGACAACCCTTCTACAATTAAATTGCCAATGAGTGGTATATTTTGTTCTACTAATTTTTTTATAGGAGATTTCACCGCATCATTTAGTTGAAAAAAGGCCACTCCTGAAAAAGATAATATTGACGTGAGTGCTAAAACGGAAGCGACAATAATGCTTAAAGCAGAAGACCGGATGAGATCAGCCGCTTTTGCAAAGGAAATTGCTGGATAAATTTTTGTACAAACATCCAAAACTAATGCAATCAACAGTGATGGAATTAACAGTTTTGTACAAATAAATAGTAAAAAATGAATCACCATAATGATGACAGGATTCCAAGCAATAAAAGTAAAAATGGTTGAAACCGCGACAAGCATGGTCGAAATAATCGGAATCATTAGGATAAAAAAGCTTTGAAGTACCGTGATCAGTTCACTTAGGACGAGAAATGCATCCATTATTTTTTGTGCGAACATCGCGATAAAGAGGAGTATAAATAATTGTTCGATAATCGCCGTATGCTGTGGTAGGACGGCAATTAGTAGTAAATAGAGTAGAATATAGAGGACTGTGAACGAGATTGCTGTAAGAATCGACTGAATCGGTTGCGAAAACATTGATAGGAAATAATCCATTATTGTAACCTTTCTAGCAATTCCAGTACGGATTTAAACGCTGGCTGCAATTCATTAAACCAATACCCAACTAAAGTTAATCGAATAGACAATTTCACAACGAAAGTAAATGCATCATATTCCATTTGCTCTAATAGTTCACAAATCAAATCACTTAAAATTAATAAAAATGCGGTAAATAAAAGTCCTTTTGTATACGGGGCTTGCCTAAACGTTTCCTCTAGCAGTTGCCAAAATGGAATTAACTGTCGCCGAATAATAAATTGAACAAATATAAAAAAAAAGACGATGAGAATAATCGCATGAAGCCTGTCCATAGATTGTTTAATCAGCTGAAGGAGCAATATAATGATGACACTTGCAAATAATATACTCATTTAACCTAAGACGGATAACCATTGAAAGAATACGACGATTTCATTAAAAAACAACCGTAAAAATCGTATTAATTCTACTGTTATATAAAGATACGCCACAAAGAATAAAAAAAACGAAAACTCTTTTTTCCCTAGCTGTTCAAAGAATATATGAAGAAGTGCTATAACTAAACCTACTCCTGCTACTCGAAGCACATCTTGCAATTCCAAAAAAGCCCTCCCCCCTTACCGAAACTATATGCAGGACGAATGAATTTAAGCACTTGAGATAGTTGCTTGATGCCATCAAATTCTCTTATACATATTTTTTTGGACGAGCTAGCTTTCGTATATGCGGCGCAATTTGATTAGTTGAGGATTGATTCATTGAAAATAATTACAAGAAAAGACGCAGAAAGGATATCTCCACTTCTGCGCCCTATATAATCAATTTAACTTGTTGGTGTTAACTCTTCAATAATCTCTTGAACAGAAGCAGCTTTCGCTAAATAACTATTTTCACCCATCCATAACGATAAATATTGTGGCTTATTTTGCTTAGCACTTTCCTTGCGAATAGCTAGCGTTAAATAATGCTGGACTGGATAAGGTGCGACAACCGAGTCCTTTAGCTTTTCTGTAAATTCATTTTTTAAGCCGCGTGCATATTTACCAGTAAAAGCTTTTGTCAAAGTAGTTGCCTTTTGTTCCGACTCCAACACCGCTTTTTTATGCGCATCGCTTATTTCACACTCATGTGCCGTTAATAAAGCTGTGCCAATTTGAACCGCTGTTGCGCCTAATTCCAGCATCTCTTTTACTTGCGCAGCCGTCATAATTCCACCTGCTGCGATGCAATTAATAGATATATTCCCCCGCACATCTTGCAGCAATTGTTTTGTCGGAATCAATTCAATCGGATCTGTAAACGAGCCACGATGTCCACCCGCTTCACTTCCTTGAACAACGACTGCATCAAAGCCTGCATTTTCAACTGCCACGGCTTCTTCCACCGTCGTCGCTGTCCCAATCAAATAAACGCCATGTGCTTTCAATTTAGAAATCGTTTTTTCATTTGGTAGACCGAATGTAAACGAACAAATTTTTACATCTTCATCGATAATAGCTTGTACTTGTCCATCAAATACTTCCGCGGAAACAACGCGCTGTGTATTGGATACACCGAGCTCCTCATAAAATGGTTGCAATGCGACACGTGCATCTTGCAATACCCCAATATCAATTCTTGGTTCTTCTTGGACAAATAAATTTACACAGAACGGCTTATCTGTAATTGCTTTCACTTGCTGAATGAATTCTTTCGTTTCAGCACCATTTAAATAGCCTGCTCCAATCGCCCCTAATATGCCCGCTTCACAACATGCTGCTACAAATTTTGGGGACGTCACACCTGCCATCGGTGCTTGAATCATTGGTTTTCTTAAGGCGAAATTTTGCATCATCAAACTCACTCCTTTGCTTGATTATACTTTATTTCCAGTCTACTTTCACCATAAAATGTAATATTCTCCTCGAAACTTGAGAAGTCAAAAAAAGACAGACAATCGAAAATAATTGTCTGCCTTAATTATGAATTAAGCTCGTGAAACGTATGAGCCTTCAGTTGTGTTGATGATTAATTTGTCGCCTTGGTTTACGAAGAATGGTACGTTTACCATTACACCCGTTTGCATTTTTGCTGGTTTTGAACCGCCAGAAGCTGTATCGCCTTTAATACCTGGCTCTGTTTCTGCTACTTCAAGGACAACCGTGTTTGGTAATTCAAGACCTAACATTTCACCTTGGAAAGTTTGGATGTGAATTTCCATGTTTTCTAATAAGTATAATAACTCATCTTTAATTTGTGCTTCCGCTAAAGTCGTTTGATCATAAGACTCCATGTCCATGAACACATGCTCGTCACCTTGTGCATATAAATATTGCATTTTGCGGTTTTCGATCATTGCTTTTTCTACTTTTTCACCCGCGCGGAACGTTTTTTCTTGTACGTTTCCGTTACGTAGGTTACGTAATTTTGAACGTACGAAAGCAGCACCTTTACCTGGTTTTACGTGTTGGAATTCTAGTACGCGGTATAAGTTGCCGTCAACGACAATCGTTAAACCCGTACGGAAATCGTTTACTGAGATCATGAGTTTTTTCCTCCAAATTATAAAATGATTAATTGCTTTGTCGAATGCGTTAGTACTTCATTACCCGTTTTAGTGATTAAAATATCGTCCTCAATTCGAACGCCACCAATTCCAGGTAAATAGACACCAGGCTCAATTGTTACCGTCATATTCGGCTCTAAAACCGTTTCTGAGCGGAATGATAATCCAGGTCCTTCATGCACTTCTAAGCCGATTCCGTGACCAGTTGAGTGGCCAAATGCTTCGCCGTAACCATTTGCTGTTAAATAATCACGAGCTATCGCGTCTGCCGCAATACCTGTCATGCCTGGACCTACTTTTTCAAGTGCTAATAACTGTGAAGCTAATACAACATTGTACATCTCCACTAATTTATCTGAAGGTTGCCCTACTGCAATTGTGCGCGTAATATCTGAAATGTATCCGTTATAGTATGCACCAAAATCAAGCGTTACAAAATCACCTTGTTCGATAATTTTATCTGTTGCGACACCATGTGGTAACGCTGATCGTAAACCACTTGCTACGATAATATCAAAAGATGAGCTTGTCGCACCTTGTTTACGCATGAAAAATTCTAATTCATTCGATACATCAAGCTCTGTTTGACCAGGCTTAATAAAGTTTAATATATGTGTAAATGCATTATCTGCAATTTCACATGCAACCTTAATAATATTAATCTCTTCAGGTGTCTTAATCAAGCGAATTTTTTCAATTAACCCTGAAAGTGGAACAAAATCTACTTTTACTGTCTTTTTATACACTTCATACAACCCATAAAGAAGTGCATCCTTCTCAAATCCAAGCGTTTTGATGCCCATTAATGCCACTTGTTTACCCACTTCTTCAAAAATCGTTCCTTTATGTTGAACGATACGGAAATCTGTAATTTGTGCCTCCGCTTGTTCGGTATAACGGAAGTCTGTAATAAATACCGCGTCATTTTGCGAAACAATCGCAACACCAGCCGTACCTGTAAAACCCGTCATGTAACGGCGGTTATAGTCATTCGTAATTAATAATGCATCTACACCATTATCTAGTAATGCTTGGCGTAATTTTGCTAGTTTCAAGTTATTTCCCCCCCACTTATCTTTGTAAAAACTTACGCATTGCGAGCTCATAACCAAATGTGCCAAGACCACAAATTTGACCGATACATTCTGCGGCTAATTTGGATTCATGACGAAATGCTTCGCGTGCATGAATATTAGAAATATGTACTTCAATTACAGGAACATCTATTGCGGCAATGGCATCTCGCAGCGCAATAGATGTATGTGTATATGCTCCAGGGTTAAAAATAATACCATCACAACCACGATCCGCAGCATCGTGAAGCCAATCAATTAACACACCTTCATGATTGGATTGGTGAAATTCAATTGTTGTATCAAAATTAGCTGCTAATGCCTCACATTTTGCTTGGACATCTGCTAATGTTTCAGAGCCATAAATTTCTGGTTCACGCTTGCCTAATCGATTTAAGTTTGGACCATTCAATATTACCAATTTCATCATGAATTCCCCTTTTTTCGTTACTCCCCCTATTTTATCACAGACTTTTCAGACATCAATACTTTCGACTGCTCCGACAATTGGAAGCGGTAATATTGGGCGGTTTCTGTTAAGACGCGTAGCCCGATAATGACGATGACGATAAAAGGAATTGATAATTTTTTAATGGACTCCAATTCCATCGGCAAATGTAAAATTCGGAACTCCAATAAAATCGCGAAAATCAAACCGGCAATGAGTGAAAAAGCAAATGGAGATTTTCCGATGATTGTGCGCGCTAAAAAATAAACGAGACAAACAAGGACAAACACACCAATAAAGAAGATGAGCCACCTTTCAAACACATTCGGTTGAAAAGCCTCCCATTTTTTCATAAAGCTAACCGGGCTCCATTTAATCATATGAAACAAATGGAGCAACTTTAAACTACCTACAAAATAAATGGTTACAGCTAGTGCTGTATAAATAATCGACATTGCGCATGCACCTCTTTCTCGTTTAAGTTTCACCAAACGAAAAATTTCCTATACCTTTACGTAGTGCTTTTTCATAAAATCTAGTACAATAATAAAATCAATAGTTAGAATCTATTTACAGAGAGTGGTGTACTGCAAGTGAGTAATAATGCGCTGGTATACGGGGGGCAAGCACTTCTTGAAGGTGTCATGTTCGCTGGGCAAGATCATATGGTAACAGCGGTTCGTCGAAATGACGATACCATTGATTATTTCCATATTAAAAAAGAGAAAAAACCGATTTATCAAAAGCTAAAAAAAATACCTTTTGTACGTGGTGTCGTTGCCTTAATCGAATCGGCTAGCTTCGGTTCACGTCACCTCCAATTTGCATCAGATCGCTACGATGTCGATCCAGGCGAAGAAAACTTAGAAGAAGGTGAAGAGCCTTCTAAGTTAATGATGATTTTAGGCGTTGCACTCATTGGGGTTTTAACATTTTTATTTAGTAAATTTGTTTTTACTTTAGTACCAATGTTTATGGCAGAATTATTTAAGCCATGGTTCCCAGGTAAAACGATCCAAATTTTAATCGAATCTGCCTTTAAGCTCATCTTATTACTTGCCTATTTACAAATTATTGCGATGACGCCTTTAATTAAGCGCGTATTCCAATATCACGGTGCCGAGCATAAAGTGATTAATTGTCACGAGTCCGGCATGGAATTAACAGTAGAAAACGTTCAAAAACAGTCTCGCTTACATTACCGATGTGGTTCTAGTTTTATTTTATTTACTGTTTTTGTCGGCATGTTTACATACTTCTTAGTGCCCGTTGATCCTTTATGGGTGCGTCTAGTAAGCCGTATTTTATTAATTCCAGTTGTCCTTGGTATTTCTTTTGAAGTATTACAAGCAACGAATGCAGTACGTAATGTGCCCGTGCTACGTTATTTAGGCTACCCTGGCTTATGGCTACAATTATTAACAACAAAAGAGCCAAAAGACGATATGGTTGAAGTAGCGATTGCTTCATTTAAAAAGCTACACGAAATCGAAAAAAATCCAGAAGTTGCTGCTACGTTAGCGCATGACTAATTGAATGATGAAAAAAGCGATGCATATTTTTGGGACTGACCCCAAAAATATAGACAAATAAAAAAAGCATCTTCGATTGAATTCGGGTTTAGATACCTAAAATTCAACTAGGGGGTGTTTTTT
>NZ_JBNNMF010000023.1:0-74385 GCF_050272495.1 Solibacillus cecembensis | reverse complement strand
TATTTAAACAAATATGATACATATGACGCGTTGGAAGCAGCCATTGATACATATATTTCGTTCTATCATAACGAACGTTACCAAGAAAGATTAAAACGGCTTGAGCCCCTTAGAATACAGGGCTCAAGCCGCATAAAGAATTTTTATTATTCCCGCTGTCTACTTGACAGGGAGCAGTTCAGATTGTGGAAGGCTTCATATTAAGACGGGCTTGCTGCTACTTTCGCTTTTTCTGTAACAATTAATTTATATCCAGCAACGTATTTACTTTCAAATTTAGTAATTTCCGTATCATTATTAGATTTGGTATAAATAAAAGCACTTTTTAATTGCAGTTCTGCATACGATACAGCCTCTTTGATAGTATCTGAATTAAAATGATGCTCACCTATTTCATTTCCATTGCTACTTAGATATTTGATAATAATCATAAACTCACTTCCTTTCATTATACTTATTTCGACAAAAGGAAGGATTTACCTCTCACTACTCGTTACCATAAAAATAACGGCGGTCGAATAACAGCCTTTTGATATATTTTTGATAATTAATTTACGAGTCACCCAGGCATTTTGAAACGATTAAAGTCCAAAAATTGTTGACTAAACTAACCCATCTGTTACTTAAATAACTTAAGAATCTTAAATTTCTTTAATAAACTCTACTCTGTTTCCAAAAGGATCTCTAAACTCAAAACGTTCAAAGTTGGGAATTGGTACTGAATCCAATATTTTTATATTATTTTCTACCAATACACTTCTCCAATACGATACATCTTCAACCTGATATGCTAAGTGGCCTTTTGTTGATAATCTATCAAAGCCATCTTCTGTTCCCACATGCACCTCTTTATCGCCAACTTTTAACCAAAATCCCCCTCTGCCTTGAAGTGAAACTGGCTTTTCAATTTCTTCTAATCCTAATACATTACAATAAAAATTCTTACAGTCCTCTTCAGCACCTTTTGGAATAGTTATCTGTGCATGATGTAATCCCAGAATCATTTATATCCCCCCTAAGTATAAAAAAAAGATGTATTCTTACAATTACTAATTCGTTGTTTTGACAACAATTCCTTCTTCGTGAATAACCTGCACCCGGTGCAAATACAATTCTGACAATTAACTACAATTCAACATTTCATTAACTAAATACATCTTCTGTTTCTGCACAAATAACTTGAATGATATCCTCCCAAACTGTGCCGAACATCGCGATATAAATTGGATATTTCGGCACTAAAACTATCTCATTAATTTAAGTACAGTTATTCATATTCTAAATTTACTCTTATTAAATCAGCTTCATTAATTTAAATACAGGGCATTTTCAAAAATCCGTTCTTTGTTATAAATCAAAAATGTAAAAATTGCCCTTAACCTCTTTCTGCTATTCAACCTCTACCTCCACGTCTTCTTCTATCCATGTAGGGTAATAATTTAAATCGAATCGTAATGGGTTTTTAATAGTTTCTGACGGGAGTTCAAATTCAAGTTTTAAACCCTTTTCAGCAGTTTTCATCAAAGTTCCTTTTACATATTTTTTCCCCGGCAGATAATTAGTAAAATCATGTTTTATAAAAAATTCTTTCCCTTCACTATCTAAAAAACTTGAGGACACTGGCAGCTTGTAGTCTCCATCCATATTCATAATAAAGCTAACCTTGTTATTTTCTATTTCTAAATTTGAAAAAAGTGACTTCTCAGGTTGTTTGACAAATTTCTTTGATTCAGTATCGATTAAGATAAAAGCATCATCTTTATCAATTGCTTCTATTTTTCCAAACACTAGTTTTAGGTTATCAGATTTATTAAAATATGGGCTTTGCATTGTAATCGTCCATTCCGTTCCATCTAAATTTCTAAACGCAGTTCCTGTATTATTTAGAATCCATTCATCACCAATATCATTGGTAAACTTCAAATTATCAAATGAAAAGATCGTTTTTGAGTTATTCGGATCCATTTTTAATTTAACTTCTGCACGAATTGGATTGATTGTTACTTTTTCAACTATAATTCGTTGCCCTTCAATCGTAACTTCCTTATTTAAATCAATTGTTTTACTCGCTAGGTCAGTCTTTGTAAACTTAAATGGAATTTGGAACTGCTCAACTTTATCACCATTCTTCAAGCCAATTTTCCATAAAAGTTTACTATTAAACACTTTACGATCCCCTTCAATTTCAAGTGCTTCTATCGTTTCAAGTGTCATCATGGAGCTAAATACTTTTTCTTCAATTATTGGTGAACCCGAACCCCAAAATGTAGTATCATGTAGGGGGAAACTTCCATAATATTCATCAATTAACTTCAAATACTCGATTTCTAAAGGTAGGTTCTTCTTTTTTGATTGGACAGAGTAAAAAATAACCATCCCATTTTTGTCTGCAATTACGCCATCAAGGGTCACCGTAATCCCGTTCTTTTCTTGAGATAGATTCAATGATTGATAAAAGTCATTTTCAACTGTAGCGATTAGGCCCCTATCTTGTTGTATAAGATCAACTATGCGTTCCATCCCTGGTATAGATGCAACCTTGTTCGCGAACGCAGGAGATACAGTGACAGATGTGATAAACGAAATGAGCAGGATTGCGGCAACTACTATTGACCATGAACTCCGCTTTATTAACTTAGTTCTTTTTAACAATTTTTCTTTTTTAGCTTTCTCGAATCCACTTCGTACGGCAGCATGCAGCTTGTCCTTTGATACATCAACTTGATAAATTGATTTCTTTCTCTGTTCCAACTTCTTTTTTTCCTCCTCAAACACGTTTAACATCTCCTTTCTCTTCAAATCCTGCCCTAAGTGCTCGCAATGCTTTATGTAGCCGTGTTTTTATCGTACCTTCAGGGGTATTCCACATAACGGCAATATCCTTTATTTTTACATCTTCAAAGTATTTTAAATGCAATAACTCTCTTTCATAATCGGATAATGTCAAAAGTGCTTCCTCGACCTCTAAAAAAGTTAAATCTTCCGTTATTCCTTGCATGGTAAGTATACTTTCCTCCAACACTTCCCTCTTACTTTTCTTGATAACATCGTGACAATAATTCATCATGATTCGGATGAGCCAAGTTTTAAAATAGGCTGGTTCCTTCACCGTTTTTATACTTCGATAAGCCCTGTATGTCACTTCTTGGATAGCCTCTAGTGCATCTCCTTCATTTTTCAAATACGAAATAGCCGTTCGATATAATGCTTCTTCATATGAATGGATTAATGCTAAAAACGCCTCTTCTTCACCTTTAATCGCTTTCTTTACTAATATTTTTTCGTTCAAGATTTCACCCCATTTCATATGTCCCTATTAATTAGACATACAACTTCGAAAAAAGTTTTTAGAAAGTAGAAATAATTAATTTTTTGTATTTTAGGATAATTATAGAAAATTGAATTTTATTTCACTATCATCGCATTTACATAACAATGAATGCAGATTAAGATCCATCATTCGTGGTAAAATAAGGATAAAAATAACATCTATTTCGTTGAGGCGGGACTATTTAAATGCGCATTGAAACTGAATATTTGAGGGTAATAAAAAAAAGGTTCAAGGACGTTAAAAGTCTTGGGGATAAGGCAATTGAACAACTAGCAGAAGAGGATATTCATTGGGCATTAAATGAGGAATCGAATAGTGTCGCCGTTATTGTATCGCATTTAAGCGGGAATATGGTGTCAAGATGGACTGATTTCCTCCATTCTGATGGGGAGAAGCCTTAAAGAAATCGGGAACAGGAGTTTGTTGATAACATCACATCAAAAGCAGATTTGATTGAAACTTTAGAATTAGGATGGAATACACTTTTTGAAGCATTAAATAACTTAGAAGGAAAAGATTTATTAAAGGCTGTTTTGATTCGTGGGGAAATTCATTCGGCCATCGAAGCAATTGAAAGACAATTAGCCCATTATGCTTATCATATTGGGCAAATTGTTTATATTGGAAAACAAATAAAAGTGAGAATTGGGAAAGCTTAAGTATCCCCATAGGTCAGTCAGATTCCTATTTGAAGCAGATGCTAAAAAAACATCAGCCTGAGTGATAAAGTAAACAGGAATTTTAATAACATTTCAAACACATCAAATATTTTTGCTTATTTCCCGCGCAATACTTTTAAAATATTCAGTCAATTAATGTTTCAATATTTAGTTATCAACTAACCTTTGGACCCTCAATACAAAAATCTCTATCGAAATACTCATTTGTTTGTTGGAACTTTTGTGTGATACTATCATCAAATCAATAATGAAAGGAATTATGCAATGAATCGATTAATTCCGTATATCAGCTCAATACCGAGCTTGTAGGGAGTGCTGTAACATCCCTTGACGTTCCTTGCAAGCTCGGGTTTCTCAAGGGAGCTGATGTACATGAAAAACCGTTCGAAATCTTACACTCGCCATCATCGAGAGCGAATCATTCAAAAAAAATGGGCCATTTTAAAAAACGTTTTTCAAATGGAAAACGAGTTTCTACCCGTCCGTGGATCATTAAGCAAAGGAAAGGTCCACTGTTCTTGTAGGATGTGTCGCTATGAGCAATATCACGGTATTCCTAAAGCAAAATACAAAGTAAATTGGCGGGCGTTGCAGGAGGAAATAGACAATTAAGTCTATTTCCTTTTTTTATTTTCGAGCCTACAGTCCACCTGCTTTAATAACCTTTATTTACCGATATAAACCTGTTCTGAAAAAGCGATATCCATTGGAAATCCTTCCTCTTCAACTAAGTAAGAAATTACGTATGACCCTTCTGGTAATCCATAAAATACTCGTTCATAACTTTCATTTTCCTTTAATACTCCAAAATCAAGCTTTTTATTATCATCTACATTTCGAATTCTAAATATGAATCTTTCAGTATCTAAATACATCTTTTACACAATTAACTTGAATGATATAAACCACCAAACTGTGCCGAAAATCCCGATAAAAATTGGATATTTCGGCACTAAAAGCACCTCGTTGATTTAAGTACAGTTATTCATATTTTAAATTTACTCTTTTGAGATCAGCTTCATTCATTTAAGATAAAAGCATCATCTTTATCTATTGCTCCTATTTTTCCAAACACTAGTTTTAGGTTATCAGAGTTATTAAAGTAAGGATTTTGCAGTGTACTATTAAACAAGCTTTTTTAGTATGACTATTTCAACAAACTTAGAATAAATTCCTTCTTGAACTAACCTGCACCGTTAGTTTAAGTTTAAACCTTCACAATCTCAATAGAGTAAAGTCTATTGGTGCTTAATATCACCTTTAAATTAGCCTTTATAATGTCTCATAATAATTGTGTCAACTCGCGATGAGAGCAGGTTCGTTTTGGGGTAGTGGTTGGCGGAATTCCGTGATGCCACGCCGGTTTTACTTTTTTTTGCATTGGGTCGACTTTACTTCGAAGAAAGTGAGAGCAAACCAAAGCCATCAGCCGTCAATCCATTCCGAACAAGCGGAGCGATTCGGGCTGAATTGACCCCTTTCCTCCCCTAAGAGTGCTTCCGAGTAAAATCCTGTCCTTTTTACGGGGTTTGTCGGAAGGAAGGGGGCGGTTTTTGTGGCTTGCATACTAATTTGGATCTTGTTTTTTGATTTCCCTTTGTTTTCAGTGACATTTTATTAAGAAGTGAAGATTTATTTGAATCAGAAGGGCAAATGAAAAGTGGAATTGTATTTTGTAAAGGTTTACATTTGACTAGGCGAAAGTAAAGGTCTACTTGATTCAGAAGACCGGAAGAAGAATGTTTTGACGTCTCTAATTATTTTAATACGGTATTTTTAATCTTCAATTAATCGAGTAGGTTCATTCATAGAAGTCGACTTTTTCTTAGCAGTTCTTATGCTATTTATTGCTAAGCTAAAGGTAACCGCGACAATGAAATTAACAAATACGGCTAACATTCCAGTATTTATATCATTTAAATAGCTAGGAATATTAGGGAAGAAATTGACCAACTTCATTCCTGTAACGGAATTGTATAGAACAAGTGTCACTCCTACAACAATCCCAGCCATTATCCCATACTTATTCATAAAGCGAGAGTTAACGAAGCTGAATAATAATGCTGGAACAAGTTGAGTAATCAAGCTATAGGACATAATATTCAGTATTGCTAGTGCCTCACCACCTGTGATAGTGAAAATATATGCAATAATAATGATTACAAACACAAGTAGTTTGGATACTAGTAATTGTTGGCGATCCGGTGCTTTAGGTTTTACTATACGGTAAATTCCTGTCATTAACCCCACGGAAGAAGACATCAACATGACAGAAGCCGGTACCAAAGCGGTTAATAATCCAGCTGCACCTACAATACCAACTATCCAAGGGTCAAAGGTTTGCATGGCTAAACGTAAAAGGGATAAGTCTCCATCGGCACCTTGTAAGCCAGGAACTTGTACGATTGCAGCAAAGCCAATGAAAAAGGCAAATAATAAAAGCAATGTATAAATAGGTAATGTGATTGCATTTTTCTTTAAAACCTTTACACTGCCTGCAGATAAAATAACAGAAAATGATGCAGGTAATAAGTAGAATCCAAATGCGTTTATAATGATCGTTGAAGCAAACCAAACTACACTTAGTCCCTCTTTTGGTAAAGTTAAACTTTCAGGTTTGATAGCTTGAACGGATTCGAACATATGTTGTATACCACCGAAGTAGTGATAAGGGATGTAGAGACCTAAAAAAGCAATTACTACTAAGATTAGAATATCTTTGACAACGGCTGTCCATGCCGATCCATGAATACCGGAAATGACAACATAAATAGTAACAATAATGGCACCAATAGTACTCGCAACTAATGGACTAATGCCACCATAAGAAGCTTCAGATACGATAATACCTAAACCTTTTAACTGAATTACAATATAAGGAATAGTAGCAATTGTCCCTAACAAAGCTACAATTACACCTAGAAGAGGGCTCTTATACTTAGCAGAGAAATAACTTGGCTGTGAGATGATATTATTCTCTTTAGAATAACGCCATATTTTTGGAATTAACCAATAGGATAAAACGTAGGCTAAAGTAATATAACCAGGGACATAGAAAGCAGCAGCTCCTTTGGAATAAGCCCAACCACTGCCTCCTAAAAAGGTGAACGTCGTATATACTTCCCCAGCGATTAGTAAGAAAATAAATAGAGCGCCAAATCCTTTATTACCTACTGCAAATTCATTTACATTCATTTCTTTCCCTTTTGTAGCTCGAATCCCTAAAAATAAAGCAAGTGCCGCAAAGAAAAAAATAATAACCAAGGCAATATTCATGAATCTGCTCCTCCTTCTTGATTATCTGGATCTAACTTGTAGACAATCAGCAGAATAAGAGACGATAAAACCATCCAAAGGGTAATCCAAAACAAGATAAATGGTAAGCCAAACACATAAGGTTCAACCCTGTTCGCCCAGGGCAAGCAGAATGCCATACCGATAAAGGGTATAAAAAGCAACAATTTAATATGTTTCATGAAGACCCTCCAATTCAGAATTATAGTTTTGTAGCGATATTATATAAGCTACTTCGTCTATTGCGATCTTTTACTGTTGTGGCTGCTCCTGTAAGACGATTTTCATACAATGCTTGTAAATCTAATGTAGTTGTAATAACAGCTGTCCCTTCTTGATTAGATTCAGCTAATACGCCATTAGTAGTCCAAGGCTCATCACAGGGAGATAGAATTGAAGTTGTGCCATAACCATCTTGTATGATACCTGCCTCCTGTCCAACAGTCGGGCAATGTACGACGTAAACTTGGTTTTCAATAGCCCTTGCCTGTGCACAATGCCTAACGCGCCAATATCCATACTTTGAAAATGTATAGGAAGGGCAGAAAATAATATCTGCCCCTTTTTGTTGATAAATTTGTGCAATTTCAGGAATTTCAATTTCGTAACAAATGGCGATTCCAAACTTTATGGGACCAATACTAAATACTTCAAGGTGATTTCCTTCTATAGTGTTCCAATTAGCCTCAGCCGGGAAAATGTGCGTTTTGCGATGGGAATTTACATTTCCGTGAGAATCGAAAATATACGCTGTATTATAGACACCTTCATTTGTCATTTCTAATGTAGTACCAGCAATAATAACTTGTTTTCGATCTTGAGCTAGTTGTTGAAATAGCTCAAGATATTTTTGTGTGAAATTAGTGAGGTTTTGAAAGTCCTTTTCAATATATGAATCGTATTCTGGAAGTGAAGTTAATAGCCCGATAGTGAACAATTCTGGTAATAAAACATATTCACTTGTAAGTGGTATTTGTTCGAATGTTGCTAATACCTGCATTTTAAAATTATCAAAACTACTTACTTTTTTAATTTCAAATTGACAACTTGAAACGGTTACTTCCATTATGATTCCTCCCTAAATAACTGAAAGTGACTGTTCGTAAACGATCTCACCATCAATCATTGTTAATTCGATACCTATATCTTTAATGTTAGAAGATTTTGTTGAAAGTATTGAACGGTCTAAAACAATTAAGTCTGCTAACTTACCTACTTCTAGGCTACCTTTTATCTGCTCATCAAAACTTGCATAGGCTGCATTATACGTATATAGCCTAATCGCTTCTAAAAGTGAGGTTTTTTGTTGTTGCCCAAACGGCGTACCTGTTTCCACTTCTCGGTTAACTGCTGTGTGTAAGCCGATAAATGGGTTGACTGTTGTCACAGGTGCATCAGACCCTGCTGCGCATATGATGCCTTGGTCAATAAAGTCGCGTGCTGGGTACATATAATCCGTACGTTCACCATAATTATGAATGTAGATTTCTCCAAATTCATATGGGAAAGGTGGATTCGGGATCGGAATCATTTGCAATTGCTTGATTCGTTCTTGTAAATCTGGCGGTGTTACCCCACAATGTTCGATACGATGTCTGTGATCGTCTCTAGGTGACTCTTTTAATGCACGCTCAATGACATTTAAATACATTTCAATGCCCTTGTCGCCTTGTGCATGTACAGTTACTTGATAGCCCAGTTTATGTGCTTCCCCAAGTACTTCATATAATTCTTCTTCAGAATAATACAAAATGCCATTATTATTTGGATCGCTAGTATAGCCCTCTCTTGTCGCAATAGTTGGGCCTGTACTACTACCATCCGTGAATAGCTTTGCCGGACCCACTTTAAAGAAATCATTCCCTGTACCCGTTACGACGCCCGACTTCATCATATTTGTAGTAAATTCCTTACAATCATTGATGGCTCCAATTACGGCGTAAATTCGAATTTTTAAATCACCACGATTGGAAGCAAGTTGCATCAAGCGATAACTTTCTTGATCGAACGTTCCAGCCTCGTGAACGCTCGTAATCCCCTTTTCAAAAAAGTGTTGTTGAGCAATTTGCATCGCTTGTTCCAATTCTTCAGGCGTATAGCGAGCAACTTCATTAAATCGCATATAAGATCCTTCAATAAGGCGTCCTGTTAATCGCCCTAAAGAATCTTTTTCAATAATGCCTCCTTGGGGATTCGGTGTATGTTCATCAATTTGCGCTAATTTTAATGCGAAGCTATTCACTAACCCAATGTGTCCACACGTACGGGTAATAACGACTGGGTGGTCTTTGGAGATGGAATCAAGCTCTTGTAGCGTCGGGTAGCGCTGTTCTTTGATTAATGTTTCGTTATAACCCCAAGCACGAATCCATTGGCCTTTAGGAGTTGTTTTCGCTCGCTCTGCCAAGGATGACAGTACATCTTCAATGGATTGAATTGCAGGATCTTTACAGCTAAAATTCAGTTGAAATACCCCGTATAGCACTAAATGTAAATGTGCATCGATGATCCCTGGCATTAGTGTTTTTCCATCTAAAGCAATTATTTTCGTGTTCGAATCAATTAAATGTTCAATTTCTGAAGTAGAACCAACGGCCATTATTTTGTTTCCAGAAATCGCAATTGCTTGTTTGACAGAATCATTTTTATCCACTGTTATTACTTCACCATTAATAAACACAACAGAAGCCTTCATTTATATTCCTCCTCAATTTTTGTTACTCTAAATTTATTATTATTTCTGAAAATCCCAAATTTATATAGTGTTAAATAGATAGTATTTCATTATAGTTTTGTGCTATTAATTATTGTTACTTTAAATAGCAAATGTAGATTCTGGTAATAAAACATATTCACTTGTAAGTGGTATTTGTTCGAATGTTTTTAATACCTGCACCTTAAAGTTATCGAAACTGGTTACTCTTTTAGACTCCCTAAATAACTGAGTATGACTGTTCGTAAACGACTTCACCATCAATCATTGTTAATTCGACACCTATATCTTTAATATTGGAAGATTTCGTTGAAAGTATTGAACGGTCCAAGACAATTAAGTCCGCTAGCTTACCTACTTCTAGGCTACCTTTTATCTGTTCATCAAAACTTGCATAGGCTGCATTATACGTATATAGCCTAATTGCTTCTAATAGTGTAATTTGTTGTTGTTGTCCGAACGGGATGCCCGACTTAACTTCTCGGTTGACTGATGTATGAATTCCTAAAAAAGGATCGTATGATGTAACAGGTGCATCAGACCCTGCAGCAGCTATCACCCCTTGGTCAATAAAGTCTCTAGCAGGGTACATAAAGTTAGTTCGCTCTCCATAATCTTGAAGGTAGCTTTCCCCAAATTCATATGGGAAAGGCGGGTTCGGAATTGGAATCATTTGCAACTCTTTCATACGAGCTTGTAAATCTGGAGTTGAAATGCCCGCATGTTCGATACGGTGTCTATGATTGTCTCTTGGTGATTCTTTTAATGCACGTTCAATAACATTTAAATACATTTCAATAGCCTTATCGCCCTGTGCATGTACGGTAACTTGGTAGCCCCGTTTATGTGCTTCTCCAAGTACTTCATATAATTCTTCTTCAGAATAATATAAAATACCGCAATCATTTGGATTGCTCGTATACCCTTCTCTCGTTGCAATTGTAGGGCCGGTACTACTACCATCAGTGAATAGTTTAGCCGGGCCGATTTTAAAGAAGTCATTACCGGTTCCGGTTACGACGCCTGCCTTTAACATATTTAGCGTAAATTGCTTACAATCATTTACGGTACCAATCATTGCATAAATTCGAATTTTCAAATCACTACGATGAGAAGCAAGTTGCATCAAGCGAAAGCTTTCTTGATCGAACGTTCCAGCATCGTGAATACTCGTTATCCCTTTTTCAATGAAATGTTGCTGTGCAATTTGCATCGCTTGTTCCAATTCCTCAGGCGTATAACGAGCAAATTCATTAAATCGCATAAAAGAATTTTCCATGAGACGGCCTGTTAATCTTCCCAAAGAATCTTTTTCAATAATGCCACCTTGAGGATTGGGTGTGTGTTCATCAATTTTGGCTAATTTTAATGCAGCGCTATTCGCTATCCCTATGTGTCCACAAGTACGATTTATAATTATTGGGTGATCTGTAGAGATAGCATCTAGCTCTTGTAAAGTTGGATAGCGTTGTTCTTTAATAGATTTTTCATTATAACCCCAAGCGCGAATCCAATTGCCTTTAGAAGTTGTTTTCACTCGTTCTGAAATGGCTGTCAGTAAATCTTCAATTGATAGAATAGCAGGATCTTTACAACTAATACTGAGTTGATTTACCCCGTATGGTACTAAATGTAAATGTGCATCTATTAATCCAGGCATTAATGTTTTTCCATTTAAGTCTATTACTTTTGTGTTCGAGTCGATTAACTGTTCAATTTCTACAGTAGAACCAACTGCTATTATTTTGTTCCCCGAAATCGCAATTGCTTGTTTCACCGCGTCATTATTATCAACTGTAATGACTTCCCCATTTAAAAATACAACAGTAGCATTCATTTATATTCCTCCCCATCTTATAATTACTCTAAATTTATTATTATTTATCATTATTTGAAATATACATAATGTTAAATAGAGATGCCTCTTAAATGTAGATTAAGAAAAAATACTATCTATTTCTTGATGTTTGAAATAGATAGTATTGGTTATAGTTTGGCTATATTAATCCTTGTCACTTGGGAAAGCAAATGTAGATTCTGTATCAGCGGAAAATGCTTAGATAGTGAAAATAAACAATCTCCTTTTCAGCGTTCCCTAGCCCTAATAAAAGAAAGTGCTGGGAACTTTTTGCTAGTATTCTGTGAAATTTTCACCAGGTATCACCAGGTGGATGGCTTGTATCGCCTTGTCCAAAATATCTCATGTAAAGCTTTTTCTACCTCAAGGGTAATCGACGTTGAGATAAATCGCTTTTAAGTTTACCACTTATTAACAACGGTAACGCCCATATTAGCATACGTCCCCATAGATTCAATTACACTTCCAGCTTCTTCTATAGATATTGTTTGAGTTACTAAATCTTTAGGTCTTAAAATGCCATTTTCAATCATTCTTAACATTTGAGGTAGCTTTGGTGCTTGCATACCATAAGAGCCCACAATCTGTATTTCATTAACGACAATTTGATCAATAGGAACGGGAATCATTCCTTTTTCATTACTAGTCGTTAATCCTATTTGTAAATGGCGTCCTCTTTTAGCTAAACTATTTATAGATGATTGACAAGTTTCAGTTATTCCAAGAGCATCCACTGACACGTGTGCCCCGCCTTTTGTTAATTCTTTAATCAATTCTGCAGCATTTTCTTTTTTTGAATTGACTGTGGCTACAGCACCTAATTTCTTTGCAAACGCTAATTTTTCATCACTAATATCAACTGCTATAGCGTGTGCTCCTAAGGCTGTAATTATTTGAATTGCAGATAGGCCAACTCCCCCACAACCATGCACAGCAACCCATTCCCCCGGTCTTACTTGTGCTTGGTCAGCAACCCCGTGAAATGCCGTCATAAATCGACATCCTATACTTGCTGCCTCTACAAAGTCCATACTTTCTGGTAAAATTACTAGATTGGTATCCGCATTAGGGATATGAACAAATTTTCCGTATCCACCCCACATCGTGATTCCAGGTAACGTAATGTTATCGCAAACATTATGGTGTCCAGCTTGACACATTGGACATGTGCCATCACCTTGAGTAAATGGAACCGTCACTCTGTCACCTTTCTTGAACCTTGTAACATCTTTCCCGACATCTTCTATGACCCCACAAAATTCGTGTCCCATTATATGAGGAAGAGGAGTTTCGCCTCCGAGCCAATTCCAATGTCCTAACCAGGTGTGCCAATCACTTCTGCAAACTCCGTTAGCTTCAACGCGAATAATTACTCCATTTGCTGTATTGGTTGGATCTGGCATATTTCTTACAACTAATGGCTTGCCGAGTTCTTCTAGGACAAGTGCTTTCATTAAAATCCCCACCTTTAATTTTTTAGTTATTTTAATAATTCAGATAATTACAATTGTGAGCTTACATCTTCTTTCATAATGACTTTCCCAACTTCATTAGTTCGAATACCAACCTACAGGCTTAGCATGCTCGTGGATATTGATTTACTTCGTTTCCATAAAGTGTTCCAGCCCAACAACACCTAAAGCTCGGCCGATTCCGCTTTACTTATATCCTCGGACCTTCAACATAAGCGAGGTGATAACTTTTAAACCAAGTAATTCCCGCACGCAATTTACTAATGACACGTTTTACTCGTTCCATATCTTCAGTAAATACAGCACCAGCTAATTCATAAATGGAATCCTTCGCTTTTTGGTTGGTATCTTCCTCATCTTTAAACTTCTCTACAACAAGGACACGACCAAAAATCTCTTCCTTAACAATTCGCATTACAAATACAATTTCAGCTTCCACGTTTGTTACTTCCATGGGAACCTTCCAATATCAATTTTAAATCGATTTTAGAGTTTAATATAAAATTCTTTTTTACAAGGACAGGACAATCCCATTCACAGACAAGATCTTTAGCTAAAGAAGCTACCCATCCCTTCGTAAGATGATATTTTTTTCCGTCAACTGTAATGAACACTTCTCCATCTGTTACATAGAAAATCTCGTGGTCTTCTAGGTGCCACATCCCTTTATCTGTTTCACCTATCCATGGTTCCCACGTATCAACACTTAGTTGTTTAGCTTCTTCATCTGTTACTTCTCTCGCAAAAAACATTATTAACATCTCTCTTTCATTTGATAGATTAGCAGAGTTCTATAAACTTAGCTTCTTCGTAGTCATTTCATTTAAATAGTTGAACTCCTTATTCGCACTCTTTTCATTTAAATATTTAAATTCCTTTTTAATAAAATAAAGAGCGATAAGAACTCCAGGAATTTCCGCAATAGTAAATGAATACCAGATACCTTCAACACCCAAGAATTTCGGTAAGATAAACATTAACGGGAACGCAAACACTATCATTTTACTTACAATAATAAATGTTGCTGTCCAGTTTCGCTCCTGTGCTTCGTAATAGCCAGAAATAAGTAGACTAATTGCATTAAATGTAAACAATAAATTAAAGACGATAGTTGTCCAAACACCTAGTTGATGTAATTCTGGATCTCCGCCGGCGAAAAACATCACTATTGGATCCGCAAAAATGATGAGCATAGCAGTAGAAATGACAAAGAATATTGTCGTAAAAATCAGTCCGAACTTGATGGCCTCTTTAACACGATCAAAATTACCAGCACCGTAATTATAACTAATGATTGGTTGAAGTCCTGTCATTCCACCGAGCGCTGCCAAGGCAAGCAGGTTTGTAATATAGCCGTTTTGAATGGTGAAAGCGGCTACATGCAACCCACCACCGTGTTCTTGAAGTAAATTATTCATGAAAATTATGGCAAAAAACATCATAACTAAACCCGAGAAAGAGGCAAATCCCGTCCAAGCCACTTCACCGATTTTTTTGAGTTGAATCTTAATATCTTTCATTTTTGGCTTCAGCATTGTTTTACCAAACCAAAAATAAAATATTAGTAGAGCAGGAATTGATTGAGCAATTGTGTTACCCCATGATGACCCCATCATTCCCATGTCAAATTTCGTGACCATCAGCCATTCTACAACTACGGCAACAACAGCGGCCACTAACCAACTGTTCATGGATAATATAGGTTTTTCATCGATAGTAGTTAATATACTAAGTACAACAGCTAATATCGTTAATGGCAGTGAAATCCATAATAGACGGCTGTACTCTATCGCATAAGGGAGAGACTCACTGCTCGCACCAAATAATAACATCAATTCTTTTTCAAAGATCAATCCTAATACAGCTATCAAAGTAGAAACGAATAGTGTGAACCATAGGGTTTGACCCATTATTGATCTACCTTCTTCTACCTTCCCTTTACCTAGTCGGAGAGCAATAACTGCTCCAGCTCCTACTCCGAAAAGAATCCCTACCATACGAGTAATAACCATGACTGTGAAACCAATTCCGATTCCTTCAATTTCTAAAACCGAAAAATAGCCGACGAAATGGCCATCAATAAGGGCAAAAACTCCTAGAATCAAGTTAGCCATAATTCCTGCTAAAGCAAACCGAAAATACAATGAAGGGATACTTTTTGTTCCAAGTATTGAATTCTTCTCCAAGTTATTTAATGCTTCTCCTTGATCACTCGTTAGAGATGGACGATTCTCTTTATCCCCCACAGGCATATCCTCCTATTTATTCAATTTTATTAGCAAGTTAACTCTAATTTTCATACCAACCTACAAGATTAGCTTTCTGATGAATATTAATCTGCTTCAATTCCATAAAGTGTTCCAGTCCAGCAGTACCCAATGATCTGCCAATTCCACTTTGCTTATACCCTCCCCAAGGGCTATCAATATAAGCTAAATGATACGCGTTTATCCAGGTAATTCCTGCTCGTAATTTACTAACCACACGTCTTGCGCGATCCATATCTTCAGTAAATACAGCAGCCGCTAATCCATAAATGGAATCATTCGCTTTTCGGACTGCCTCTTCCTCATCTTTAAATTTCTCTACAACAAGAACTGGACCAAAAATTTCTTCCTTAACAATACGCATGTTCGAATTTACATCTGCAAAGATCGTTGGAGCGACAAAAAAACCTTTATCAAGCCCATTTTCTGTTATGCGATTACCACCGCATACTAATCTTGCGCCTTCTTCAATTCCAACTTTAATGTAATGTAAAACCTCATTCATATGGGACTCACTTATAAGTGCCCCCATTTCAATGGCCTCACTTTCCCCATTACCAACGACAATTTTGTTTGCACGTTCTGACAACCTCTCTACAAATCGATCGTAAATAGTCTCATGTACTAGTAAACGAGAGGCGGCTGTACAAACTTGACCTGCATTGTGGAAAATGCCAAACAATGCATTATCGACTGCCGTTTCAAAATCCACATCGTCAAATACTATGAGTGGTGATTTCCCCCCCAGTTCAAGCGTGACATTTTTCATGTTGCCAGCAGCTGCTCGCAATATACTTTGTCCCGCTTGCGTGCCGCCGGTCAAAGTCACCTGGTCAACTTCAAAACTTTCAGCAAGCTCATTCCCCATTTTGGATCCAGGTCCTAAAATCAAGTTGGCCACACCTGCTGGAAGACCGACCTCTTCAAAAATTTCAAACAATTTGTATACGCTTACAGGAGTAACTTCAGCAGGCTTAAGTACAACTGTATTTCCTGCAGCAAGGGCCGGCGCAATAGACTGAGCAGCTATCATCAGTGGAAAGTTCCATGGGATAATTAAACCACAAACACCTATCGGTTCCTGAATAATAATCGTTTCCGAAGAATCCGCGCGGGTATAGGATTCCTCTTTAATAAGTTTGATCTGGTCTGCATAATAGCGGAAGATTTGAATAGTAGCAGGGATATCCACATTTGTCGTTGCACGAATAACCTTACCGTTATTTTCCGTTTCCAAAAGTGCTATTTCTGCCGCCTTTTCTTCAAGACGATCGGCTATCTTATAAAGATAATTTGCTCTTTCCTCTACTGATAAATTTGACCAGATGCCGCTATCAAACGCTCCACGAGCTGCCTTGATTGCTAATTTTGTATCTTCTACTGTTCCACTAACAGCCGAAGCCATCACCTCTCCAGTTGCTGGATTTAAAATTTCTTTTCTTCCACCTGCTAACGAATCTCTCCATTCCCCATCAATAAACATGTTAATTCTCATTCGTATCTCTCCCTTATCTAATTTTATCTAGTACTTTGAATCCAATATGCGCGAGGTTTACCAACATCGTTTTCTGATTATAAAATGGGATTGTTTTTAAGCGTTCCTTTTCAAAACGATATCCTCCTGCATCTCCCGTAACAATCCATTGAGCCAATAACTTACCGAACAAAGTGGTCAGCGATGCGCCATGTCCAGAATAACCTGTTGCGAAATAAGCACCTTCTTTAGATCTACCTATCACTGGAAAAGTGTCCATAGTTACTCCAATAAATCCACCCCATTGGTAATCGATCTTGCTTCCAGCCAATTTTGGCATAGTTGTAACCATAGCTTTATAAACACTTTGGTAGACGCTATCTCCTAAGTTTGGTCGGATATCCCCCCCTCCAAAAATCATTCGATTATCAGGTGTACGACGGAAATAATATAGGAAATTACTTGTATCAAAAACCATACGATCTTTAGGGATGATGGTATTCAACAGGGTTTCTGGCAGCTGTTCTGTAGCAATAATACGTGCAGACACAGGGAGTACACCTTTGTTTAACTCATTGATGATTTTTCCGGAGTAGCCATCTGTAGCCACGATAATATCCCTCGCAGTAACAACCCCTTTTTCTGTTACTACTTTCACACTTGATTGACCATATTCAATTGACAATGCTTTCGAATGCTCAAAGATTTTCGCATCAATTGATTTAGCAGCTTCTGCCAAACCAATTGCATAGTTCAACGGATGGAATGAGTAACTCGAATTGTCAACTAAGCAACCATGGTAAATCGGAGAATCAATCTCTTTATATAGCTGACTTTTATCAAGTACAGTTGATTCATATCCGAAAGTTTCATTTAAGTATTCGCTTTCAGCTTTCAATCCTTCAAAGTGTTTCGCCTTGAAAGCTGTTACAATATGACCCGTCTTTCTGAAATCACAGTTAATTTGATGCTCTTCAATAATTTCTTTGACTAGTTCAACACTAAGCAATGAAAGATCATTTAGTTGTTTCGCTTCAACAGGTCCATATTTTTTAGAAAGCTCCTGCATTGTTGGTTTATAGCCCGGTAATACCATTCCACCATTACGACCGCTAGCACCATATCCAATCGATTCTTGTTCAAGGACAACAACACTTCTACCCAATTTTTGTAAATGATATGCAGAAGAAAGTCCTGTAAATCCTGCACCAATAATGACAACATCTGCCTCTAGATTTTCTTCAAGGGACTTTTCATTTTTATAGCTGTTTTCAGTCGCTTTCCACAATGAAAGCGTATCCATTCGATCCATTTTATCCATATAGTATCTCTTCTCCTTTGTTGGCTGATATGGTATATTAATTTTAACTATTCTGACTATTGAGGCTCGTTGGATCTATCATAATATTCGGAGCTAACTCGAGGTCAATAGTCTTTTGTTCACTTTTTAGACATATTTCAAAAAAAAAATGGAGTAACTCCACTTTTTTTATTGGGGGGAAATCTATGAAAATCGGTACATTCGCTAAGCTTTTCGATGTATCAAACGATACTGTTCGTTATTACATCGAACTTGGTTTGTTACTTCCGGACAAAAAAAACACCCAGTATCAAATGAATCAATCGAGCCACGATGATATGGCTTTTATTTCCAAACTAAAAAAACTCCATTTTTCACTTCAAGAAATACAACAAATTCTATCGTATCAACGTGTGACAAATTTCATGGACCCTGAAGATATCGACTACTATAACACCTTGCTACTTGATAAAAAAAATCAGCTAATCCAGAAAAAAAGTGAATTATCCAGGGCAATCCAATTAATTGAAAAATCAGCTCATGCCAGTTATTCCGCATCCGAAAGGGAAAATTCAACCGGAGTCCCACTAGCCTTTGTAAATATCCTCTATTGTCCAATGTGTCACATCCCACTTGAAATGAGAGATGTGTCGATTAATAATAATGCCATTCAAAAAGGATGTTTAACTTGTACTTGTGGTTACGAAGCAGTTATTGAGGATGGTATTATCATCACCGCGAACTTGTATGAGATTTCTCCATATCCGTCCTATTTTTACGACATACAAACAATTAAAGAGATGAATCACGGTATGATAAATTTGTTTGAAAAAAGTAACCTTTGGCTTCAAAAAGCACTACAAAATATAGTTTTGAAAAACAAATTAATTGTAGAAACCAACATTGATGCTTTTGTGACCCTACCCAAATACAGTGATAATTTTGACTTGAGTGCATCCTATGTATTCAGCGGCTACTCACTTGAGATGCTCAAGAAGGTTAGAAAAAGGATTGAAGATATCAATCCTTTACTTAACGTACTTTATATTTTGAATTCCGATTTAAACCTGCCATTAAAACCTCATAGTATCGATGTTTTTGTGGACAGTCTTACAACAAATGATTTTTCATTACTCAATCCGCAGTTTCCTATACAAATTCTAAAAAACCGCTTCCACAGCGATTCAATCATCGTTGGAGGGTACTCTTATTATGACAGTTCGTCCAAATCATTGAGAAATATTTCATCCATATATCCAGATTCTCACCAACACATTTTATATCCACATTACTTAGAAGAAAATTTATTAGTTAATGGATTTCAAATAACACAAAACGAAAAGATCGGTTATTGTACAGACCCTGGACCTTTTTTTGATTATCATATTAAAGATGAAAAGTTCCACATGTTCATGTATTTAGCCAGTTCGGTAGTATAGAAGATAAAAAAGAAGGTGAAAGCCTGGTAGATTACTTTTCCTACCAACTTTCACCTTCTTTTCATTTCAATTAACATTTTTTCACTTATTCTATTTAACTGCTAACACCGGCGTTGAATATGCTGCTAATTCTACTTGAAGATCCGTATATGGTAATCCATGTGCATCAGCTACCGCTTTATATACTATTTTGCCATTTACTACGTTAATCCCCTTCGCTAAAACAGGATTATCTAAAGCAGCTTGGCGATAGCCTTTATTAGCTATTTGCAAACCGTATGGAACCGTTACATTTGACAAGCCCATTGTTGAGGTACGCGCGACAGCACCTGGCATATTCGCAACTGCGTAATGCACAACACCGTATACTTCATAAGTTGGATTACTATGAGTAGTAATTCGATCAATTGTTTCAATAGAACCCCCTTGATCTACCGCTACATCAACTACAACAGACCCCTCTTGCATCGTTTGAATCATTTCTTTTGAAACTAATTGTGGTGCGCGTGAGCCTGGAATTAGCACAGCACCAATTAACAAATCTGCTGTTTTCACTGCTTCAGCGATATTGTAGGCATTTGATGCAAGTGTACGAACACGTCCTTGGAACATATCATCGATTTGACTTAAGCGTGTCATATTAACGTCTAACATCGTTACGTTTGCGCCTAATCCCACTGCCATTTTGGCTGCATTCGTTCCAACAACTCCAGCACCTACAATTACTACATTTCCAGATCCAACACCAGGAATACCGCCTAAGAGAACGCCTTTGCCTCCTTTGGAATTTTCTAAAAACTGTGCACCAATTTGTACAGACATGCGACCTGCAACTTCACTCATTGGCGTTAACAACGGTAATGCACCTGTATCTAATTGAATTGTTTCATAAGCAATTCCAGTAACTTTACTTTCAAGCAAAGCTTTCGTTAATTCTGGCTCTGGTGCTAAATGTAGGTATGTGTAAAGAATTAGATTCTCTTTAAAATATTTGTATTCCTCCTGAATAGGCTCCTTCACTTTAATTACCATTTCAACGTCCCAAGCTTCCTTAGCAGATTTAGTAATTTGAGCACCTACATCTAAATAATCTTGGTCTGTAAATCCACTACCTAGCCCTGCACTCGATTCAATTATTACGTCATGACCACCATTTTTGTAAGCCACAACACCTGCTGGAGTAATACCTACTCGATTTTCATTATTTTTTATTTCTTTAGGTACACCAATTATCATTATTTTTCCTCCTACCTATTTTTTATTAGTTTTGATTGATCACTACAAGTTTCATTTCTGTCATTTCCTCAATTGCATACTTCAAGCCTTCTCTTCCCATACCACTTTCCTTTACGCCACCATATGGTAGATGATCTAAACGGAATGTCGGAATATCATTTACAATGACACCACCTACATGGAGTTTTTGCGTTGCCTGTAAAGCAACATGGATATTATCTGTATAAATACCAGCTTGCAAACCATATTTGGAGTCATTTACTTGCTCAAATGCTTCTTGAATAGATGTGAACTTCATAATAGATACGATTGGTGCGAATACCTCCTGACAGGAAACCTTCTGCTCCGATTTGACATTTAATAGCACAGTAGGTTGTAAGATATTCCCTTCAGATTCTCCACCAGTTGCAATAACTGCCCCTTGCCCTTTTGCTTCTTCAATCCAACTTAATGTTCGTTCTACATCTTGTGGACTAATTAAAGCCGAAACATCTGTTGTAGGATCTAGTGGATCACCGAGCTTCAACTCTTGTGTAGCTGTTACAAATTTATCTACAAACAAATCGTACATTTTTTCGTGAACATAGATTCGTTGAACTGAAATACATACCTGCCCTTGGAATGCAAATGCTCCAGATACGACACGTGGAATTAATTTATCAATATTCACATTTTCATCGATAATAACGGCCGCATTAGAACCCAATTCAAGCGTTACTTTCTTAAGGCCTGCTTGATTGCGTATGCCAATACCTACAGCGGGGCTACCTGTGAAAGAAATCTTTTTCACGCGATTATCCGTGACTAGTTTGTTACCGATTAAGGAACCTGCACCTGTAACGATATTTAACGCACCCTTCGGTAATCCTGCCTCTGCTAATAATTCACCAATAAAATAGGAAGTTAATGGTGTTTGACTTGCAGGTTTTAAGACAATCGTGTTACCAGATGCTATTGCCGGCCCTACTTTATGCGCTACCAAATTCATTGGGAAATTAAAAGGTGTAATAGCTGCCACGACGCCTAATGGTTCACGAACCGTATAAGCAATGCGCCCTTCTCCACCTGGCGCAGCATCTACAGGAATTGTTTCTCCGTGTATTCGCTTTGCTTCTTCAGCAGCAAATTTATACGTTTGAATTGTACGCTGAACTTCAACTTTTGCGGTTGAAATAGGCTTAGCAGCTTCTAGTGCTATTAGCTCTGCCGCTTCTTCAGCACGTGCTTCTAATAAAGAAGCTAATTTTTCAAGAATAATCGCACGCTTATACAAAGGCATATTCGCCATCGTTTCACGTGCAGCATCAGCAGCTTCTAAAGCAGCTTCTACTTCCTCGACATTTGCCTTCGGTACTTCTGCAATAACTTCGCCACTATAGGGGGAGCGTAATGCTGTATACTCTGCTGCCTCCACCCAATCCCCATTGATAAATAAACTTTTCTTCATCACCATTACCTCACTTTTCGTATTACAACTCATTTGCCAACACCTGACTCTCTACTTTTTGAATCGCTTTTTCTAGAATAGCTAATAAATCGCTTAACTCCTTTTGGCTTATTGATAATGGTGGTGAAAATACGACAATATCTTGAGCATCTAGTACAACAGAACGGCATATTAATCCCAGTTTTGCTGCCTCTGTCACTATTTGCGGAGCGAGTAGTCCTCCTTCATTAGCGATTTCTATACCTGCCATTAAACCTAAACCTCTTGCATCTACAATAAATGGATACTTCGCTTGTAATACTTTTAACCCTGCTAATAACTCTTGACCACGAATCTCTGAATTTGCTACTAAATTATCTTTTTCTATAATTTCAATGTTTTTCAACCCAACTGCACAGGCCATTGGATGACCGCTATAAGTGTAGCCATGCAATATCGTTCCTTCTGATAACTCAGAAAATTCTTTGTGTATTTTCTCTGAGATCATTACACCACCTAATTGCGCATAGCCACTCGTAACGCCTTTTGCAAAGCACATCATATCGGGTACTACATTAAAATGTTCCATCGCAAAAAACTTCCCCGTTCTACCAAACCCCGTAATAACTTCATCAGTTATCATCAAAATACCGTACTCATCACAAATTTCACGAATTTCTTTGAAATAATTATCCGGTGCAACATGCACTCCCCCCGCACCTTGTACTGGCTCAGTGATGAAAGCAGCTATTGTTTCGGGACCTTCCGTTTCAATCAAATCACGTAAAGCCTGTATCGAGAAATGATCTACGAATAAAAAATCCGGTGCATTCGAATTTGTAAAATCACGAAATGCTTTTAACCCCGTCGCACTTGTAGCACCGACTGCGACCCCGTGATAAGATTTAGATCTTGAGATAATTTTCTTCCGAGAAATTTCCCCTTTTAATATCCAATAATGGCGAGCCAATTTATAGGCGCTATCATTGGATTCGGAACCACCAGACGTAAAAAATGTAGTATTTAAATCACCAGGTGCTAATTCTGCTAACTTTTTTGCTAATAGAATAGCAGGCTCATTACTAAACGTTGCAAAACAAGAACTGAAGGCTAATGTATCCATTTGTTCCTTCGCTACGTCACCAAGCTCTGTTCTACCATGGCCGATATTCACATTCCAAAGTGAAGACATACCATCAATCACTTTTTTACCTGTAATATCATACAGATAGACACCTTTTCCTTCTGTAAAAATAAATGCCGGTCCATTTTCTGTCTTTACTGGTGAAGTAGGGTGTAAAAAATGCTTTTGGTCAAACACTTTAAGTTCTTCAATAGAATAATTTCTTGTCATAAACAAACATCCTCTCTTTTAAATGTTTTTAAACCATACACTTATTAATAAGCAATAAACGTGCCAACTGCTAAAATGTGTTTTACTAACATCTCGGAGGTTAATCGATTTAATTTTTAATCAATTTTGAATATTCATTCCATTTGGTTGATTTAATTATTAATCTTAATTAAGATATTAATTAAGATTAATAATATTGGTGGGAGATGATCCAAATAAAAGAATTAATTTTAAATAAAATTATTGAAACATCCAATAATAATATTACGATTATTGATAGTGAAGGGATTATTATCCACTCTAATCCTGAGCATTGGGCGAACTATGGTATGTCACCTGGTACTTATAAAGGGATTTCCATCTATGACCTTGAAAGTAAAGGTTTATTAGTTCCATCTATAGGCGCTATTATCTTAAAAGAAAAAATTAAAAAAACCGTTATGCAATATACCAAAACGGGCCGAGTTATCATGTCTACAGGTTACCCCGTATTTGATGAACATGAAGAATTACTATTCGTCGTAAGTTACAGTCAAGATCAAACCGAAATACTTGAATTGCAGCAACAATATGAGCTATTAGAGAGAAAAGTGAAAGGCTATCAAACAGAAGTTGAAGACTTGCGAGAAAAGGGATTTGAACAAAATGGTATTATTGCTAGGAGTAGTGCTTCACAACAAATTCTAAAAACAATTTATAACATTTCAAAGACTGATGCTACAGTGCTTCTCTTAGGTCCTTCCGGTGTTGGGAAAAGTACATTTGCACGGCTATTACATAGCCATAGTAATCGTCAAAAGGAGCCATTTATTGAGGTGAACTGTAGTACGATTCCCGAGGGACTATTTGAATCTGAAATTTTCGGTTATGAAGCTGGAGCTTTTACCGGAGCTAATAAACAAGGAAGTGAGGGATTAATTGAACAAGCGGATGGCGGTACATTGTTTTTAGATGAAATTGGGGAACTTCCATTATCTATGCAGGCCAAACTTTTAAAAGTATTACAAGAAAAAAAAATAAAACGAATAGGTGGAAAAAAGGAACGTGCCATCAATTTCCGACTAGTCACTGCAACAAACCAAGATTTAGAAGTAATGATGCAGGAAGGACGATTTCGTTTAGATTTATACTATCGTTTAAATGTCATACCATTGCAAATTCCATCATTAAAAGAACGAAAAGAAGATATTTCTCATTTGATTCAAGATTGTCTCCAAAAATTCAACCATGCTTACCATGTAAAGAAAAGAATTCATCCATCAACATATGATGTCTTAATTGCCTATAGCTGGCCAGGAAATATACGTGAGTTAGAAAATTTGATTGAGCGTCTTATTCTTACCATTGAAGATACTGTAATCTACCCTACTCATTTGCCGGCCAATTTTAAAGATATCTTACAAATGGAGATTGATTTTGCTCCCATTAGTATGAAACAGTCATTAGAAGAAACCTATAACTTAAAGGAAATGTTAGAAGACATCGAGAGCCAAATCATTCTTAAAGCTTTAAATAAATGCAAAACAACTTATGAGATGGCTTCCTATTTAGGCATTAGTCAACCTACAGTTATTTATAAATTAAAAAAATATAAAAATAAATTATAGTACATTTGATATTTAAACTAACCTAAAACACCTCCTAATAATGGAGACTTAATAAAATTAAGAGCAATATTGGTTAATAAAACAAAATTTTCATATTAAATTCAGTGCATCTACTACCTCAATAGACGCACTGGATAATTCTTTTCGGGTATTCATTAAACTTGAGTTAGTTCTTTTTATCAGCTACCCAAGGAAGCATTATGAGAGACACTATATTAGTTTAAAATGGAGATTTTCAAAATTTAACGATGATTAACTCTCGCTCCACTTAATAATATAATTTGCCAAAACATTCGTTACTTCTACTACACTATCTAATTGAACACATTCATCTGGTCCATGCATATTTTCTCCAATTGGCCCAAAGCACAGTCCTTGTTTTCCGTAATACTGTGTAAATCGTGCATCATTTCCTGAAGCTCTTCCAACCGCATTTACTTTATGTCCCATAACATCTTCTGCATTTTCGATGAATAATTTTACAAAAGGGTGCTCAGGATCTTGGTACCATGGTTCCGTTGACCATCCAAACCACTCTAGTACAGGTGGATTTTTAGCCATCCACTTATCACCTAAGACCGATTTCATAATCGTGTCTTGTACAAGTTGCTTAATTTTTTCGCGCGTTTCCCCTGGAATAAAACCAATTCTTCCTTCAAGAATCGCTTCCCCCGGAACTGTCGATACCCAATCCCCAGCTTTTAGTACACCTAAGTTTAAATGAACGGACTGTCCAGATCCCTTTTCAAATAAATCAAATTTAACATTTTTAGCACGCCATTCACTTAATTCCTCTAGCGCACTAAGGATTTTCATCATTTTTGAAATAGCATTTATGCCTTCATGTGCTAAACCAGCATGTGCTGTTCTTCCCTTTACGTACACTCGGAAATACATAATACCCCCATGACTTATTGTCATATTCAAATTATGTGGTTCTGTAGAAATGTACCCATCCGTTACGAAGCCTTCCTCCAAACATGCTAGAGCCCCACCTCCACCACCAGCTTCTTCTTCTATTACTGAATGTAGTTGAACATCTCCAGCAATTGGATAACCTAAATCAATTAATGTTTTCAATGCGAACCAATTTGAAATAAGTCCTGCTTTCATATCCGCAGAACCTCGACCGTATAACTTATTTCCAATAATATCTCCACTCCATGGTTCCATCGTCCAGTTTGAATTTGGTTCTGGAGAAACAACATCCACATGCCCATGAATAGTTAAAGACTTACCATTTGAGACACCTTTATATATTCCAATAATATTTTTTCGGTCTTCAAATGGAATACCTGAATCAATAAACGCTTCATGAGCTGAAACTTTCTCATATTTTGGTTCAATCTCATGTATAGTCAAGTTAAGTTCTTCATATTTTTTCTTCATGTATACTTGCATCTCTTGTTCATTGCCAACCACGCTTTTTATACGTACGACATCTTGAATTATTTTAAATAATTCTTCTTTATTTTCTTCTATATACAGTCGGATTTTTTCTTTCAAAGCATTCACTCCTTTATTTAATTCGTGTGTCACTAAAAAGAGGAAGATTATCTAATAGATTCTCATCCTCTAAATAGTTATTCCAAAACCTTAACTTGCTTTAAAAATCTCTTTATCTAATGATTCCAAATCATCAATAGCGTCCATGCTTCCAAGTTCTTTTTTAAAGAATCTTGTTATAAATAGCATGTAAATAATTCCGACTATCAGCCAAACGATTCCGCCTATAAATGCATCAACGTGCAGATGATACCAAAGAACTCCGGTAGCTAATGCGCCTAAAGAAGGCATAATTAAGTATTTAAACGTTTCGCTGCCGGATCTTCTTTTCTGACGAATATAGAAATGAACAACAACAGCTAGGTTAACGAAAGTGAATGCAATTAATGCCCCAAAATTAATGACTGAAGCAATTAATTCTAAATTTGGTCCTATTGCAAATAATGATACGATGCCCGTCAAAACAACCGTAAAAACAGGCGTTCTACGTTTAGGGTGTAAGTATCCGAAAGTTTTTTTAGGAAGTACACCATTTCTTCCCATAACAAACAGTAAACGAGATGCACTTGCATGAGATGCGAGTCCTGAAGCTACAGTAGCAGCGAAAGCCCCTGCAAGGAACAGCAGTTGGAAGAACTTCCCTCCCACATATAAACCGATTTCTGGCAATGTATCATCTGCATTTGTAAAAACAGAAACATCCGGGAATAAAGCTTGTGTAAAATAAGAAGCAATAAAGAAAATAGCTCCACCGATTAAAACTGTTAGAAGAATTGCTCTAGGAACTGTTGATGTATCCTTTGCCTCTTCCGTGTACATTGTTATTGCATCAAAACCGATAAACGAGAACGCTACTACCGTTGCCCCGGTTAAGATGGTTATTAACTTCACATTTTCATGCGTTAGTGGATTAATCGTGAGCAACGTACCAGCCCCCATACCGTTATAAAGCTGTATAGAAGCAAGTATTATGAAAATAACTATTAAACAAATCGCGAACACAACGAGTATAAAGTTTAGTTTGGATGTTGATTCCATACTATAAGCATTTATTGCAGTAACTACAATGACATAAGTCAAAACCCAAATCCACACAGGTACAGTCGGAAATAGAGATTCCATATATATCCTAATAATTAACGCATTCACTAAAGGCAATAATAAATAATCTAATAATGATGTCCATCCTACAAGGAATCCTAGATGAGACCCCATTGTTTCCCGGGTATACGTATATGCTGAACCGGCAACTGGAAATACCTGTACCATCTTTCCATAACTAATCGCCGTCAATACCATTACGAACAAGGCGACAAGATACGCCATTGGTACTACACCATTTGTTAATTTTGATACAATTCCAAACGTGTCAAAGACCACAGTAGGCGTCATATATCCTAATCCCAGTGCAACAATTGCCCAAACACCTAATGACCTTTTGAGTGTAGTTTTCTCTGTCATTTATCGATCCCCCTATCATATTTTTATCAAGCTAACTTACAATGAGCAAATTCCAAGTGAATTATTTCCATTCAATTAGAAGAGCTAAGTAAAGTTTTCCAAATACGACTACTAATCAATCTGATCTTTATTGAGCACTGGTGATCTATACTAAACACTGGATTTAAAGCTATAAAGGCCACGCATCATGGAATTCCTAGTATAATGAGTTGGTTTTCATACTGTAATTTCTACGTACCTTGACCTACAAAGGCTTTTGTTGTCTTTAATTGTAAGAACAGCTGGCTTTGCTTCACAAAAAGAAAGCGCTTACATTGATGAAGAGGTCGAATATCTCAATAAACAACGGGCATCCGTTGTTCGCCTATTAAAATAGGCGAACAGCATTGCCATAAAACTTATACTAGTGTTAGCTTGTAATTTGGATTTTTCCATTCCAAAAGTGTTGCATTTTCTAGTGACTCCACATCCCCAGGTAAATAACCTGGCATTACTTTATTTAATACATATTCATTTTTCATTTGGAATGTTAGTACAGGATCATATATTTTTCCTGTCATGACCTCTAGTGCATACTCATCTGCACTCATCAGCTCAGCATATTTATAGTAATTAGGTATACGACCACCAACTAAGATACTTTCTAAGTTAAGTTTTTCACATACCTTTTTTCGACCATCATACAGATGACGTCCCAATTGTAACCCTCTAAAATCTTCGTGTACCCCAACTTCAATACCATATAGATGTCTACCATTAGGGTTATGATTTCGAATAAATCCTAAATCACAGATTTCAAAGTACGAGTGACTATCTCCATAATCTTCAAAATTTACAATTAGACTTAAAGCGGTTCCTACAATTTTACCGTCATATTCCAGACAAATTTGACCTTCTGGAAACAACTCAATCTGACTTTCAAAATGCTCATATTTTAATGCCATATCAGGGCCAAAACACCTCATAGAAAGTGCGGCAACTTCAGCAAGATCTTCTTTTAAAATATTGCGGACAACTATTTCTTGTTCATTATTTTTCAAATTTACTTGAGCCATAATAAATTCTCCCCCTTATTTTATTGAAATTAACTTCAAGTTTATTACTTTATTAATTGTGTAGACTTAATCCACATCCTTTATAAACTATGTATGGGAGAAAGTCCGTTTTTTGGAGAATGTAGATAAGTTCTATTACAATATATTTAGTTACCTATATAAATTGAACTCAAGATTACTTGTTGATTGGAGTGGAAGCTGTGCGAGTGAAGCGGCTCATCGGACGCCCCCGGAAAGCGCACAGCTGGAACGGAAATTAACCTCTCACTTTTCTTAAATATGAGCATTCTTTTATTCAACTCATATAGATTAGTAACATTTTTAATTACTTAATATAGATCGATACAAACTTCTTCTCCAAGTACTCCTCAAGGCCGTACCAACCGCCTTCTTTCCCCATTCCACTTTCCTTCATGCCACCAAACGGAGCTTGTACAACAATTGGAGCTGGATCATTAATACCAACAATTCCGAACTGTAAAGCACGCATCATTCGTAAGCCTCGACCAATGTCTTGCGTATAACAATAAGCTGCAAGACCATATTCAGGATGGTTTGCTCTTTCAACTATTTCTTCTTCCGTCTTGAACGTATAAATTGGTGCAACTGGTCCAAATGTTTCTTCTGTCGTAATCTTCATATTATCACTTGCATATTGAATAACTGTGGGCTCAAAGAAGTAACCGCTACCATTATTTAATGTAAATACATTACCACCCGCAATTACTTTACCATCATGTTTCACAGCGTCTTCTACTTGACTTTTCACTTTTTCAAGAGCTACTTCATTAATTAATGGACCGACATTTACGCCTTCTTCTAATCCATTTCCTACAACTAATTCAGATACCTTTTCAGCTAACTTTCCTGAGAATTCATCAGCTATAGTTTCTGCTACGTAAATCCGGTTTGTACTGATGCAAGTTTGACCTGCGTTAATAAACTTAGATACTAAAATACCATTCACTGCGGCGTCAATATCTGCATCCTCAAACACAATATAAGGTGCATGTCCACCAAGCTCCATTGATATTTTCTTCACGGTATCAGACGAATCACGGATAAGTTTTTTCCCCACCCGCGTCGATCCAGTGAAGGTGATTTTACGAACATCTGGGCTACTCGTCATCTCGTTTCCAATTTCTTCAGCTGGGCCAATTACCAGGTTTGCAACTCCAGCTGGTAGTTCCGCTTCATGGAAGCATTCGAATACTTTTATCGCCGAAAGAGGAGTTAAATCAGATGGTTTTAAAACAATCGTACAACCTGCAGCAAGTGCAGGTGCGATTTTTCTTGTAATCATCGATAATGGGAAGTTCCATGGTGTAATTGCTGCACATACCCCAACAGGTTCGCGAATTACCATTAAATGTTTATTGGCATCGGATGGAGGAATTGTTTCACCATAAATTCTCTTTGCTTCCTCTGCATACCATTCTAGATACCCGATTGCACCTGCTACTTCACGAGTAGCATCAGCTAAAGGTTTACCATTTTCAAGCGTAATTGTTTCAGCTAATTCTTTTGTTTTTTCTTTCATCAATTGAACTACTTTAGACAAATAGTTGCTACGCTCATTTCCAGTTGTCTTACCCCACAATTCAAATGCTTTCTTCGCACTTTCGATTGCTTCTTTGGTTTCATTTTTTCCACCTGTAGCAACAGTTCCAATTATTTCTCCTGTCGCAGGATTGGTTACATCTAATTTATTTCCTGTATCTCGCCATTCACCATTTATATAAAGCATTAGAAAACCTCCTACTATCTAATTATATCCACCACTACTCTACATACTTTATTGGAATAGTTTAGTTGATTGTGTTTTTAAAAGCAGTAATCGAATCGTCTATAATTTGAATCATCTTTTCGATTTCTTCTTTGTTAATAATAAGCGGTGGTGCAATTGCTACAATTTGGTTATTGGCTCCAAGCGATCTTAATATTAACTGGCGTTCGAAACATGCATCAACTATCGCATTTGCTGGGAAAACAGTTGGGTCAAATAATTTCCCACTTGTTGGATCTTCATATAGTTCAAATGCAGCTAATAGACCAATTGCTCTGCAATTTGTTACAATGCTATGCTTTTCAGCTAAGTAATCTAAACCTTTTTTAAGTTCTTTCTCCATTTCGTTCACGTGGGCAATAATATTATCTCGCTCTAGTATTTCGATGTTTTTCAGACCAATCGCACAAGCAGTCGGATGGCCACTATATGTGAAACCATGTGGTATAACAGCATCGAAGTTAGCAATTGTTTCTCTAATTTCATCATTCATCATGACGCCGCCAAGTTGCGAATAACCACTCGTAATCCCTTTAGCAATTGACATCATATCAGGCACAACATTCCAGTTGTCTACACCAAACATTTTCCCCGTACGACCGAATCCACAAATAACTTCGTCTGCCATGAAAAGGATATTGTGCTCGTCACAAATATTACGAACTGCTTCTAAGTAACCTTCTGGTGGAATATTAACTCCGCCCGCACCTTGTACAGGTTCAATAATAATTCCGGCAATCGTATCTGCACCTTCTCTTTCAATTGTACCAAGAATTGAATCTGCAAAGTTTGGATCATTCTTATCACCTAACTCACTGTTTAGTAGGTGGGCAGTTGCACGAACAACTCCGTCTATATTTGATGATGCGAACTTGTGGTATGCTGCAAGGCCTGTAGCTGTTTGCGCTCCTATTGTTACACCGTGGTAAGCATTCGTCAGCGCAATAATCTTTCTTTTTTCTGATTTTCCTTTAAGCTCCCAGTAGAAACGAGCTAATTTAATTGCTGTATCATTTGATTCTGACCCACCTGAAGTGTAGAATACACTATTTAAATCTCCTGGTGCTAACTCAGCTAATTTTTCAGCAAGAAGAATGGATGGTTCATTTGAAAATCCTTTAAATGATGACGCATACGCAAGAGTAGATAATTGACTATTGCCTGCATCTGCAAGTTCTTGGTTCCCATGTCCTAAGTTGACGTTCCAAAGCATTGACATTCCGTCGATGTATTCCACATCATCCGTACTTGTAACTGTAACTCCCTTACCTTTAGCAAAAATAATAGGCGATCCATTGTCAATTAGAGCCTTCGGATTTGTAGCTGGATGAAGCAAGTGCTTTTTGTCCAGTTCAGTTAACTCTGCAGTTTTTGGTTGTTTATTAAGTTTAGTTGTCATTGATAAAACCTCCAATTATATTATTATTCAAATATGAAATCGTTTTTATTCTATTCGATACTGCATTGTAAAAAATATGACTGCCTTTTGTATCAATTAACTTCAAACTACAATTAATATCTGCTTCAATTTTCCAAATATTCTTAGTTATGTGAATAGTATATCTTTACATTTTTATAATGTAAATTATAATATATATATGACTTCCATATATTTTATGAATACTAATTAAAGAAGGAGTTATCAAAATGAACCTCCATCGTTTACATTGTTTTATTACCGTAGTTGAGGAAGGTAGCATTACAAAAGCTGCTACTGTACTGCAAATGACCCAACCCCCCTTAAGTATTTTAATTAAGAAATTTGAACAGGAATTAAATGTCACTTTGTTTAATCGTTCGGGTAGATCTCTTGAATTAACACCAAGTGGCGTATTTTTATATGAACAAGGAAAAGAGTTACTTGATCTATCTGAGAATATGGAGAAGAAATTAGTCGAGTTTCATGAAGGTATTAGAGGTACTGTAAAATTGGGTTGTACTACTTCCGCAAATCTATTTATTTTGCCAAGTGTATTAAAAAAAATGCAAAAGGAAACGCCTCACATTGTTACACATGTTCGCGAAGGTAATACATCCTATATTTTAGAAGCTCTAAGAAGTCATAAAATAGATCTTGGCATTGTTCGAACTTCAGTGAGAGCGGAGGACATCCATACTTCAACACTCCTAACAGAACCTTTACTTTTAGCCCTTCCACCTAACCATCATCTATGTGAAAAAGATTCTATTGAGATTGCAGACTTGAAAAACGAACGATTTCTTTTAAATACAACATCCTATGGATTAGGCGTTGCTGATGATGTGATCGAGGCATGTCAAAAGAGTGGGTTTACTCCTAATGTCATTTACCGGGGGACTGAAACATTACCAACACTTATGATGGTAATGAAAGGAGCAGGAATTTGTTTTGTACCTAGCTGTTTTAAGCTACTGAATTCACCTGATTTACCGATACTTAGGTCAATAGCAAATCCAGTGTTACAAACAAAACTTAATATAATTACACTTAGGGATCGTTACATGACGTCGATTTCCAAACGTTTTCTTGCGATTACCGAAGAAGTCGCAGAGAAAATGACAAGCATTCCCAATGATTAATATATTATAGAGTAATGGAGTTCTAGTTAAAATTTTCGGTAGATAATGCATGATAAGTCAAAATAAGCATTCTTACTTCAACATAAGTTAAGGTAAGAGTGCTTTATAATTTTTAACTTCTATACTAAAATAAAATGAATAGGCTGCATGAGGTAAACGGTGTATTACAAGAGGGCGGTTCTTATATAATCTCTGCAACACAGTTAACTTTTAACGAAGTAGAGGGTATACTCGCAGCCGGAACTCCATTAGTAGTAGAAGCGGTAGAAGTAGTTACACTAACTTAATGTTAATTTTTTATTTTTCGTTAAACTTATTAAACGATAATTTTTAGCTAATACCATATAAAAAAACATTACCAAATTACAAGTTCTACTAGAAGGTAGCTTTTAGTCTATCTTCTATTTTAGTGCTTAGGACCACTTTTATCCCAAGTGGTCCCTTTTTTATTTCACTCAAACAAGCATAAGCGAATAAAAAAGGACATTGGATTTCTTATGGTTAGGTTTCGCATCACTTCAAAATTTAACCTCCCCTTTTTCTTTATTTTGTGAGGTTTTAAATATGTTATGTGCAACATTTTAAATATAAAAAAATGAAATTACTTGTTTCGCTAAGCTGCTGTTGGGGTTGAGGTACAAACGTGGTCTTCCTAATAGCTCATTTAGTGTGACAGTTTGTTCAGTAAGAAGTTCAAGGTCTAATTCCGCGCACTTGGTCAAAACTCTACCTTTATTGCATTTATTTCATTGAATATTTTCTATAATATCTATTTTTTTAGGAAGTAGTCGAATACCAAGAAACTTCCAAATTCCAATCATAAATATATGTGTAGTACTATATTTTGATACTATATTAGACAATTTAAAAGACACCCGTATTGTTTATGTATGAGCTTAAAATTTATTATAAATGTGAGGTGACAAAAAAATGAGTGAAGTAAATTCCCCCAAATTTAACTATGACGATTGTTTTGACAAGAATAAATATTATTTGCCCACAATTAAAGCCATTGATAATTTCCTTATTTCCTCTCCCGAAGTCGTTGTCCCGAATGTAATTATTCCAACGATAAATAGATATTTTTATATTGCTACAGCAAATATAAACCTTGTAAATGGGGCAACTATACCTGCGAGTTTATTTACTGATGACCAAGGCAATCCAGTAACAGAGTTCAAAATTTTCAACCCTAACGGATATGTTAATCTTTACATTAATGCGCTAATGCAAGAAGGCGGTATTTATGCCGTTTCTCCAAATTCTTTAACATTTTTCCCAACTATAGGAACGATTTTTGCTAGAACTCCAATCGTAATCGAATCATTGGGATTTACAACGATTTCGGGTTAACAATCTACCCAATCACAAGGTTTATAAGAAAGATGCTTTTAGCCTATTTACTACGGCAACTCCCCCATTCATATGACCCTTAATAACCTTTTATGAATCAGAATCATCAAAGCACAATATTAGTTGAAATTGTGGTAAATTAAGGGTCAGTACCATATCTATTTAGTGTGATTCTTAATACTTCATTGGGGAGGGCTATACAAATGAGCATTGAAAAGGAATATTTGAGGGTCATAAAAGAAAGGTTCAAGAGTGTTAAAAGCCTGGGAGATAAGGCAATTGAACAACTTGTAGAAGAAGATATTCATTGGGCATTAAATGCGGAATCGAATAGTGTTGCCATTATCATATCGCATTTAAGCGGGAATATGGTGTCAAGATGGACAGATTTCCTAAACTCTGATGGGGAGAAACCCTATAGAAATCGTGAACAGGAATTTGTTGACGACATCTCATCAAAAGCGGAATTGATAGCGACTTCAGAAATCGGGTGGAATACTCTTTTTGAAGCATTAAATAACTTAGAAGAAAAAGATTTATTAAAGGCTGTTTTGATTCGGGGAGAAAACCATTCGGTCATCGAAGCAATTGAAAGACAATTAGCCCATTATGCTTATCATATTGGGCAAATTGTTTACATTGGAAAACAAATTAAAAGTGAGAATTGGGAAAGCTTAAGTATCCCAATAGGCCAGTCAGATTCCTATTTACAGCAGATGCTAAAAAAGCATCAGCCAGAGTGATAAAGTAAACAGGGATTTTAGTGATTTTTTCAAACTCATCATTTAGCTTAAGAATAATTACAGAATAATTCCACATACTATTTTTCATTACGGTATAAGGAAGTGATTGATTTGGAAAACAACAAAATTGCCAATCTAAGGCCTGAACAACTTAACGAGTTAAAATCCCTCGAAGAAAAATTAGAAGTGACGTTGATTGCCTATGACCCCTCTTCATCTGGAAATCATACTGGACATGACAATCGATTAAATACAAGGAATCCATCATAATATCCCCTTCTACAGTGTTTAGATTCGTCCAAATCTAAACACTGATTTTTTTCAATCCATTTATCGAACATCTCATTTCAAAAATTCTTTCATTTGTTTTAATTCAGCAATTATATAATCAATCTGCTCTTGCATGCTTTCTGTTTTTTGGGATTGATCGGTCGAGCTTTCAGAACTTTGATTTTTTTCGTTTTTTAACGCGTCCAATGCAAGTGCAGCAGCTATCGTTTGTATACCATCCCCTAACGTAGAAATTGCTGCACCGATATAAGTAAGTTGCGCAATGAAAAGTTCCTGGGATTCAGTTGATTGATTACAATTTTTTTTATTGTTATCCATGGTCATCTCCCCCATTTTTTGATAAAAAGCAAAAAGCCTTCCTATCATCATATGCATTTTATAATGGAAAACAGAATAACATGGATTTTTTCCCCATCGCGAACATTGTGTGTTTTTTAACACATCTATTTCTTACATTCACTCGCAGACAGGCACTTGCTAAATAAAACTTTAATATGATGTATTTAGAGGAGTGATAACGATGCAGTGGCTTCAAAAAGTCCGTCATTTAACTGGGCAACCTATTGGAATTTCGTTAACAAACGGGCAAGGGACTTCTGGTATTTTATGCGGTACTTCTAATGGCAAACTTCAAGTTATTGAATACTTATATCAAGCACAATTTGCGTTAAAACAATACGACTTTTATATGATTCAGGATATTCATGGATTTCCACCTTGTCAGAACCAGCGACCACTATATTAATGCGGGTATCCCTCTATTGTAGAGGGATATTTTTGATTATCGCTATCTTCATTAAACTTCATCAAAAGTTTGCACAAACATTCCTTCATTCTCTAACCACTCCGCAATAAATACATTACGGACATCTGTTACGTTTTGGATTTTAAGTTGAATCATTAACCAGTCCTCGTCCCTACCTAGATCACTCAATTCATCACTTAACAATTCCCCATCTCGAATTAATGTAACGGGGATATGCACTTGTTTTGGAGCTTTATGAAAATCTTCTTGGGTCGTCTTTTGGTAAGGTGATTTTTTCATAATACTAATGGATCCGTTCGCTTCTAAATAGCAATAAGCTACTTCGCGTATCGAAAAAGTTTCTGATTGCCTCAACAGACTTTGGAGTTGATTAATATTCATCCGATTTTTCTTTAATTGGTCCCTATTTACAATCCCATTTCGGATTAACACGGATGGTTTACCTTCAAAAAGCAAACGTAATTTAAGTGATTTCTGCCCCAAATACTCAGCAATTAACAAAAGTAAAGACCATAACACCATAGAGTAAATCAAATAGAATAATCCTGCCTTTTCATCATAAAGTGCGTTGCCTAGCAGTTCCCCAAGTACAATCGCAGCTATGAATGTAAAGGGGGTTATTTGATTTATGATTTTCTTTCCTAATATTTTTATAAGGATAAATAATAGAAAAAAAGCAACGATTAGTTCCATAGTTAAATAAAAGATATTCACTCATTCACTCCCCCTTCAAAAAAGAACTATTGTCATTATTAACTTTTTAGGAGGGATTAAACCATTTTTAACTAAAGGTCCAATTTTTCTTGTACTCCCCTGTACATTTTTCCATCTTCAGAAAAATAACAATTTTGGAACAGCATCTTTCTGATTTTTTGCTATACTTAATTTATTGTATAGCAGGGGGAAATTATATGGATGCTTTAACAACTTTGCAAAATATTTTGGACTATATCGACGAGCATATTAAAGACGACATTAGTCCAGATATTTTAGCTGCACGAGCCGGATATTCAACATGGCATTTCTGCAAAGTATTTCAATGGGGTGTTGGATATTCTTTAATGACTTATGTAAGGAACCGTCGTCTGGCGTTTGCCGCATATGAATTATCTTCTGGTCGGAAAATTCTAGATATTTCACTGGAATACGGCTTCGAAACGCACTCAGGTTTTAGTAAGGCTTTTCGTCGTCATTTCGGCTGTTCACCGGGAACTTATCGCTTACATACGCATTGTAATCGACCGTTACCACCAAACCTCCCCCTCACAAGCAAATATTTGATTGGAGGAATTATTATGGAACCGAAATTTGTTACACTTCCAGCTATAAAACTTGCTGGGTTTGCTATCAAAACAACTGCAACAGATGGTGAAAACTCAAAAGCAATCCCCGCTTTTTGGGACGACTATATGAGTGGTGGAAAGATGGATAAACTTCACGCCGAAAACTTCATTAAAAAACATGATGAGTATGGGGTATGTTTTCAAGTAGATATGGAAACCGGCGAATTTGAGTATGTGATTGGTGTTGAGCCGATTGACGGTGCAGAAATTCCAAATGATTATCATGTTTGTGAAGTGCCGCCCGCAACTTATGCCGTATTTTCAACACCGCCTTGCTCTGCTGAAGAATTTGCCCAAAATATTCAAGGCACATGGCACTACATTTTCAATGAATGGTTTCCGAAGTCGGGTTACGAGTATGCACCAAATTGTGTAGACTTTGAACTATATGATGACCGATGCATGGGTGATGAGGGGAAAATTTGTGATATTTATATTCCGGTCATTAAAAAGTAAAGGTAAAAACAGTAGCCACAGCGTATGATTTCGCTGCGGCTTTTTGTTTATCTACAAATGATCCTGGGCATAATAAACTTAAAAAAAGGGAGTGATATTTTGAAGTTCTTATTAGTTATCTCAAGTATCGTTGTGCCTGTTGTGATGCTTTATCTACAACATAAAAGCGATTCGTTTAGAACGATTTTTAACATTGTAGCGATTATTTCCATCATCATTTTTGGTAGTCTTGCTTCAACGTCCATTTACCAAGTCATTATTGATGATGCTGTGTTTATGACTACCATTCACGGGCTCTTCTTAAATCCCGTTTTCTTGGTGACTGGCGCTTACCTCGGGACATTTGTTATTTACAGATTAATGATGCTGACATTGGAAGAAAGATAACATTTTCGTGCATTCATTTCATTCCATTTTCAAAACAATTTTACCCTGCGCATGCCTAGCTTCAACTTTCTTCAGCGCTTCAAGTCCTTGCTCGAATGGATAAACCTGTTCAACGATGATGCGGATATGCCCATCAGCTACTTCGGTTGCTAATGTAATTAACTTCCTCTGTATTTCTGGATGATGCTTAATTTGCTCAGCGGTAATCTGTCGCTCTGTCTCAAATTGATCACCTGAGATCGTGATGACTTTACCACCATCCTTTACGATTTTCATACTTGTTACGCCCGTACCCGGTTGAATTGCCAGTGCAGCATCAACTCCATCCGGCATCCAAAGTCGCACCTGTTCAGCCCATGTTTCGTCTACATAATCGACTACTTTCTCAGCACCAAGAGACAACATATAAGCATGATTTTTTTCAGATGCAGAACTTGCTACGCGGTAACCATCGGCGACTGCTAATTGAATGGCCAATGTACCGATTGCGCCAGAAGCCCCAGCAATAAATACTGTATCTCCAGTTTTAAGTCCAAGTGCTTTTCCCCCTTCCAATGCTGCTTTACCTGCAACAGGAAGCGCCGCCGCATCAATAAAACTAAGACCATTTGGCATGCTTATCAGCGCGTCTTCAGAAATGGCAGAGAAGTTTGCCCAAGTTCCACCTTTTGGCTGCATATTGTTAATAAATAAAACTTGATCCCCAATGATATAGTTCTTTACATTTTCTCCGATTTCGACAATCGTACCTGCTCCTTCGATTCCAATTGGATAAGGGTATTTCGCATTTGATGGTCTAAACCACCGATTATGACTCCCTACACCAATCGCTTGCATGTGGACAAGGACTTCATTCTTATTAATAGTAGGGATGGCAATGTCCATAAGCGTCAAGTCATTCGACTGTGCTTCATGCAGAATTCCGATTGCTTTCATCATTTTCATCAATACACCCCTCGTTTAGTTGAAGATAAACATTAGTAATTTATTTTTGAAGAGCCAATTTCACCCCTAAATTCGCTTAATGTATACTACACTTACCAATGGTGCGCTATAAATCATTTCCTCGTCTGAATCGTAAAAGAAATAGGCCCCGTCCTCTACCGTAACTTCATCCACACCATCTACATTGTCTGTAATTAACCCTTCACTCCCATATGCAACTGCTACTTCATACTCCATTAAAATACCCCCCTTTTAATATAGTAAATTTCAGTAAAGTACATCATCGAATATAGCATCCGTGTTAATAGATTATTCAAAAAATAATACTGACAGAAATTTTGATTTAATATACAATTTAGTTAGTTGATTATCGTTTATTCGTTCTATTTTTTGAATTTACTACTAGTAAAACTATATGCGGTATCATCCATATATATTTAATCACTGACTTGAAGTTTCTTTTCGCGGATTTATATTTATTTGAAACAGGATGCTACGTAGCTTAATACATTTACTTTCAATCTAGGTGCGAATCGTAAGTGCACATGAAATTGCTGGGAGATTCGCACCTAAATCATCCTCATTATTTCACTGATTAACTACGGGAAATAGTTCTAAATTAATTTCCAATGAATTATTTTAATGTTTTTTGTGAAAAGTCGTATTTTTACGCTCTTTTTCACTGTCACTTACTTCATTGGGAGTGTGGATTGAAATAATTTCGTTTATTAAGTGCAATTTACTCATGTCGTCACTTTCTTCACCGGGAATGTCGATTGAGAAAATTAAATATCAGAAAGGATGTTGAATAATGGGAAGCATGTTATTAGAACAGGTTAAACACACACGTCAGTTTTTAAGACACGATCAGCTTAAAACAATTTTCGAAGAATTTGATGCACAATGTATGGCTTTAAGTGAGGAGCAGCGTTTAGAGAAATATCGCACAATGCTCGACAGTCCTTTCCGCTTTTTCCGTGGAAGTGCGTATTTATTTTATTACGACATGACAAAAACGCCGTCGATTTTCCATACAGCCGATGCCAAGCCTACTTGGATTCAGGGAGATATGCATATGGATAACTTTGGTGCATTTCAAAATGAAAAAGGTGACATTGTTTATGATGTCAATGATTTTGACGAAGGCTATGTCGGTTCTTATTTATACGATGTCATCCGTATGAGTATTAGTATCGCGCTCTATATCGAAGAACAAGGTTTACATAAAGACAATCAAGAAGTGGCAATCCAGTATTTCCTGCGCAGCTATATTAATCAGTTATCACGATTCCAACGTAAACAGGATGACCCGCTTACATTGACGTTTATGAAAAACAATACAAAAGGTCCAATAAAAAAAGTGTTGAAAAAGCTTGAGAAACGCCAGCATTCACATTTTTTACAAGATATTACGCAGATCAATGAAGAAGGCAATCGAGTTTTCTTATGGAATGAGGAAGTTCAACCTGTATCAATAGAAGAATTTGAAGCTATTACTAAAGCATTACCAGACTATTCTATTAAAGATATCGCCATTAAATATGGCTCTGGTACGGCATCCATCGGTTTGAAACGCTATTATATTTTAGTAGATGGCGAGACTGACGCACGTGGCATAGAGGATTTAGTATTAGAGATGAAAGAGGTACGTACAGCTATTCCTGCGTATTTCCTACCGTATCATAAAACATTTTGGGCTCATTATGAGCATCAGGGAGCGCGTGTTGTCGGGACGCAAAAGGCTATGCACCATTTAGAAGATCCCCATTTAGCCTATGTGACAATGGATGATCAGGAATACTATATTCGCGAACGTTCTCCCTATAAGAAAAAAGTAAAGCCGAAAAACTATACAGATTTAGATGATTATTATGTTACCACTTCGATTATGGGGCGAATTGCGGCTAAAATTCATGCCCGCGCAGATATCGATTATTCTGATGTGTTCACCTACCATAGTGAGGATGAAATTTTAAACGCAATCGGCAAACATCAAGATTACTTTATCGAAAGCGTCACTTTACAAGCGATGCACTATAAAGAACTTGTCTACTCTGACTTTGAGCTATTTAAAGATTGGGTGAACGACACGTTTAACTAAAAACAACCCGAGTGAACATCGTGTTTCGTTCACTCGGGTGTTTATTTATACAGCGGACTAATTAATTAATCAACTCTAACCCTTCCTTAGCAATAATAGCATCACGAATATCTTTCGGGATTGTTGTACTTTGCTTCGTTTCTAAGTCAATTACAACTAAAGTACCTTGCCCTGTTGCAATTAGCTTTTCGTCATGTGATGAAAGGATATAATATTCTAAATCAAATGATTTGTTTCCAATTTTTGCAACTCTTACGCCAATTTGAAGTGTATCAGGAAAAAAGGCTTCATTATGGTAATGACAACTTAAATCTGCGGTAACAGCATTTACTGTGCTATTAAAAAAACGTAAACTGTCTAGGTATTCGACACGAGCCTGTTCAAAATAGACAAAGTAACTCGTATTATTAACATGACCAGACATATCCGTTTCGCTATAGCGGACTTTACTTTCAATCTTAAAATTAAACTTTTGAAGCCACTCATTTAAAGTGGGTGCTATATATGTAGCTCTAGCCACCATTCTTCCTCCCTTTTGTAAAGCTAAATTCTTTTCGCTGAGCTTTTATTACCCATGTATTTCTGCGTTGTCACAAATCTGCACGGCTCATCTTATTTGTTGGTTGTTGAAGTTGTTTTTGTAAGCAAATGCTGCTGAAACCACTTTAAGGATTCTTGACTTGCCTGGTCAAACGTCGGGCCATTGTACACATCGAAATGGCCTCCTGGTAGTTCTAATAATTTTTTGGGTTCTTTTGCTTGTTCTTCAAATGACTCAATAATTAAGTCAGGTGGTGTAATCCCATCCTCCATTGCCGCAATGATCATTAATGGTGTAGGCGATATAAAATCAATAAGGCCCGCTGGATTGTATTCAACATAATGCTCCATAGATTCTAACGTAATTTCATTTTTCCATGTAGGAGCTACTTTCTCAGCCTTTTCTGTAAACCATTTATATGCATCGGGATGTGGCTGAGCTGCGATACCACTTAAAGAAACGACAGGATACATCTTTCGCTCTCCGTTAACATAACGCTCCGTACGATAATTTGTTAAGTTTTGCATAAAATCATTAAACTTTTCAGAAACCATTTTTCGTTGAGCACCTTTTCGACCATTAATCGTAGGTACTTGTGCAACTACCGCTTTTACACGTTTATCTACGGCTCCAATATGCAGGACATGACCACCACTGTAAGACGTCCCCCAAATCCCAATCTTTTCTACATCTATTTCGGGTAATGTACTAATCCAACTAATGGCATTTCGATAATCTTTAATTTGTTCATTCGGTTCTAAATGTTGTGGTAAGTAACTTTCGCTTTCCCCAAAATTTCGATAATCAAAAACTAAAACTGCAAACCCACCTTTACAAAATACTTCTGCATACCGGTCCAAAAAAGCCTCTTTCACTAAACTAAAACCATGCGCCATCACAATAGCTGGCACTTTGCATTCCTCACTCGCATTTTGCGGCATATAAAGCCATCCCGCGCATTGAAGCCCTTCACTTAAAAATTTTACATTTTCTCTTTTCATAGAACATCCCTCCTACTCTCCATAACTAGCAATATTCATGCCAACTATTCGTTTAATTGGAATCGCTTCATTTTTTTCACAAGAGCAGATTGACTAATCCCTAAAGCTTCAGCAGTTTTCCTAGTCGTTTTATACAGTTCAAGCTTTTGATAAATTATTTTCTTTTCGATTTCAAGTAAAATGGACTTTAAAGGTTGCTGTAATGGTGAATAATGACTTTGTTTAATAAATGGCAAATCACTCCATGAAATTTCATTATTTTCAGATGTCACCACAAGACGTTCTATCATATTTTCCATTTCTCTTACATTGCCTGGCCAATCATATTCATTGAAAAGTTGAATGCTTCCAGGCGCAAATTTGACCTTTAGCCCATACTTTTTATTTTTTTGCTGTAAAAAATAATGAGCGAGAGGTGCCGTATCTTCTGGTCTATCGCGTAAAGGAGGGATAAAAATAGGGACAATATTTAAACGATAAAATAAATCAAGCCTAAATTTCCCTTCCTTCACTAATGCTTCTAAGTCTTTGTTTGTGGCAGAAACAACACGGACATTTAATTGAATATTTTTCCGTCCACCTATTCGCATAATTTCATATTCTTGAAGAACGCGCAAAATTTTCGCTTGTAAATCTAATGGCATATCTCCAATTTCATCTAGAAAGATTATCCCTCCATTCGCTTGTTCAAAAAGTCCCGGTTTACCACGTTGATCCGCACCCGTAAACGCCCCTTTCTCATAGCCAAACAGTTCGGATTCGAGTAATTGTGCAGGTATGGCGGAGCAATTTACTTTTATTAAAGGTTTACCAGAGCGGGTGCTTTCTCTGTGTAACAAATTTACAATTACTTCTTTCCCAACCCCTGATTCCCCTTGTAAATAAACCGAAGAATCTACCTTCGCAATTCGATAAACCATTTTTAATACCTTTCGAAAAGCTTTACTTTTTGCAACGACACCAGGAATTTCAGGTAATTCTTCAACAGAAAAATCATCATGTATAGGTTTGTTTTTTAAAGCAAGAGAAAGGATTTGGTCTATTCTTAAATTATTTAACTCATTGATATCCCTAATATTTAAAACAACTTTTTCAACCTGTTTATTCGCATCAAATACAGGACTTCCAGTAATTAAAACATCTACACCACGGATCGTAACAACGCCTGAAACCGGACGTTTATGACGAAGTACTTTTAATGCGATCGAATCATTAATCTCTCCATCTTTTAACGCATTCTTTACATTCCCACCAACAAATTCGTGAATTGGAAAACTACAAATTTTAGAAGCGTTTTGATTCATATAGAGACAATCCCCATTTTTATCAATTAAACAAAGACCATCAAAACTATGTTCAACAATTATCTTTTCAATAGGATTCACAAAAACACTCCTTCTACGATGAAACTTTTCATCACTTGATTACTTAATTCATCACACAAAATAGAAAATCCTTTAATTTTAAAGTAAATATAAACTATTTCACTTGGCACGTTTATTGCTCATTAATAATTAAGGACAAAAAGAATGGAGGTGATAAATATGAATCCACTGTTGAATTTATCCCGAAATATAAAGTTATCTCTTTCCTCAATGGAACATACCGTTATTCAAGAGGATTCAAAACGTGTTGATTATACGGCAAGTTCAAAGTCACCTCTTTCTTCAGTCGAATATTCTGTTAATCGAAGTTGTGCAAATTGTAATAAGCAAAGTTGTACTGAACGATAATTTCAATCGAATATGTTTCTTATTATTTCTTTACATTACTCTTCATAAAGGAAAGGTGAATAAAATGAAAAGAACACTACCAAATTCCATAACTAACAACTTAGAGTTACCCGTTATAGCCGCACCAATGTTTTTAGTTTCAGGTCCTGAACTCGTCATAGCTAGCTGTGAAAACGGTATCATTGGCTCTTTTCCATTACAAAATGCAAGAACTATCGAAGTATTAGAGGATTGGCTAAAACAACTGACAACTACTCTTAGTCAATTAAAGGCTGACAATCCAACAAAGAAAATCGCTCCTTGGGCAGCTAATCTCGTTGTGCACCGGTCTTATGATCGAATGGACCAAGAGCTTGAGCTAGTCAAAAAATATCAGCCTCCTATTGTCATTACAGCTTTAGGAAATCCAGGTCGGGTAATAGAAGCTGTCCATAGTTACGGTGGCTTAGTGTTTGCGGATGTAAACTCTATTCCATTTGCAAAGAAAGCTGCAGCTACCGGAGTTGATGGTTTAATTTTAGTGACTTCTGGTGCTGGTGGACATACAGGGATGGTGAATAATTTTGCCTTTATTGAGGCTGTTCAAGAATTTTGGAACGGATATATTGTTTTAGCTGGAGGCATGTCTACTGGGCAAAGTATTTTTGCAACAGAGGCTTTAGGTGCTGATTTAGCTTATATGGGCACGAAATTTATCGTTGCTGAAGAAAGCAATGCCAGCCAAGAATATAAGGAAATGTTATTACGAACAAATAGCGAGGACATTATTTTAACGGATGCATTTACCGGCGTACCTGCCAATATGATTCGCGAAAGTATTGAAAAGGCTGGATACGAAGTTAGTAAATTAAAGAAAAAAGAAAAAATTGACTTTGAACAACCTCTTAATGCGTCAAAAGCATGGAAAGATATTTGGTCTGCTGGTCATGGTGTTGGTCATATTAAAGAAATCCAACCAATGGCTACTATAATTCAAACATTAAAAACTGAGTATGATGAAGCAAGAGTTGCTTTAATAGGCAATAAAAAATTGCAGGAGGAACTTCTATGACAAACAGTGTAGAAACGAAATTTTACAATCCATATTTTGAAGAAAACCTTTATGGACCTGCTAAAGATGAAATGTTTATTGAGAATCTGAAAGTGATTGAGGGTGAAGTACCAACAGATATTTACGGGGCATACATCCGTAACGGTCCTAATCCAAAACATGAACCAAAAGGACGTTATCATTGGTTTGATGGTGACGGTATGCTACACGGTGTTTATTTTAATGATGGAAAAGTAAGTTATCGCAATCGTTATGTGAATACGAAATCGTTCCAACACGAAGCAATAGAAGGTCGAGCTCTTTGGACAGGATTAATGGAAAGTAAAAAAGAAAATCCATTTTTTGAAAAAGAGAAAAACACTTCAAATACAGATGTTGTTTTCCATAATGGTAATTTACTAAGTTTGTGGTACCGTGCTGGCCAACCTTATAAAGTCGATGCTCTTACTTTAGAAACAATAGGTGTTGAAGATTTTGGCGGTAAATTGACAGGCAACGTTTCAGCTCACTCTAAGGTCGATGAAAAAACAGGCGAATTTCTATTTTTTGATTATGGCAATACGTATCCATATATGATGTATGGGGTTGCATCTGCCACGGGTGAACTTGTTCATTGTGTGCCGATTGAATTACCAGGACCACGGTTACCTCATGATATGGCCATTACTACAAATTACTCAATTTTAATGGACTTACCATTATTTAATGATCCTGAGGCTGCAAAATTAGGGTTTTATAAATCGAAGTTTTTCCGAGAGTTACCAAGTCGATTCGGTATTATCCCACGTTATGGTGGTGCAAATGAAATTAAATGGTTCGAATCATCCCCTTGCTATATTTACCATGTAGTAAATGCGTGGGAAGAAGGCGATGAAATTGTGATGGTTTGCTGTCGGGTAAAAGAACCACAACCACCTGAATCAAAAGATGACGGCCCATTAGAGCGTATGCTAGCCTTTTTACGTCTCGATGCACAAATGCATTGTTGGCGGTTCAACCTGAAAACGGGTGCCACAAAAGAATATGAATTATGTGATAACAATACAGAATTCCCTGTCATTAATTTAGATTATACAGGTGTGAAATCCCGTTTTTCTTACAATGTTTGTATTTCCAATGGTCGCACATTAGAATTTGAAGCTGTTGCGAAATATGATACATGGACAGGTAATTCGATTCGATACGAGTTTGGTCCAGGTCGATTTGGTACGGAAGGCGCTTATGCCCCACGTCCAAACGCAAAAAGCGAAGATGACGGCTACTTAATCACGTATGTTTATGATCAAAATGAAGATAAATCAGAGTTACTCATTTTAGATGCCAAAAATTTTGATTTAGGACCAATTGCACGCTTAGAAATTCCGCAACGTATTCCAATGGGATTCCATGCAACATGGGTACATGGAGAAAAACTATACGATAAAAAATAAATAAGCGAGGGGTAATGGCGATGATTTTAACAACGAAAAAAAAGATTGAACATTTTACATCTATAGGTTGGTGGGGAGTAAAAACGATTGACGATTATTTAAATGATTTAGTCCAAAATACACCCAATAAATTAGCTATTGTTGACCCAGGAAATAAAACCGCTTTATGCAATAAAGAACATTTAAGATTCACCTATGAACAATTAGATGAAAAAATAAATAGTGTAGCTGAACAACTTTTAACATCTGGTATTGGAAAAGATGATATTGTCGCAATCCAACTCCCTAATATTGTGGAATTAGTTATTACGTATTTTGCAGTTTTAAGAGTGGGTGCCATTTCAAGCCCCTTCCCTGTTCAATTCCGTGAATTCGAATGTACACAGATGTTACAGTCTCTTGAGGCAAAAGCAGTCATTACAATGGATCAAATGAATGATCGTGAATACGCAAAAATGTTTAAGGAAATACAAAAAGACGTACCTTCACTTCAAACTATCTTTACGTATGATGAAAGTGATTTAGAAGGTGTATATACATTTAATCTCGACAAATCTACTATGACTTTTGAAGAATTAAATAAATATAGAGAAAATCTCGATGTATCGGCAAATGATATTTTCACAATTTGTTGGACTTCAGGAACAGAAGGAAAGCCAAAAGGAGTACCTCGTAGTCACAATGAATGGTTAATAAGCGCTTCTGCTAGCGTTGATGGTGCTCAATTAAGTGCTGAAGATAAAATTTTATTAACTTTCCCATTAGTTAATATGGCTGGCATTGGTGGTGTATTAGTACCTTGGATTTTAACGGGTGGGACACTTGTTTTACATCATCCATTTGATTTCCCAACGTTTCTTCATCAAATCGATGCTGAAAAAATCACCTATACGCTTGTACCGCCAAGTTTACTAACGGCAATGATTAAAAAGCCTGCCATTTTAGGCGGTAAAAATATTAGTTCATTGCGTGCAATTGGTACTGGTTCTGCCCCTATCTCACCTTGGTTAATTACGAGTTGGAAAGATGACCATGGCGTAGACTTACTCAATTATTTTGGTTCCAATGAAGGGGCAACATTTTTAAGTGATCTGTATGATGTGCCAGACCCAAAATTGCGTTCGCTTTACTTGCCTCGATTCGGTAGAAAAGGTTTCACTTGGAATAACAAAGTCGCAGAAAAATTCGAAAGTAAAATTGTTGATTTAGATACAGGCGAAGAAATTTTATTGCCTAATCAACCTGGCGAGTTAAAAATTCGGGGCGCCGGTGTTTTTTCTGGCTATTGGAAAGCAGATGAAATAAATGCAAAAATATTTGATGAAGAAGGATATTTCAGCACAGGTGATCTATTTGAAATTATTGCGGAGAATGGCGAAGATCGTTACTACCGTGTAGTGGGACGTTTAAAAGATATTATCGTCCGCTCTGGCATGAAAATATCTTCTCAAGAAATTGAAGATATTATATTAACACATCCAGCTGTTGAAGAGGTTGCGATAGTCCCCTTCCCTGACCGCATTCATGGAGAAATTTCATGTGCCTGTATTGTACCGAATAAAGAACAAGACATTACACATGAAGAATTAAATGATTATTTACGAAATCATAATATTGCATCCTTTAAACTACCTGAAAAAATGGTCATCATACAGGAGCTACCTCGTAATTCAGTAGGGAAAATTATGAAGGCTCATTTAAGTGAACTCGTAAAAAATGAAGTAAAAGCTTAAAAGGAAATCCCTTTTTCTTAGGAGGAATGTTTCATGAACGTATATATATATGACGCAGTGCGAACACCGAGGGGCTCAACTAGGAAAAATGGTTCTCTCAAAGAAATAGAGCCTATCGAGTTAGTCGCTCAACTATTCGAAGCATTAGAAACGAGAAATCACGGTCTACTTGAACAAGCAGAGGACGTTGTATTAGGTTGCGTAACCCAAATAAAAGATCAAGGTTCAAATATTGCGAAAACAGCGGCATTATATGCTGGCTTGCCTTATACTGTACCCGGTATTACCGTTACTCGATTATGTACATCTGGACTAGACGCAGTGGCTATTGCAGCAAATAAAGTACAGAGTGGCTCAGACGAGTTAATTATTGCGGGTGGTGTTGAATCCGTATCCAGAGTACCAATGTTCGCAGATGAAGGTGCATGGTTTTCTAATCCTCATATAAGTGAAACGACAAAGTTTATTCATATGGGCATCTCTGCGGATTTAATCAGTACAATTGAAAATCAGCAAAGAGAGGATTTAGATGCTTACGCTGTACAATCCCATCAACGCGCTTCCATCGCAACAAGGAATGGTGTTTTTAACGAATCGCTTATTCCCGTCAAAAATTCAGATGGCAGTGTATTACTCGCTCAAGATGAATTAATACGAACAGAAATGACTGTTGAATCACTTGCTGGCTTAGAACCGAGCTTCGGAAAGTTCTTCACTCCTAAACAACGTGAAATTGTTCAAGAAGAATTTGAGAATCTTTCTACTATTAAGCATTTACATCACGTAGGAAATTCCCCGTCATTAGCGGATGGCGCTTCGTTAATTGTCGTCGGTTCAGAAACGATACAAACACAACTAGGCATCCCACCAATTGCCCGAATAATTGGTAGCACGAGTGCGAGTGACCATCCGATGTTACTTATAGGTGGACAAAAGGCGGCTAAAAAATTACTAGAGAAAAGTAATTTTACAATGGACGATATGGATGTTATTGAATTTTATGAAGCCTATGCATCTACTACTTTAAAAGCTATGAATGATTGGCAAGTGGATCCTGAAAAATTCAATCCAAACGGTGGTGTAATTGCCATGGGTCATGCATTAGGGGCTACTGGAGCAATGATGATATGTACATTATTAGATGAGCTAACGCGAAAAAATGGGAAATATGGACTTGTTGTTTTAAGCGGTGGTGGTGGTGTAGGTACTGCTATGATTATTGAAAAGCTATGAAAGTTTATATTTAACACGATTACGTTGTAGGATTGAATACAAGTTTCCAATTTAAAAAAGCCGATTTGTCACTAATTGTGTGGCAAATCGGCTTTTTATATTATTTCATGAAGGAGCTAAAATACATGTTAAATCCACGCACTTGTTCTCCGTTCAGGTCATGCCCTTTTCAAATTATTCCGTTACTTCAAATCCTAAACGAATTGCTGGCATTGAAGAACCAGGGTGATCCGTTGAATACGTTAATTGTGGAATTAATGTCATATCCGTAGATAATTCTTGCTGTTTGTAAATTCCTGGGTAAAGGTCAATTAAATGGTGCCCCACATCACCCGTGGCAATAACGTCGAATGTTAAATTACCTTGGCTGTTAAAGGCACATAAATAGCCTGTATATGCATTGTCATACGTTAAATAGTAAGCATTGTCGAACTCAGTCCAACCGCCACCTTTAATCGTAATCGAAATTTTTGTGCCTACTGGTCCTGATTTTGGTGAGAAATCAACAATCGATGGCAAAATACGTAAGTACGCTTGGCCATATACTTCGCCGTCTGCAACTAAATCAAGACGGTGAGGAATTCCTCCTAAGTCATCTGGAACTGGGAAATCATAACTTAAATTACCCGAAGCATCTGTTTTAATTTTATCTAAGGTCATTACCTCTTCACCAAAACCTTTACCACTCACACGACTACCTTTCATCGTGTTCCATACAAGCTCGATTTCAGTGTCTTTTGGTAAACCACTAGATGTTAATTTAACAGGGTCTCCAACAATCCCCTCTTCAACACTCAGTGCAACCTTTACATCTTTCTTTTGCTTAAGTATTGGCATTTCGACACCACCATCTGCTGCAACTGGTGCTGGTTCTACATGGTTGGCAATTGTTGGTGCTACACCTTCTGTAATTTTAAACATGAAGTCTGGTGCTGGTTTATCCGGATAAGGCGATTGCTGGTAGTTAATGTACTGCATACCTAAATAGCCTGTACGTAAACGGATTGCATGATCACCAACTGAACCTGCAGCACGAATTTTTGCTACGGCAGTACCATTTGTAGATATACCCGTCACTAACCCTGTATATTTATTGTCATACGTTAATTGCCAGTTACGCATATACGTACTCCAGCCTAGACCTTCCATTTTAATGGAGATTTCCGTACCAACAGGACCTGATTCTGGTTCCATTACAAACGACGGGTCAACTGTGTAGCCAACTTGCCCGATTTTTTTACCATATTGTTTTACCCAAAGTGTAAAGTCACCTCCAAAGCCTTCTGGAACGTTAAATTTCCCAGCCCATTTACCGGCTGCATCTGCTGTACCTTCAAGTATAGTAATTTCTTTTTCTGTAAACTCCGGACCAATTACGGCATATAAATCTTCTACAATATACTTACCATCAATAGAATTCCACACTAATTCAACCGGTTTATCGGCTGCTAAATCCGTCACATTAAATTCAACTTCATCGCGTACAAAGCCACGTGGTTTCGATAATGTAATATTATTTAATAGCTTTTCTTCAACGGCTTTTTCTTTTTTTGCGGAAACATCTGTTACTTCTTTATCTATATCCACTTTTGTATTGTCCTCTGTGTCTGAACAAGCAGCTAAAGCAATACTACTAGTTAAAGCAAGCAAAAGTAGCCATGTTTTTTTCATTGGAACCTTCATTCAAATATCCCCCTCTTACTCAACCACTACTAAATTTGCTGTCATATCGCCATGACCTGCGCCACAGAAAATACTACAAACGATTTTATATTCCCCTGCTTTTTCCGGAGTGAATTTAACAGAGCCATCTTTGTCTAACTTTACATCTAACCCTTCCACAAACAGACCATGCGTACCGTCTTCAGTTTTCATAGAAAGCGTTACTTCTTCACCAGCTTTTACATAAAACTCTTTTTCGCCAGCTGGACCGTGGAATTCAAAGTTTTTCCCGATAATCTCCACTTTTTGGTTCGTTACCACTTTCGTTAAATCTACTTCTTCTTTTTCTGGTTCCGGTTCTGCATTCGTTTGTAACACTTCATCAGAAACAATTGTTAAAAGTGATGGCGCTACGTTGAACGGCTTGAATTCACCTGTTTGATCCTTGTATTCCGCCTTTACTGTGTAACCAAGTGTACCTGTTGGTGTATCGGCTGTAACAGGATATGCCACTACCCAGAAATTATCATCTCCGTGCTTACCATATGTCATATCAAGAACTTCGCCAGTAGATAAATGCACTTGTACTTTCGCTTCTGTTACTTGCTCATTTGTAATGCCGTCAATAACATTATTTCGAAATACGATTTTGTCACCCGCTGAGAAGCGGCTTGCTAATACACAGCCCCCTTGCTCTGTTACTGTGTCGCCTGTAATAACAAGTGCACCTGCTTCTTTTTCTTGTGGTACCGCGTTTACCTCTGTTTTCTCAGCTGTATCAGTATCATCGCTACAAGCCGTTAAAATCATAGTAGCTGCAAATAATGACGCTAAGATTGATGTTTTCTTTTTCATATTGAACCCTCCTAGTTTATTCTAAATTTTCTAACACTTAATTCACTAACATATTATACCTATACATCCATATACTAACAATAATATTATTTGAAAATCTCGAAAGTTTGATTATTTCATACTTTAGACTGATATTTTATGAGAATCCATTCCTCGTATAAGCTAGTAAACACTTCACTCATAGTGTTTACTTACCCTAAACTGGTACCTTTAACTCCTAGTCCTATATTTTATATTGATATAATTCTTTGCTTAGTAAATTATTTTGGTAGAATGACAAATCAAAAAAATGCTGTGCCAAAATGATATCATTTTGGCACAGCATAAATTTTCCATATAATTATCACACACCTATTGGACCATCCTGGCTAAGTCCAGTCGTTTCAACGATTCGAAAGCGTGGAATAACCTACAAACTTCAAGCCTTCCACTTGTGCAACATCAGCAGCGTAGTGTAAACTTTTCCATTCAAATGTAGCAACACCAACAAAGTACTTTAAGAAAGTGGATATATCACATTTACGAACATTATCTTCAAACTGAAGCCCAGCTAGGATCTCATCAATTTCTTCCTGAGAAATAATGTTTTAATGTCGTGTGAAAACCGCGGTATTTTTTACCCAGTGAGATTCCTCCTGTAAATGTTGGTGTGGTAACTTACCTTTTATATGGAATCTCTCTTTTTTCGCCATCTAACGTTTCAAGCTTAGGCTGAGTGAGTTAATGCCACCACGTTTAACAAGAGGAAATTTGAGAGTTTTACCAATTATCTTATCGTATTTTAAAATTCTTCAAGAAATTCAAGAGTAATAATAACACCAAGTACATACCTTTATATTCCCAAGTAATATATCCCCTAAACTTGTTAATTCACCCTCATTCTTATGAAAATGGTGTTCAAATTAAACTATTTGTTACCCAAGCTTTCGATAATTCTTCAACCATTTGTACTTTTGTAATACTTACCTTTATGTTTTTATTGGTTCCCTTTTTTCAACTTTCTTATATTTTAAAGGTTTTTACATCAATTCACTATGCAAATTTAGATTAATATATTTTTATAATTTCTAAACAAAAAATACTACTTAATTGGATAAATAACACCTCTCCAATACAAAACTATTCATAGTATAGATTGGAGAAAGGAGGTTTTATCACAATTACTCAGGAAATTTAGGTGATTATAGTAATTTCTGTAGAGGTGAAGACTATGCCAATTGTAAGATTGAAATCTCTGAGGGAGAATCTATTTTCTTGTTCAACTAACAGGCAGGTTAATTGATTAGGAATAGCTATTGGCCATACGTCACCCCTACTGTTTTAAAGGAGATGGTAACGGGCATTTAAACTCTAAACGAATTATTTATTAGTATAGTCAAATAAACTAGAACAATAATTTCGAAAATCATACTCTATACAGTCAAGTAATATTTTATCAGCTTGACAATTATTTTAGAAAGGAGAAACTACTAGATGGAAAGTAAGAAATGTAAACATTGTAATTACGAGTGTAATGAAAATAGTAGAAGTTGCAAGCGATGTAACGCTTGGAACCCCTGGGGAAATGAGGAAGATTTAAACCGGGGCTTATCATCTGATGCTACTGCTACTGCTGATGCGGATGCTACCGCTACTGCCGACGCGGATTCTACTGCTGATGCGGACGCTACTGCCGACGCTGACTCTACTGCTGATGCGGACGCTACTGCCGACGCTGACTCTACTGCCGATGCGGATGCTACTGCCGACGCGGATTCTACTGCTGACGCGGACGCTACTGCTGACGCTGACTCTACTGCCGACGCGGATTCTACTGCCGACGCGGATTCTACTGCTGACGCGGACTCTACTGCTGACGCGGATTCTACTGCTGACGCGGACGCTACTGCTGACGCGGACGCTACTGCTGACGCTGACTCTACTGCCGATGCTGATGCTACTGCCGACGCTGACTCTACTGCTGATGCGGACTCTACTGCTGACGCGGATTCTACTGCTGATTCCAACTCTACTGCTGACGTTGACTCTAACGTAGACGCGGATGCTACCGCTACTGCTACTGCTGACGCGGATTCTACTGCTGATGCCGATGCTACTGCTGACGCTGACTCTACTGCTGATGCGGACGCTACTGCTGACGCGGATTCTACTGCTGACGCGGATTCTACTGCTGACGCTGACTCTACTGCCGACGCGGATTCTACTGCTGACGCGGACGCTACTGCTGACGCTGACTCTACTGCCGATGCTGATGCTACTGCCGACGCGGATTCTACTGCTGATTCCAACTCTACTGCTGACGTTGACTCTAACGTAGACGCGGATGCTACCGCTACTGCTGATGCGGACGCTACTGCCGACGCTGATGCTACTGCCGATGCGGACTCTACTGCTGATGCCGATGCTACTGCTGACGCTGACTCTACTGCTGATTCCAACTCTACTGCTGACGCGGATTCTACTGCCGATGCCGATGCTACTGCTGATGCCGATGCTACTGCTGATGCCGATGCTACTGCTGACGCTGACTCTACTGCTGACGCTGACTCTACTGCCGACGCGGATGCTACTGCTGATGCCGATGCTACTGCTGACGCTGACTCTACTGCTGATGCCGATGCTACTGCCGACGCCGATGCTACTGCTGACGCGGATGCTACTGCCGACGCCGATGCTACTGCTGACGCTACTGCTGATGCCGACGCGGATGCTACTGCCGACGCCGATGCTACTGCTGACGCGGATGCTACTGCTGACGCGGATGCTACTGCTGATGCGGACTCTACTGCTGACGCGGACGCTACTGCTGATGCCGACGCTACTGCCGACGCTGATGCGGACGCTACTGCCGACGCTGACTCTACTGCTGATTCCAACTCTACTGCCGACGCGGATGCTACTGCTGATGCGGACTCTACTGCTGATGCCGATGCTACTGCTGATGCGGACTCTACTGCCGACGCGGATGCTACTGCCGATGCGGATGCTACTGCCGACGCTGACTCTACTGCTTATGCGGACTCTACTGCCGACGCTGATGCTACTGCTGATGCGGACTCTACTGCTGATGCCGATGCTACTGCTGATGCGGACTCTACTGCTGATGCGGACTCTACTGCCGACGCTGATGCTACTGCTGATGCGGACGCTACTGCCGACGCTGACTCTACTGCCGATGCGGATGCTACTGCTGATTCCAACTCTACTGCTGACGTTGACTCTAACGTAGACGCGGATGCTACCGCTACTGCTGATGCGGACGCTACTGCCGACGCTGATGCTACTGCCGATGCGGACTCTACTGCTGATGCCGATGCTACTGCTGACGCTGACTCTACTGCTGATTCCAACTCTACTGCTGACGCGGATTCTACTGCCGATGCCGATGCTACTGCTGATGCCGATGCTACTGCCGACGCTGATGCTACTGCTGACGCTGACTCTACTGCCGACGCGGATTCTACTGCTGATGCCGATGCTACTGCTGACGCTGACTCTACTGCTGATGCCGATGCTACTGCTGATGCCGATGCTACTGCCGACGCCGATGCTACTGCTGACGCGGATGCTACTGCCGACGCCGATGCTACTGCTGACGCGGATGCTACTGCCGACGCGGATGCTACTGCCGACGCCGATGCTACTGCTGACGCGGATGCTACTGCTGACGCGGACGCTACTGCTGATGCCGACGCTACTGCCGACGCTGACTCTACTGCTGACGCGGATGCTACTGCCGACGCTGACTCTACTGCTGATGCCGATGCTACTGCTGATGCCGATGCTACTGCTGATGCGGACTCTACTGCTGACGCTGATGCTACTGCTGATGCGGACTCTACTGCTGACGCTGATGCTACTGCTGATGCCGATGCTACTGCTGATGCGGACTCTACTGCTGACGCGGATGCTACTGCTGATGCGGACTCTACTGCTGACGCTGATGCTACTGCTGATGCGGACTCTACTGCTGACGCGGATGCTACTGCCGACGCTGATGCTACTGCTGATGCGGACTCTACTGCCGACGCTGATGCTACTGCCGACGCTGATGCTACTGCTGATGCGGACTCTACTGCCGACGCGGATGCTACTGCTGATGCGGACGCTACTGCCGACGCTGACTCTACTGCTGACGCGGATGCTACTGCTGATGCGGACTCTACTGCTGACGCGGATGCTACTGCCGACGCTGACTCTACTGCTGATGCCGATGCTACTGCTGACGCGGACTCTACTGCCGACGCTGATGCTACTGCTGATGCGGACGCTACTGCCGACGCTGACTCTACTGCTGACGCTGATGCTACTGCCGACGCTGACTCTACTGCTGATGCCGATGCTACTGCTGACGCGGACTCTACTGCCGACGCTGACTCTACTGCTGATGCAGACGCTACTGCCGACGCTGACTCTACTGCTGACGCTGACTCTACTGCTGATTCTGATGCTACTGCTGATTCTGATGCTACTGCCGACGCCGACTCTACTGCTGATTCTGATGCTACTGCTGACGCTGACTCTACTGCTGATTCTGATGCTACTGCCGACGCTGACTCTACTGCTGATTCTGATGCTACTGCCGACGCTGACTCTACTGCTGATTCTGATGCTACTGCTGACGCTGACTCTACTGCTGATTCTGATGCTACTGCTGACGCCGACTCTACTGCTGACGCTGATGCTACCGCTGACGCTGGACACAATACCTTTACAAACGGAAACAATACCGTCATCAACGTAACCGATAATAGTGCTGGATATATAGCTATGACTCTATCTTCACTTATTATGATGCAAAGCTTAATGGGTAACCAGAATTCAGACAATAAAGATGAACTAGTTTCAAAATTCACGATTATGTTGAATGAATTGTTACAAGGAGAAAATAGTAATCGTAAAGCTATACTTGATGCTATTAAATCTCTCAAAAAAGATTAAAAATTAAAAGAATTGGAGGAGGCTACATGTCAAACACAACTGTCTCACGCTGTACAATTCCTACGGAGGAAGATAGCGATAGCCTATATGTGAAAGTCAAAAATAATAACCAAAAACTTAGTCGTCAAATCACCATAAATGCATATAGTAAAAATTCCCCAACAAAAGAATTATTACCTGTTTATGTAGACGACCAATCTACACATATAGATACACTAGAGCCTGAATCAGAGAAAGTCTATAGAATAGATGTGTCAAATGTAAAGGGTTCGGTAATTTTTGAGATTACTCAAAAAATGGGCAGCTCAGGTATTAAGATTTCTAAAAACAGCAAAAACCCCTCTATGGTAGAATTACACATTAAGTAAATGCTATAAAACTCCGGAGCTGACGTAAAAGATTACTTTATGAGTCTTTTACGTCAGCTTCATTAGCTTTTAATATTATGGTACAAAAGATAATTCTGCAAGGAACATTTCAGCAAATTTATTATAGAAACAAGCTTTTGTCCCATCATTCAATAAGTAAGAAACCTTTCTATTAATGAAGCATTATGAAAATGGTATATCACGTGCAGACATAGCTAGTGAATATGATATTACGCCTCCTACATTAGATCGTTGGGATCAAAGTTTCTGTTTCAAGTAATTCTTATACATTTCCGATTCACTTCCCCCTTTATCCACAAAAAAAATGCTGCACCAAATGAAATCATCTTGGCACAGCATCATTTTACACATTCTTATTTTAATTTCACTCGTTGTAAACGAAGCGCATTTAATACAACTGATACAGAACTGAATGCCATTGCAGCACCTGCTACCCATGGTGCTAATAATCCGATAGCTGCAATTGGTATCCCCATTATATTATAGGCAAATGCCCAAAATAGGTTTTGTTTAATATTGCGCATTGTTTTGCGGCTCATTAAAATCGCATCCGCAATACTGTTAAGGTCACCACGGATTAGTGTAATGTCCGCAGCTTCCATCGCTATATCTGTTCCTGTCCCAATCGCCATCCCGATGTTGGCTGTCACTAATGCAGGTGCGTCATTGATTCCGTCACCAACCATCGCAACTTTTTTCCCTTGAGCTTGCAGTTTTTTCACTTCTTCTGCTTTGCCCTCTGGTAATACTTCTGCAATCACCGCATTTACAGCCACTTGTTCTCCAATGTATTGCGCTGTACGTTCGTTATCACCTGTCATCATAATCACATGGATGCCCATGTCTTGTAGACGACGGATCGCTTCTTTCGATGTTTCTTTCACTGTATCTGCAACTGCTACTAAACCTGCATACTGACCATTAATCGCAGCAAGCATCGCTGTTTTTCCGTTGCGTTCTAATTCTTCCATCTTCGGTATTACTGCATTAATATCGATACCATATTGCGCCATTAATTTTCGTGTACCAACGACTACGCCTTGCCCTGAAACCGTTGCCTGTATACCATATCCAGGTATTGCCTCAAAAAATTGAACGTCGCCAAGTTCTATACCACGATCTACAATGCCTGCCACAATTGCTTCTGCCAATGGGTGCTCTGATTGTTTCTCTGCCGCACCAATGAGTGATAAGAATTTTTCCTCTTCACCATTTACGACAATAACATCTGTTAAGACTGGTTTACCATGTGTTACCGTACCCGTTTTATCAACAACGACTGTATCAATACTTTGTGTTTGTTCTAAGTGCTCGCCGCCTTTGAAAAGAATGCCAAATTCAGCTGCACGACCAGAACCTGCCATAATTGAGGTTGGAGTAGCAAGGCCAAGCGCACATGGACATGCAATAACTAATACCGCAATAAACACTTCCAGTGCTTTTGTAAAGTCACCTGGTGTTACCCATAAAATCCAAACTAAGAACGTTACAACTGCGATTCCGACAACAATTGGTACGAAAACACCTGAAATTTGGTCTGCTAATCGTTGAATTGGCGCTTTAGAACCTTGCGCATCTTCCACAACTTTAATAATTTGAGCTAATGCTGTATCACGACCTACTTTCGTTGCCGTCATTTTAATAAAGCCATTTTTATTTATTGTTGAACCGTATAAAACGTCACCCGATACTTTATCAACCGGTAAACTTTCACCTGTTAGCATCGATTCATCAACAGCTGTTGTACCTTCTAATACTTCACCGTCTACTGGAATTTTTTCGCCTGGTTTTACTAAAATCGTATCACCAATCACAACTTCTTCTAATGGAATTTCTTTTTCGATGCCATCACGAACGACTATTGCCGTTTTAGCTTGAAGTCCCATTAGCTTTTTAATTGCTTCCGAAGAACGCCCTTTTGCTTTTGCTTCAAATAATTTCCCTAGTAAAATGAGTGTAATTAAGACAGCACTTGTTTCAAAATAAAGATGTGCTTCGTGATGTGTACCTGTCGTTATAATTGCTTGATAAACACTGTAAAAATAAGCAGCGGACGTCCCCATCACAACTAAAACGTCCATATTGGCACTGCCATTTCGAAGTGCTTTATAGGCACTCATGTAAAATTGTTTCCCAATAATAAATTGCACAGGTGTTGCTAATATCATTTGTACCCAAGGATTCATTAAAAAATCTGGCATATATATGAATGATGTAAATTTGAAATGTCCCACCATCGTCCAAAGTAATGGTAATGAAAGAATTGCAGAGATAATAAATTTCTTTTGCTGTTTTTTGATCGCTTGCTCACGATGATCGGTCGTGTCTTTTTCATCTTGCTTTTGATGTGCACCGTATCCTAATTTCTCAACCTTCGCGATAATATCTGCAATCGATACCTCAGAAGGGTTAAACTCGATTGTTGCTTTTTCGAGCGCTAAATTCACGTTCGCTAATGCAATACCCTCCATCTTATTTAAACCTTTTTCAATACGTGTCGAACATGCTGCACACGTCATTCCCGTAATATTGAACTCTGCTTTTTGTTTCACAACACCATAGCCTAGTGCCTCAATCTTTTTCTCAAAATCAGCTTCACTTAGTTTAGATGGGTCGTATTTGATTGAGGATTTTTCCAGTGCTAAGTTGACATTTGCCACTTCGACACCATCCATTTTATTTAAGCCCTTTTCAATACGCGTTGCACATGCCGCACATGTCATTCCAGTTATTTGCATATTCACTTCTTTTTGATTTGAACTCATGTTGTTATTCACCTCTCCTCATACCGTATAGGGGTATGTATTTTTGTAAAGAAGAGAGTGCTGCGAGAGCACTCCTTTTTATTTAATATCGTAGCCTTGATCGTCAATTGTTTCTTTAATTTGATCTAGTGAAACCTGTGCTTCATCAAAAGCAACTTCCACTAAACCTTCTGCCAAATTTACTTTGACTTCGTTAACGCCTGCTAGAGCACCAACACTACCTTCTACTGATTTAACGCAATGCCCACAAGACATTCCTTCTACATTTAATGTTACGTTTTGCATAATTTCTTCTCTCCCTTATTCTTTTATAAATTAATTTATACAACATAGGGTGATATACCGCTAAGCTCTATAAGATTGTTCACTTATTTTTTCATCAACTTTTGAACTGTGACAAGCAATTCATCTAACACGAATTCGTCACCTTCTGACAAACGATCGACGACACAACCCTTTAAATGCCCTTCAAGTAAGATTTTCGCGACACTATTTAAAGCTGACTGAGTTGCGGATAATTGTGTAATAATATCATCACAATAAACATCCTTTTCAATCATTCCCTTAATGCCTCGAACTTGACCTTCTATGCGATTTAAGCGAGTCGATAGATCTTTTTTTACTTTTTCAGGGTGATGACTTTTGCGACATGATGCTTCTTCTTCAGCATGACAAGTAACATCTTCTAATGAGTTTTTCAATTACTCGCCTCCTAACCTTGTTTTTATAATACCATACCCAAGTGGGGTATGTAAAGTGAAAAAATAAATTATTTTTAATTTATTTTAAAATTAATTTCCAATCCTTAATATAGCTATCTTTATTCATCACAATCATTCATGTTTTGCGTGGTCTATAGCTTGATGCAATAAGTTCATTACATGGATATCATCACTTGAATAAAATAAAGTTGTTCCTTCACGGCGAAATTTTACTAATCGTAAATTTTTTAAAAATCGTAGTTGATGAGATACGGTAGACTGTCCTAAATTCAGTGCTTCTGAAATATCATTCACCGAATGTTCTGCGCAGCACAGTAAATTTAATATGCGAATTCGTGTTGGATCACTTAACGCTTTAAATGTTTGCGATACAACAAACAATGTTTCTTCATCTAATTCATGTGGGTTAGTTTGTACTTCTTCTTTCATTCTAAACGATGCCTCCTTTAATAAATCCATTTTAATATGAGCATATGTTCATGTAACAATTAATATTGAGACTGTATCATAGAAAGTCAAAAGGAACTACTTTAAGTGAACGATTTTAAAAACAGGAGAAAAACGTCATTGTTTTTTCCCCTGTTTTAGGTGTTCTTCTTATATAAGTTGCTATATAGGCTTCACTTTTTCATTAACTTTTGAACGGTAACAAGTAATTCATCTAATACTTCTTCGTCACCTTCAGCTAAACGATCGACGACACAGCCTTTTAAGTGACCTTCTAGTAAAATTTTCGCCACACTATTTAATGCCGATTGCGTTGCCGAAATTTGTGTAATAATATCATCGCAATACACATCTTTCTCGACCATCCCTTTAATGCCACGAATTTGGCCTTCAATACGATTTAAACGTACTGTTAAATTTTTCTTCACATGCTCTGGGTGATGACTTTTACGACATGCCACAGTTTCTTCTGTCGACTCATTCAATACTTCAATCTTATTTTCCAAAACAAAGCCCCCTTACTGACTACTTACCTTATTATACACAAATCGATTGGACAAAATAGTCTCAGGATTTAAGCTATTTTAGGAAAGCAAACTGTTTTCCTTTAATGATGATGGTGTGCATGTGCATCGGGTGGATCGGCTTTCGCAGTACATAAAATCGAATGATCATGTTGATGTGCACCTGTCTCTAGTTGAATCGTAACGTGCTGAATATTTAGATGCTGTAAATCATGCTCTATTATTCGAAGTAGTTTTTCGCCTTCCGCAATCGTCATTTGGTCATCCACCACGACATGGCAAGAAAGTGCATTCAAACCACTTGTAATCGACCAAATATGCAAATCATGCAGCCCTTTAATTCCATTCTTCTGTTCAATTATTTTTACAACATCGTCTACATCAACATTTTGAGGTGTTCCCTCCATCAAAACATGTAACGAAGCTTTTGTTACATAGTAGCCGCTCCGTAAAACAAGAATTGCCACAATGACACTCGCTAATGGATCCGCCCAGCCCCATCCAAAGAATAGAATGAGCAAGCCTGCAATGATGGCACCAACCGAGCCCAACATATCACTAATAACGTGAAGATAAGCCCCTCGCATATTTAAATTTTCTTCCGTGTCCCCGCCGCGCATCATAATCCAAGCGACAATAATATTCACAGCTAAACCAATACTACTAATAACAAGCATACCGGTCGTCGCAACTTCAGGTGGATTCGCAAAACGTTCAATTGCTTCAACGAAAATGAACAGCGCGACAAGTATAAGCGTCACACCATTAAAAATCGCTGCTAACACTTCAAAACGTTTATAGCCATAGGTTTTACTATGATTCGCTGCTTTTGCCCCTAACGTAAAAGCTAGTAAAGCGATCCCAAGTGAAATGGAATCACTTAGCATATGACCTGCGTCAGAAAGCAGGGCCAAACTGTTCGTCACATACCCCCCTACCGCTTCGACAACCATATAACTCGTTATGATTAAAAAAGAAATGAGTAACACTTTTTTATTTGCACTATGTGCGTGATTGTGATCATGATGCCCCGACATAACTATCCCTCCATCTAATTCATTTTTGTATACAACCAATATATGATTATATGTTCATATATCGATAATAAGGAGTTTTTCATTTTTTGTCAATACATAAATTTCGAGGGGTATACTGTTTTTTACAATAAATCAAGGGTATATAATAGGGACGAACACTGTATACGTAAACTTTCTTTAAAAAAATTTTTTCACCTATTTACATACCATACTAAGGTATAGTAATATGATTGCAATAGGGAAATGGTAAAGATGATTCATTTACGCATCTAGCGCACACTTTTTGGGGCGATAATTTATATTTCACTCGAGATTTCCACCTGTGTACAGTTGATAATTTTTTTGTTTTTCACATACCCCCTATACGTATTAAATCCACTATAAAAGGAGGTCTTAAACTATGCAAAATTTAAAATTTAACGTACAAGGAATGTCATGTGGAAGCTGTGGAAAGAAAATTAACAATAGTCTTCACCAAATTGATAATACGATGGAAATCGAAGTCAATGTAGGAGAAGGTATTGTTAAAGTGGCGTATGATGAAAACCGCGCATCAATCGAACAAATGATCCAAGCGATTACGTCACTCGGTTATACAGTAGTCGACAATAACAACTAATAAATATAAAAAAATTAACCATTAAATGACAAAATATATAAATAAATAATGAAAAACATACTAGGAAGTGTTTCTTCAAAAGAAAGGTAACTATTTTTATGACTGAAATCGAAAGAAATGTAAAGTTAGCTGTTAATGGGGGCATCGCCTTTGGTTCAAAATTGAATGCAAAGCAGCTTGTATTACTTGCAGAATATTTAGGTAATGAAGAATTAGAATTAACAACGTTTCAACAGCTATACATTCAAGTAGCTGAAAGTGAAGTTGATGTCATAACGAAAAAGTTCAATGAAGCTGGCTTGTCTGTTTACCCTGTTGGAAATTACGTAAAAAGTTTACGTCACTGTAATTTCTGTAAAGGAGAAGAACAAGAAGGAATGCCCGTTGCTAAGGAAATCAATCGACGAATTGCCGGCAAACCTGTTCCCTTCACACTTCGCCCTGCATATGCAGGTTGCCCTATCGGATGTGGAGAACCTCTTGTAAATGACATTGGTGTATTAAAAGTTAAAAATGGCTATGATTTATACATTGGTGGATATGCTAAGGGGGCTGACGCGAGAGTTGGAACACTCGTAAAAGCGCAATTACAACCTGACGAACTATATACCCTTATTGACAAAATTTTAGCTGTTTATACGGAGCATGGTAAAAAGCGTGAATCCTTCTCCAAATTCCTAAATCGATATGGTTTTGATTTGCTTACAGCTCAGATTTTAAATTAAAGGATTTTAAAGAAATACCTACATGTGGGAAATATCTTACCTTGTGTAGGTATTTTTAATGGTACAGGATGTTGTACATTTTTATAAGGGGTAGCGTCAGAATAATGCGGATTTACAACGTTAAGAAATATGCATAATATTATTCATTAAATTCGATAGTGTAGTTGTGTTCCAAATACCACTTAAACATTGCTATGACTGACTTTTGAAGAAAGCTCATAAAACATCGTATACACAATGTTCATAAGGAAAGCCACAAAACGTTGATTTTAACAACATTCGTGGCTTAATGGTGTATCCTCAAACGTTTGTTTGGGAACATTTATTAGGATAATTCTTGTATATTTTATAAATCGTTGTTTCAATAAAGCACGGGTTAGTTGAGCAAATTTTAAATATCCTTTTTAAATATCCTTTTTAAAAATACGTTTTAAATCAAAGAAACCAATCGTTCCACAAATTATTACCCCTACTGATAACAATGCAGACATAAACCAATTCTCTCCCCAACTTACAACAACACTACATAAACAACTTATAGCGACAACTAACGCAGCATAATTATTGCGCCATTTTTCAAGTTTAGAATTATTTTTATTGCTCAACCTTTATCACGCCTTTAATTATATAATTACCTAACTTTTATTTGGGAACGTTATTTAATTTCCACATGTATAACAGTACAATTGAAATGTTAATGTTTGCATACAAACAAACGAACTTCTTACAAATCAGCTTGTTTTAGTAAAACTATTTGACTTCAAGTTTTAAAACATCAATATATTGTTTAGCTTCTACTAATGAAAGCCCTAATGTTTCTCTTACTTTTTTTACTGCCTTGACATCATTACCTTCTTTTAAGAGTTGTCTTAATTCGTTATTTATTGGGCTTTCAGGTACATCAAATTGTTTAGAAATCTGTTCCAACTTATATTCCAAACCTTTGACACGACTACTAAGTTTAATGACAGTAGAGAGTAGATAAATAAAAATAAATAATATCAAAACATAAAAAATATTAAATTCCATGAAAATTTCTCCTTTAAAACTATTATTACATTTACGGATTAAATCACGAAATGTTTCGATAATTTTTTCGTTGATAAAACATAAACCCTCACAAAGTGTGGTTTGGGGACATACTGATTATAAACAGCTAAAAGCACCCCCCACTCAAAATGAATGGGGAATCGTTACCTAACTTTCATTTGAGAACGTTTATTAGGTTTAGTTTGTATACATTATAATCTTTGTTGCACTAAAACTCCTATTAGAATAAATACATTATACAAATCATTTTGTTGAAAGAATTTTTTCACATACAGGTAAAATTTCTTCTATATCCATATATCTTTTTAACAGGCTTTCAGTTACTTCAATAGAAAAATCTTGTTTATCTTTTTCAGTAAGAGAAAGTGCTGATACTATACTTTGATGAATTTCGTAAAAGGTTGGATACTCACCAGTTCTTTTATAGTTAATTGCTGCTTTGTGGATTATTGTAGGAACCTCATAATACTTATTAGCATCCACCCTTAATTTTAAAAGTAAATAGTCTAAATCTTTTTTATCAATCTGTTCGTTCTTCTCAACCACTCTGATTAATAGCCCTACAGCTTTATTTAACTTTTCCGTTAATTCAAAAGTTGTTCCATCAAGCCTATCAATATGGTGAATTTCTTCCTCAATACGTTTAATTCTTTCTTCTAATACATTTATATTGTTCATATTTACTCCCTCTACAAATATTTACTTTCAAAATATTGGGTGTTACTAACTATATTTTCGATTGCAGAAAAAAACACATAAAGGCTTACAGAATTTTTGTATAGACATACGAATTAATAATTCTTTTACCGAAATCTTATTAACTGTATATTTTCTAATAATAGATTCAAACACATCATAATCCAGATAATTCTCTTCTTGTTTTAAATTAGCTTTTGGAAATTGATTATTTAACGATTGACAGATTACAATTGTTTTATCAGGCTGTACTTTTATTACCGAAATATTTGGAATAAATGTTAAAAGAAAATCTATTTCGTCTGAACTTAATTGCTCTTTTACTAGCCATTCCGTTACTGTTAAATCATCCATATTATTCTACCCCTTATATCATAATTAAAAAAGCATATTCCTAAAGATTCATAAATCCTTTTATAAATTACTTTACCATGAAAACCATAATCCCCATCGAACTAAATTGGCTCGTTAGCTAAAGCATAAACATACCTAAAACGTCCTTCATTTGGGAACATTTTTTTATATAGATTTGTAGTACAATATTGGATAAGTTAGGATAATTTATAGGCGGGATTAAATGTTTTAAAAAAACTAGCCAATGAGGAAGCCGTAAAGCAATTCGAAGATATTTTGAAGACTATAGATGTTATGAAAGAAAAAGATGTAAAGTCATTTTTAAAACTAGTATATGCGAGATTGGATATTGTTGAAAACGGGAATACAGAATATAAAAGTGACCAATGTGTGAAAGATTTAATGTCCAAATTTAAAGACCTTATTAGGCTTAAAAAAATAAAAGCAGAAAAAAATAATAAGGAATGAACACATTTCAAAGATCATAAGGGGCTTTAAATGCGTTTTAAAGGTAGTCTCTTTTCGCCACAGTTACACGAGCTTTAAAGCGTGCCTTTCGTCAAATGATTAACTAGCCAGGACCAAGCCAGTTACGTTCGCTAAAAACACTGGCTAAGACCCAACAAGTCTATCACGTGCCTGCTCACTATAAAGGAATCGTTTCGCTAAATTATCACAACAAATTCCACTATATCCCATTTCGTCACCTGAAATCATATTTAATATGTTATTATAATATTGGAAATGAGGTGGGATTTTGACTTCTCAAAGTAATAAATTTAAATCATTAATAAAATATATTTTGATATACTTATTTATCTTTACTTTTGTCTATTTAGGCGTGATGTTATGGAAATATGTAGCTGGGGATGAAATGACTTGGATTAAATCATTTATATTGATATTTACTTTACCACTTATCATTTTGTTACTAAAAATAATATCAAAAAAAAGTCGTTATTATGACGACTTTTTTAACTATTAAGCACCTATGCATTTAATTTGGATATATCCTAAAGTCAATACTATTCCATGGATACCACCTTTAACACCAGCTTTAATTAGATGTTCTGCAGCTAATAATTGTTTTCCAGTTGATAGTGCTTCTATTGCATCACCTAAACTAGAAAATTCCTAAGGCATCTTCCAAGTTTTCGCGAATTCATCAATTACACACTAATTGCAAGAAGGTGCTTGCGTTGAAGATTTATATGTAGTAACTGAAGAATCAGAAAAATCTAATGTTTTATTTTTTTCGATACATGCATTTATATTTTTGTCTTCATTATTAAAATCTGTATATTCTTGAGGTATATAACCTAACTCTTTTTCTGTTTTTTGTAAATTAACTTCTGCATTTCCCATAGGAGTAAAAACAGTAATTACTAATGTTAAAGTTAATATACACGAAAACATGGTTTTGGTGCAAACACTTGAAGAAAATATAATAAAGTGAATGATTTCTAGTGACCCCTGGTCTTAAGCAGCTAATCCAAACAGTTGATGGATGAATTCTTTTTAATTTTGGACGGACTTCTCCCCTTGGAGAGTCTTTCCTTTTTTGATCATGTGCATAGCCTCTATCCCAGCAATAATTCGATTGGCATTCCGTAAGGACTTTAATCCAAGCATCGGGCGAATTCGTTTTTTAATAAAGCGATGATCCTGCTCTACGATATTGTTGAGATATTTAACTTGCCTTAGTTGGATGCCTTCGGGTATCTGCTTTTCTTCTTTTAATTCTTGGATACTGATGGGATAAGCTGGGTTCTTGTCTAATGTTATCACTTGAGGCTTAGAAACGTGCAAAAAAGCCAAGGTCTTCTTAAAAAAGCGCTTGGCTGCTTGTTTATCTCTTGATTCACTTAAATAAAAATCAATGGTATTCCCTTCTGAATCAATGGAACGATATAGATACATCCATTGACCTTTTACTTTGATAAAAGTTTCATCGACTATCCAGGAATCATTTGTTGGCTTAAGATGACGTCGAACTCTTTTATCTAATACCGATCCATATTGATGAATCCATCGTATAATGGTTGTGTGGACCATTGATAAACCACGTTCTTCCATCATCTCAACTAAATTACGAAAGCTCAAGTTGTACCGCCGATACCATCTCACTGTTAACAAAATAATCTCAGGTTGATAATGTTTCCACTTGAATACATTTTGCTTTTCGATACTGATCACACACCGTTTTTAGAGTAATAGTATCAGTATGTCCAAGATTTAGAGTTTAATTGCCATTGTCTTGAAGTTTTTGCACCAGAATCGGTTCATTTGATCAATCTCATATTATAGGTGAATAAATAGGCCTTAGAACAGACAATAAAATTTTGTTGTCTGTTTTTTATATGTATAAAAGATTATTTAAAAGGTACTTTTAATATGCCCTAATCTATTAAATCTAATATCCTTCAATAAGTTTGGTATATTCCCTTAAACTTATGCATATTCTATTAATTAGAACAATAAAGGAGGATAATTGTAGTGAGTAATATAGAAAAAGGTAATTTCTCAGAAGATAAAACAATCAACTTTCTTTCACAAACTCTCCTAAAAAATATTAAGACTATTAAAAACTCACTAGGTAATAGCAATGATATTATTATCCGTGAATTTATGATAGGAAAACCTATAGAGATACCAATAGCAATTATCTTTACGGATGGTCTTGCCGATAATACTTCGGTTACGGATTTTATAATAGAATCTATTATTAGAAATTTTGAAATAAATTCTGAAACTACTTTGCAAGATATTACATTGCAATTAAAAACTCAGTGTTTATCTGTAGGGAGTATAAAAGATATTGTAGATTTCCCATCATTATTTAACGCAATTTTAAACGGGGATACCGTTATCTTATTAAATGGTAGTACAAAAGGAATAGCTACAAGTACAAAAAGTGCCAAAGACAGAGCCATATTAGAGCCTGCAACGGAGTCTGTAATTAGAGGACCTAGGGAATCATTTACTGAAACTTTAAGAACCAATACCGCCTTAATTCGACGGAAAATTAAAAGCCCGAACCTTTGGATAAAATCTAGAGTTATTGGTAAAGTTACTCAAACAGAAATAGCTGTAATGTATATAAATGGAATAGCCGATGAAAAAATAGTTAAGGAAGTACTTGATAGATTAGATCGAATAGACATTGATAGTGTCTTAGAGAGTGGTTATATTGAACAATTAATTCAAGATTCAAAGTTCACCTTATTTCCTACTGTTTTTAATTCAGAACGTCCAGATGTAATAGCTGGAGACTTACTTGAAGGAAAAATAGCTATTTTAGTAGATGGTACACCTTTTGTCTTAATTGTACCTGCATTATTCTCTTCTTTTTTGCAATCTGCAGAGGATTATTATCAGAACGCAATTATTAGTTCGTTTGTCCGTCTTATTCGTTTTTTTGGAATTAGCCTGGCATTAGTTGCGCCTTCTCTATATATTTCTTTAACGACTTTTCATCAGGAAATGATTCCAACACCCTTACTGATCAGTATATATGCACAAAGAGAAGGTATTCCATTTCCAGCAATTGTCGAGGCTTTTATTATGGAAATTGCATTTGAAGTTTTAAGGGAAGCAGGTCTAAGGATGCCTAGGATGATTGGACCCGCAATCTCTATAGTAGGAACATTAATTATTGGTCAAGCAGCCGTTGAGGCAGGAATTGTTTCAGCAGCTATGGTCATAATTGTAGCTTTAACTGCAATTTGTAGTTTTCTTTTCCCTGCATATGGTCTATCCAATTCAATCCGTATGTTACGCTTCCCATTAATGGTCTTAGCAGCTATGTTTGGACTTTTTGGAATCTTTATAGGACTAATGTTTCTAATTATACATTTATGTAGTTTACGTTCATTTGGCGTACCATATATGAGCCCATTTGCACCTTTAATTCCTCAAGATCAAAAGGATGCTTTAATAATATTCCCTCGTGGTTCATTACTTACTCGCCCAAGATTGATCAGTCAAACTAATAATGTGAGAGGTCGTAAAAATAAGTAAGCATTAAATGATAAATGAGGTAACTCAATGAAGAAGAAACTATTCATTTTACCAATCATCTTTCTACTTTTAATTTTAAGCGGTTGTTGGAGTAAACGTGAATTAAATGAATTAGCACTTGTTGCAGCGCTCGGTATTGATTTTATTGATGGTGAATACGCCATATCTGTACAAGTAATTAATCCTAGTCAGGTTTCCTCCAAACAATCTGGAGGTGGACAAGCACCAGTTGTCACCTATCACGCTAATGGAAAAACAGTATTTGAAGCTGTTCGAAAAATATTAGCCTTGTCCCCTAGAAAACTATATTTTGCTCATTTACAAATAGTAGTTATCGGTGAGGAATTAGCTGTAAACGGTTTACGAGATACCGTTGATTTTTTAGCTAGAGATCAAGAGTTACGAAATGATTTTACAATTATCGTATCTCAGCAAGCAACTGCAAAGGATGTTTTAAATGTATTAACCCCAATCGAAAAAATCCCTGCCAATAAAATGTTAAATTCTTTAAAAGGTATGGAAGATGCATGGGGCTCCACTTTAGAAGTTGATATTGAAGATTTAGTGACATATTTAGGAGTAAACAACCACGATTTTGCTCTATCAGCCATTGAAGTACAAGGGGATAAAAGTTTAGGCATAGACCAAGCAAACGTAGAAAGAATAGAAACGCCCGTAATACTTAAGTTTACTGGCCTCGCTATTTTTAAAGAGGATAAATTATTAGGTTTTATTGATGAATATGAAAGTAAAAGTTTAAATTATTTAAACGATAATATTAAATCAACAATTGAAATTATTGCTTGTCCTTCTGATGGAGAGTTAACAACGGAAATTACTCAATCTAAAACTAAAACAAAAGGGATAATTAAGGATGGCAAGCCTACAATAAATGTTAGCATCGATGTTGTTCAAAATGTTGCTGAGGTCAAATGTGATATTAATTTGACAGAAATAAAAACTATGGATTGGATAAATAATCAAACTGAAAAAACCATTGAAAAAAGCATTGTTCAAGTGCTGAAAATTCTTCAAGAACATTATCAAGCAGATGTACTTGGTTTTGCGGATGCGATTCATCGTGCTGACCCTACAGAATGGAAAAAGATTAAAGACGACTGGCAAACAATATATCCTGAAGTAGAAGTTAATGTTAAAGTTAATGTCAATACACAAGGAATAGGGACTTTGCAAAACTCGAAATTAAAGGAGTAAAAATGATTATGCTAATCACGTTAGGCATATTTATGATTTCAATTGTAATTATTTTAATTGAACTTCCTAAATTAAAAAAAGGCGGTACTAAACTAACTTTGACATTCTCTATTTTGTTAATCATTGGGACATCCTTAAACATTGCTATTGGTTTAAATTTCTTCATTATCAGCCCATTGGACGCAATTATTTATTTTTTTCAACCAATCAGTGACTTTCTAATAGAAACATTGCTAAATAAAAATAATTTATAAGAGGCATATATTATGGAAAAACAATTGATAAGCTCCCGACAATTCACAATAATTGTTATTCTCTATACAGTTGGAACAGGAATACTAATTATTCCAGCAAGCATAGCTCTAGAAGTAAAGCAAGATGCTTGGATTGTAGCAACTATAGGTACTTTATTAAGCTTACTTTTAATTAAGCTATATATTGTTTTATCAAATAAAATGACGAACCTTTCTCTTGTAGAAGTAACTGAAAAAATTTTAGGAAGCTTTATTGGAAAATTTGTTTCTCTAGGATTTGTGCTGTTAACACTTCTATCATCAGGAGAGTTACTGTACTTCATAGGTTATTTCTTACAAACAGAGGTGATGCCCGAAACACCGCAGGCCGTATTTTCCATATTTTTCACCTTTATTATTCTATTTGCGGCATATCAGGGTATAGAAGTTTTTGCCCGTACGGTAGAAATACTGTTTCCAGTTTTCTTGTTCATATTTATTATTTTTTTGTTCTTTGTTTCACCACAAATTGATTTTAAAAATATTCAACCGGTTTTTGAAGTATCCATTCCTCCACTAATATATAGTCTATTACATTTCATGGGTCTGTTTTCGTTTCCATTAATCGTTCTATTAATGATTTTTCCTTCTGCTATTAATAACCTTCAATCTGGTAAAAAGGGCTTTTACATTGGTACAATCATTGGAGGATTAATTATAACTACTTTTATAGCGTTATCGATTTTAGTATTAGGTGTAACCAATACATCATTAAGAACATTTCCGAGTTATACATTAGCTCAAAAAATTTCTGTCGGAAACTTTTTACAACGCATTGAGATTATAATGGCTTTTATGTGGATGGTCACAATATTTGTAAGAGCTTATATATATTTTTATGCTTCTTTAATCGGCCTAAGCCAAATGCTAAAACTAAAGGATCATAGACCATTAATTCTACCACTTGGAATGGTTGCTATAGCTCTTTCTCAAATTGTTCATGAGAACAACATTCATTCCGATAAATATAACCAACAGACTTGGCCACTAATCATAGCTATTTTTTCTATTTTCTTACCAATAATATTGCTCTTCGTAGCTAAGTTTAGAAGTAAGCCCGAATTATAAAAAATAGCGCACCTCTACGGTACGCACGACGAATGGCCAGCTATCTGAATTTTTTCAGATAGCTGGCTATTTTGTACA